>CACLWE010000001.1 GCA_902610585.1 uncultured Pelagibacteraceae bacterium
ATGTCAGTTGCATTTTAATCAAGGGAAGGTGATAAAAAAAATGAATAAAATAAACTTAAAAAATTTACTAATCGCTGCCGTATCATCTGTGATTTTGTCTACTTCAGCCTTTGCTGATGGGCACGTAAAATACTCAGTGACTGCAGATAATGTATCTGAGTATTCAAGTATGCTTACTCCAGGGATGTTAAATATGTTTTCTGCTTATCCAGAAACGTTCAGAATGGATGTTTATGAGAATGGCGGTGACTGTACCTTAACGCCTGATATTGCTGCAATCAGTCAAACCAATGGTACAATGATAAACGATAACGAGGGATTAGAACTTCCTAATGCGGGTCAGATACCTTTCCCTGATCCGTCACATCCTCAACACTATGTTTGGAATTATCGTATGTATGCTGGTACTGTAAGTGCAGTTGATAGAATTCAGACTTCAGTTAACGTGAAAGCTGATGGCTCAATTACACAGGGACAGCAAGAAACATCAATTTCTTTTCCGCCTAACCCAAATACAAAAACAATGTATGCGGATAAAAATTTATTTGCATTGTTCATGCAGAAAAACCTTGGACCACCAAGAACTGCAGGTACAGTTACCCTAGTGCATGACTTTATCGACAGTTATATGCAGCCTCGTAAAGCTTGGCAGTACAGCCCGGCGACAAGACGAGTTAGAAGGGCACCTGATATAACATATGATACATTAACTACTGCTGGAGGTGGTATTGTAACAGTTGACTCTTACGGTGGATTTAACGGTGCACAAGATAGATACGATTGGACATATGAAGGAAAGCAAAAGATGATTGTTCCAATGAACAATGACATGATATCTGAAACAGCCATTGAGGATACGTTCACACCATATCATCCAAATCCTGATGTAGTTAGATTTGAAGAAAGAGATGTTCATATCGTACACGCATCTTTAAAGCCTGGCCAAAGACACCTCTACGCTTCAAGAACTTTCTATTTCTTAGATGGTCAACCTGGCATGCTTGTTTATCACGATGCTTATGACGATAATCAAGACCTTATGAGAGCTATGTACCAAACAACAGTGCAAGGCAACATGGGCGGTTCAGGTTTAGGTGATACAGATTGTAATCCTCAAGGTGAGTACACTATGGACTTTGCAACAAGAACATACTCTGGAACTAACTTATTTGGACCAGCTCTATCTCCAAGGCCAACTGTCTATAATGGTGAAGAAAAAGCTGTAAGCTTTTACACACCTGATGGCTTAAGAAGGTACGCAAGATAAAAATCTAAAATACTTTAAGTATTTTATAGAACCCGACTTGATTTCTTTTAAGTCGGGTTTTATTTTAAGTAGGGCTTATGAGATATTTTTTTCTAATATTTGCTGCGTTGTTTTCGCTTTCTTCTAATGTTGTAGCTAGTAACTTTAACTACGCAACTGGATTTGCTGCTATAAATGAAATGGCTTCAAAAGCTCTCATCAACGCAATGGAAAGAGTTGATGATCGCATTTATGCGGTTGGTGAACATGGAATTATTATATATTCAGATGATCTCGGAGATAACTGGACTCAATCGGAGAGTGTTCCTTTTACAAATACACTCACAGACATAGACTGTATTTCAAAAGAAGAATGTTGGGCCACAGGTCATGACGCCACTATATTGCATTCAAACGATTCTGGAAAAAGTTGGATAAAGCAATATGAAGATATTGACTTTGACGCCCCTCTTCTTTCAATTCACATGTATGATAGTGGCGAGGGAATAGCAATTGGCGCATTTGCATTATCACTTAGAACAACAGACGGTGGACAAAGCTGGGGTTATTTATTCATGGATGATGACGATTTCCAACCTCATTTTAACTATGCTTATGGCGACTCACAATCTTGGAGAAAATCTTCTGCGAGTGAAGCTTACGCAGTTGGTGAAATAGGTAAATATTATGTCTCAGATGATAAAGGTTTAAATTGGCTTGTCGTGTCTACTGGATACGACGGCTCATATTGGTCGGGAATAAAGGTAGATGATGGCAAATCCTTGCTTTTAGGAATGTCAGGAAATCTAACTTTGATCACGCGTTATGGACCTGAAGATATTGTACCCTCAGAAAAATTTACCTCAATTGCATGTTATGAGGCTGGATATTTCAAAGATGATTGTAAGCTGTTTGCATTTGATAATATCTTTATTGGAACAAAAAATAGCTTAACAAATGCTATTATGATGGATGATGGACGTATTGCAATCAGTGGTAATGGTGGATCTGTGACCATTGTAGATCTCTATAGAAAAAAAACAGTTGAGACTTGTGTTCGATCAGACCGATTAAGTAATACTTCAATAGTATATCTTGGTGGTGAAGAATTTTTACTAGCAGGGGAAGATGGTTTCCGAAAGCATAGCATGGATGAATGTTATGACAATTTTGCTTCGGTAGACTCTCAGTCACAAGATACTTACTACACTGTTGATTTAAACATGGTTCAGTTTTTCTAAATTCCTATGGGCCGGGTAGAAAATAAAGTAGCAATAGTTACGGGCGCAGCTTCTGGACTTGGTTTTGCTGCAGCACAGAAACTCATGGATGAGGGAGCAAAAGTTTTTCTGACAGATATTAATGAAGAAGTCATCAATTCCACGCCTGAAAGACTTTCTAATTATAGTGAGACACAATTTAATACTATGACTCACGATGTTGCAAATGAAGACTCTTGGATTAATGTAATTGAAAATACCGAAAATCACTTTGGTAAAATTAATGTTTTAGTAAATAGTGCAGGAATAAGTTTAGGTGCAGATGTTGTCTCTACAGATTTTGAAATCTGGAAAAAAGTCCATCAGGTAAATCTAGATAGCGTATTTCTTGGGTGCAAATACGTAGTACCAATAATGAGCAAATCAGGACAAGGTTCGATCATTAACCTATCATCAATATCTGGAATCGTTGCCGGTTGGAATACTGCTGCATACAACTCATCAAAAGCAGGCGTTCGATTACTTAGTAAATCAGTTGCGCTTTACTGCGCGAAGAAAGGTTATGATGTTAGGTGTAATTCAGTTCATCCAGCATTTGTTGATACTCCTATTCTCGATCCTTTGAAACAAGCTTTCGGTGAAGAAAATGCGGTTGCAAAATTATCTCGCCAAATTCCAATGAATAAAATTGGTGACACAGACGACGTATCGTATGCAATTTTGTATTTGGCATCGGACGAAAGCAAGTTCATGACGGGAACAGAAATTGTTCTTGATGGTGGATTAAGCGCAATGTAGTTTCATTCTAGAGACTATGAAAACAAAAAAAGCATTAATGATTGTACACCAGCCTCGATCCAGCACTGGGGACGTAGGCATGAAATTACGCGAAAGAGGGTACGAACTTGATGTGAAAAGACCAGTCATAGGAGAAAAGCTACCTCAATCGATGAACGAGCATGACGTTGCAGTAATTTATGGAGGACCTCCAAGTGCTAATGATAACTTAGATTACATTAAGTATGAAATTGAATGGATTTCAAAAGCATTATCTTCTAATAAGCCATTTCTTGGCATTTGTCTGGGAGCACAAATGCTTGCAAAAAATTTGGGAGGCACTGTTCAACGTGCTAAAGATCATCAATTCGAAATTGGTTTTTATGACATAAAGCCAACAGGGGACGGTCATAAAATTTTTCAAAACCAAAAAACTTTTTTTCAATGGCATAAAGAAGGGTTCACTGTACCAAAATCTTGCGATATTTTAGCGTTGGGTGAAACATTCCCTCAACAAGCATTTAATTATAAAAATGCAGTTGGTATACAATTTCACCCTGAGGTTAATCTTAAAATGCACTTGAGGTGGCTATATTTTGCAGGATATATGCTTAGAGAAAAAGGTGCACAAAAACGTCATTATCAAATGCAACAACGACTTAGTCATGGAAAAAAAATCAATATGTGGTTAGACTCTTTTATAGATAATTATTTTCTTAGAGATAAATCATGAACTCACTCATAATTCTTGTTGATCAAATTATAAATCTTTATACGTGGGTATTAATCATTAATGTCATATTCAGTTGGTTAATTGCTATGAGTATTTTTAACACTCAGAATAGAATTATTATTGCTATTTATTTTGGAACAAAAAGATTAACAGATCCACTTCTTAACCCAATAAGAAATTTTCTTCCTAATTTAGGAGGGATTGATATATCACCAGTAGTCCTGATACTGATACTTTACTTTATTAGAAACTTACTTTTCGAGTTTTTTTATGCGGGAATTCCAATCTAAAAATGTCTGATAAAAAAATTATTGATGGTAAAGAAATCGCAGCTGATCTCAGAGCTGAAACCGCTATCAAAGTTGAAGATTTTAAAAATAAATTTAATAAAACACCGACCCTTGCCGTTGTACTTGTAGGTGAAGATCCAGCAAGCCAAGTTTATGTTAATACAAAATCTAAAATGGCTAAAGAGATAGGAATGGATGTTGAAGATCATTTTCTGGATACCACTGTGTCTGAAGAAAAGCTTTTGGAATTAATTGATAAACTTAATAATGATCAAAAAGTAAATGGCATTCTTGTTCAATTGCCACTTCCATCACACATCGATTCAAGAGCCATTATTGATGCAATTGATCCGGTAAAAGACGCTGATGGTTTTCATGCTGTAAATGTTGGCAGAAATTCAATAGGAGGAGACTTACTAAGTAAAACCTTTACTCCATGCACACCACTTGGATGCTATTTAATGCTTAAGAAAAGTATTCCTGATTTAAAAGGGATGCACGCTGTAATTATTGGACGATCTAATATTGTTGGTAAACCAATGGCGCAACTGCTGCTTGAAGAGTCATGCACCGTTACAATCGTTCATTCTAAAACTAGAAATATTGAAGAAATTACAAAACAAGCTGATATTGTTGTTGCAGCAGTTGGAAGACCACTGATGGTTAAAAAAGATTGGATAAAAGAAGGTGCTATCGTTATTGATGTTGGAATCAATCGCGTTGATCATCCAGAAAACCCAGGCAAAACAAAACTCGTTGGTGATGTTGATTTTGATGAAGTATTAAGTGTAGCTTCAGCAATTACACCAGTCCCAGGCGGTGTTGGACCTATGACCATTGCATGTTTATTGAAGAACACTGTTGATGCAGCTTTCAGACAGCAAGATTAGATACTGTTTTGGAATTTGTCTTATTTACTTTCTTAAATTTTGTTTTTCTCTTTTAAATATAAGACGTGCACGATTTACAAGACCTGCAACACTTATTTCAGTTACCAACTCCCAACCCTCCGCACCTAATTTATTTAAATTTTCTTCAGCGCGTCTGGATGGAAACTCATTATTTATAACTTTGTATTCCCATTTTCTCATATCTATATTATTTTTTTTCTCTTAATCTTAGAGCGTTTAATTTTATAAAACCTTCAGCATCTTTTTGAGAATATACTTGATCTGATTCAAATGTTGCAAGACTTGGATTATATAGGCTTAAAGACGATTCCCTTCCTGTAATCATTGTATTACCTTTAAAGAGTTTAAGTCTTACTTTACCCTCCACTTTTTCTTGTGATTTATCAATCATTGATTGCATCATCTCTCTTTCAGGTGAGAACCAATAACCGTTATAGACAAGCTCGGCATATTTAGGCGCTAATTCGTCTTTCATATGCGCAGACTCTTTATCAAGTGTAATACTCTCTATTGCTCTGTGTGCGTGATAGAGAATGGTTCCACCAGGAGTTTCGTAAATTCCTCTTGATTTCATTCCAATGTATCTATTCTCAACAAGATCAACTCGTCCAATTCCATGTTTCCCACCAAGCTCATTAAGAGATTTTAATATTTCAAACGGCGTTAAAGCCTTTCCGTTCAGTGCACAAGCATCACCTTTTTTAAATTCAATTGTTATTTCTTCTGCATTATCAGGTGCTTCTTCAGGTGAAACACTTCTGGTGTAAACATAATCAGGCGCTTCAATCCATGGATCTTCAAGAACCTTTCCTTCAGCAGAGGAGTGTAAAATATTTTCATCAATGCTAAATGGTTGTTCCCCTCTTTTATCTTTTGCTATTTCAATCCCGTGCTTATCAGCGTATTCAACAAGTGATGTTCTTGATGATAAATCCCATTCTCTCCAAGGACTGATTATTTTTATATCAGGCTTATGATAATAGTATCCAAGCTCAAATCTTATCTGATCATTTCCTTTTCCTGTTGCACCATGGGATACCGCATCAGCATTAATCTCATTTGCAATTTCTATTTGTTTTTTTGCTATTAGAGGTCTTGCAATAGAAGTGCCAAGTAAGTAGTAGCCCTCATAAAGTGGATTAGCTCTAAACATTGGGAAAACATAATCACTTACAAATTCTTCTTTAAGGTCTTCGATAAATATTTCTTTAGTTCCTTGCTTTTCAGATTTTGCTTTGACTAAATCATAGTCTTCATCTTGACCTAGATTTGCTGTAAAAGTTGCCACTTCACATTGATACGTCTCTTTTAGCCACCTCAAAATGACTGAGGTGTCTAAGCCACCTGAGTATGCAAGAACAACTTTATTTATTTTATCCATTTGCCCTGAGTTCACTTTTTCTAATTTTTATACTAGAGGATTTTAATTGACCACACGCAGCCATAATATCTTGCCCCCTGGTTTTTCTAACTGGGCTTGCATAACCTGCATTTTTAATTATGTCACTAAATTTCTTGATATCTTCTTTACTAGAACATTCGTACGGTGAATTAGGCCAAGGATTGAAAGGAATAAGGTTTATTTTTGCCGGAATTCCAGAAATTAGCTTAACAAGTTTACGAGCGTCTTGCGCTGTATCATTTACTCCCTTTAACATGACATATTCAAAAGTTATTCGTTTCGAGTTTTTTGATCGAGGATATTCTCTGCATGCCTTTATGAGTTCTCTAAGAGGAAATTTCTTATTTATAGGAACAATATCATTTCTCAACTCATCGTTTGTTGCGTGCAATGAAATTGCCAATCTTGAGTCAACTTCATTACCCCATTTAATAATTTCAGGAACAATACCTGAAGTGCTCAGGGTAATTCTCTTAGTAGACAATTGTATACCCTCTTTGTCTCCCATAATTTCTGCAGCTTTTTTAACATTTTTATAATTATAGAGAGGCTCTCCCATACCCATAAATACAATATTTGAAATTTTACGATCTTTTCCATTCGGCCAATCTGAAAGATTGTCCTTTGCCAAAAGAAGCTGTGAAATAATTTCACTAGATGTTAAATTTCGAACCAGTTTTTGAGTTCCGGTAAAGCAAAATTTACAGTTAAGTGTGCAACCAACTTGCGATGAAACACATAACGTCCCTCGATTTTCTTCAGGTATAAAAACCGTTTCAATAAGATTGCCATCATTTAATTCCAAAAGCCATTTTTGTGTTCCATCTTTTGATATTTGATGTGATTTTACTTTTGGTCTTTGAATAATAAAACGATCTTTTAGTTTTTTTCTAAGGTCTTTTGAAACAGTCGTCATTTTGTCAAAATCGGTTTCACCTCTAAAATAAAGCCAATGCCAAAGTTGTTTGGATCTAAATGTTTCTTTAACTTGGATTAAGTCTTTCTTTATAAGAGTTTCAGATATTTCATTAAGACTTAAACCAATTAAGTCGAGTTTATCATCTGTCATTGTACTTTATGAGCAGGCTTTATCGATTGCCGCTAGTGCTTTTGTGAATCCTATTAAAGAATATGTATCTGTAATTTTTGTTCCACGGCTTGAGGTGCTTTTAACTTTCACGCGCGCTCCATTTTTCATATCCTTAATGAGTTGTTTGCCGTTTTCTCCATCTGCCAACCAAGCTCTTGATTCAACTGTAAAAAATTTATACTTATTACTACCAATACTCACTTCGACCATGCTTTTGGGTTTAAACGTGAAACCTGTATCCACACTTGGCTCATGAAAAGTCTTATCATCTTTGAAATTTGTGATCATCAGAGCATGCTCGCCTCGATTAAGATCGGACGGGTTTGTTGCTATCGGCTCTGATATGATATAACAGATCTTTGCTGTGCCATCTTTAAATTCTTTAGCTTGCCATGCACCACTTTTGCCAAATGAGCCCAAATGCACGACATCAATTACTGCAAAAGCACTTATTGAACTCAACAGTAAAATTGATAGAATAAGTTTGAAATTTACTAATTTCATAATCGCTAATTTATATCGAGATTCACAATTATGAAAGCAATTGTTTGTAAAGAATTTGGCCCTCCAAGCTCACTAGTTTACGAAGATGTTGAGTTACCTGAACTCAAAAAGAGTCAAATACTGATAGATGTACACTCTGCTGGAGTCAATTTTCCAGATACTTTAATCATTCAAGATAAGTATCAAGTTAAACCGCCGCTCCCTTTTTCACCAGGGGGTGAAATTTCAGGAGTCATAAGCGCAGTTGGAGAAAGTGTTACTGATTGGAAAGTTGGTGACGAAGTTGTGGCTATGATAGGCTTTGGTGGTTTTAGGGAACAAGTCATAACAAGTCCATCCAATATATTTCGAAAACCAAGTAGTATGGATTTTACCACCGCCTCTTGTTTTACATTAACTTACGGCACATCACACTACGCTCTTAAAAATCGTGGTCAACTTAAGGAGGGTGAAAATTTACTTGTCCTAGGTGCTGCAGGTGGTGTTGGTATATCAGCTGTCGAAATTGGAAAAGCAATGGGTGCCAGAGTTATTGCTGGTGCATCATCTGATGAAAAATTAGAAGTATGCAAAGAGTATGGAGCTGACGAAGTTATTAATTATGGAAAGTATGATTTAACCAATCGAGATCATGTGAAAGAATTTAGAGCAGAAATTTCAAAAGCAACGGGCGGTAAAGGACCAGATGTGATCTATGACCCGGTTGGGGCAGATTTCACAGAGCCCTCTTTACGAAGTATAGCATGGAATGGACGCTTCTTAGTTATAGGTTGGGCAGCTGGGTATATTCCAAAAATACCAATGAATCTCTACCTAATTAAGGGCTGTTCTGCTGTTGGTGTATTTTGGGGTCAATTTACAGCTTTAGAGCCACAGGAGCATTTAGCTAACATGAACCAACTTACTGGTTGGTATGAAGAGGAAAAATTAAAAGCTCCAGTGACTGAAGTGCTGCCACTTGAACAAGGTCAACAGGCTTTGGAGACAATTCTAGCCCGTAAGGCTACTGGAAAAATAGCACTAACTACATCTTTTTATAAATCTCAGTAATTTACTTGGTTCTCTGGTTCATTTTTCTGGCCATATCTAAGTCCAGATCTGTCACTCCACCAGCATCGTGTGTTGATAAAGTAACTTCCACAGTACTATAGACATTAAACCATTCCGGATGATGGTCTTTTTTTTCTGCATAGATTGCCATTGACGTCATCCACCCAAAAGCTTCTTGAAAGTTATCAAATTTAAATGTTTTTGTTATAGCGCTTCGGCCTTTGACTATCTTCCATCCAGACAATCTTTTTAATTTTTTAGTAAGTTCAGCTTTAGAGATTTTTTTCATTATGGCGCTGGATTTGGAATTTCTTTATGAATACTTCTTATCTCATTGATAATTTCTTTTGTAATATCAAGGTCAACACTTTCTATACAGGTTTTTAATTGCTCCATTGTAGTCGCTCCAATAATTGTAGATGTAACAAAAGGTTGAATATTACAAAATTGAATCGCAAGTTGAGCGGGATCAATTTCGTATTTTTTTGCAAGATTTACATACATTTCAATTGCCTGTTGTGTTTTATCTCCCTTATATCTCATCATCAAAGGACCGTCGCCAAAGAGTGCAAGTCTTGAACCTTGAGGCATCTGTCCACCTAAATATTTCCCAGTTAATGTTCCTTGTGCTAGAGGCGAGTAAGCAAGCAAGCCGACTTGTTCATGCATCGCTACTTCTGATAAACCAATTTCAAAACCTCTATTGACCAAATTATAAGCATTTTGAATTGAAGCCACGCGCGGTAATGATTTAGTTTCAGCAAGCTCTAAATATTTCATCGTTCCCCACGGTGTTTCGTTAGATAAACCAATTTGCCTTACTTTGCCTTGCTTAACTAATTCACCAAGAGCTTCAAGAGTTTCCTCCAAAGGAATGGAGTCTGATGTATCAATATGTTTGTACTCAAGCCTTCCTGAAAACGCACCAAAAGGTCTATCGGGCCAATGAACTTGGTAGAGATCAATGTAATCTGTTTGAAGTCTTTTGAGACTTTGCTCAACTGCGTAGAAAACATGTTCTTTTGATAGTCGAGGAATTTCTTCATTTTCTCTAAGCCAGGACATCCCGGAACGGCCAGCTACTTTAGTAGCAAGTACAACTTTGTCTCTGTTGCTTCTCGCTTTGAACCAAGTTCCAATATATTTTTCAGTTAAACCCTGAGTTTCAGCTTTTGTAGGAACAGCATAAATTTCAGCAGTATCGATAAAATTAACTTCATGGTCTAGAGCGTAATCTAGTTGATCGTGCGCATCGGCCTCAGTATTCTGTTCACCCCAAGTCATGGTTCCTAAACAAATTAAACTTACATTAATATCAGATCTTCCGAGTTTTCTGTATTCCATTAATTATCCTCATAAAAATTTTCAGTTTTACCTATTATCCATTACATCCTGTATTGATTTTCCCATATCAATTATAGTTTTTTCAAACGGTATAGGTGTCCATGAAAATACATCTACTGTTTGTGAGTTATCCATAGTTATTTTCTGATTTAAAAATGTCTTCATGGTCTTCATTTCAGCACTAAATAAAGCAAGAAATTTTACCACAAAGTCCGGAAGAGTTTTGGTTGTAACCTTTGGAAAACCATTAGTACTTAATGTCTTAGCAATATCAAGTAAGGGAACTGACTCATTTGATGTGCAAGCAAAACGCTTTCCATTAGACTTGCTATTTTTAATTGCTTCAACTTGAAGTTTGGCTATGTCTCTAACATCGACATAATTCATATATATGTTTGGAACCGCTGGAATCTCTCTTGTAAGAAAACGCTTAATGGTATCAGTAGATGTTCCGCCAATATCATCACTTAATGAGGGCCCTAAAACAAAGGATGGATTAATAACGGTCATATCGAATATTTTTTCAGTTTGCGACTCCATAAAATCCCACGCTGCTTTTTCAGCTATCGTTTTACTTTTCACATAAGGTGTCACATTTTTTCCTTCAATATTAGTCCAATCATTATGATCAAAAACTTTATCTGGATCGTCGTGACCATATTGTATTGCTGCAACCGACGACGTGAGTATTAATTTTTTAATATTTGCCTTTTTTGCTGCTTTAAGTGCTCTAATAGTACCTTCTTTTGCGGGGATAATTACATCATTTTCATTTTTTGGTTCCTTAAAGGGAAATGGAGAGGCAACGTGTAAAACATAGCTACATCCAATCATTGCATCATTCCAGCCTTCATCTTCATTTAGATTAAGCTGACAAAATTCGAGGTTATTTTTAGCATCTACCTCTTTAGCTATTGCCTGCCTTACTTCTGCTTCACGATTTTCAGAGCGTAATGACGTTCTAACTGAGTACCCTTTTTTGAGTAATTCAGCTATGCAATGCTGGGCAATGTAACCTGAACCTCCCGTAACTAAAACTTTTTCCATATATTATTCTACTTTCCAAGTATCTTACCCATGGATAGCGCCATGTCACTTATTGTTTTTTCAACTGGTATAGGTTCCCAGTTAAAAATAGAAACTGTTGAGCTGTTATCAGTTTTATAACTACCTCTTTTGATATTTTTTAAAATACCTTTCATTTGTAAATTGAACAATGCAAAAACTCTTAATAAAAAGGTTGGTAAAATTTTAGTTGAAACTTTTTCAAAGCCACTATCTTTTACAATCTTTGCAATTTTTGTAATATGATAATCATTTGTTGAAGTTGTGAGTATTCTTTTACCATCGCTGGCTTCTGATTTAAGAGCCTTTACATGCAACATAGCTGTATCTCTTACGTCAGATATATGCATATATACATCAGGTAATGCAGGAATTTTTCCAAGTATCAGTCGAGCCATAAAACTAGCAGACGCACCCATGGTATCATTGCTTAATAGTGGACCCATGACAAAACCTGGATGAATAGTTGTCATTTTTAGATCTTTGTTTTCTGGTAAATTAATAAATTCCCATGCAGCTTTTTCAGCTAAAGTTTTACTTTTATTATATGCACCGACATCTTTATCTGTGTTGGTCCAATCATGACTGCTACAAATTTTTTGATTATGTCCGTAGGCAATAGCAACAATTGACGATGTAAGAACAACTTTTTTTATACCAGCTTTTTTTGCAGCTTTAAGAGCTCGCATTGTTCCTTCTGTGGCTGGCTTTATGAGCTCATTTTCATTTTTTGGTTCTCCAACTATGAACGGCGAAGCTAAATGCATCACATAATCACAATCAGATGCACAACTGTCCCAACCTTCATCGGACATTAGATCAAGTTTACAAAATTCTAAATTGTTGTCTGGTATTTCCTTTTTTACTGCTTCTCGTACTTCATTTTCTCTATTCATACTTCGTAGAGAACCCTTAACAGCATATCCATTTTTCAATAATTCAGTTATGCAGTGTAGTGCTATGTAACCTGATGCTCCTGTGACTAAAACCTTCTCCACTAAAACTCCTAAGTATCTGTATTCATTTAATAAAATCTTGATAAATAATTACTTGTATTGATTACCTTTATAATTATGTATTAAAATATATAAAATAATTTTTACAAGAGGTTTTTAAACATGGATTATCAAACTAGAGCTCAATCAACGCCAGCAATCGACGAAGGTCTAAGACAGTATATGATGAGTGTTTATAATTACATGGCATCTGGTTTGGCCTTAACAGGTTTGGTTGCATATATGTTATTTCAAGCAACCGCAGTAATGGGTCCAACAGGAGAAATTGTTGGCCTTACAAATTTGGGTGTGACCCTTTATACTGGTCCAATGATGTGGGTTGTTGCGTTAGCACCTCTTGGAATTGTGATGTATATGAGTTTTGGAATAAGAGGTATGTCTGCTTCTAGAGCACAGACAATGTTTTGGATATTTGCATTTTTAATGGGTTTATCACTCTCTACAATTTTCCTAACTTACACTGGTGCAAGTATAGCTAGAGTATTCTTCATTACAGCAAGTACCTTTGGCGCAATGAGTATATATGGTTATACAACAAAAAGAGATTTAACTAATTTTGGATCATTTCTATTTATGGGACTGATCGGAATTATAATTGCATCAATTGTAAATATCTTCATGCAATCACCTGCATTATATTATGGAATATCTATTCTTGGAGTTCTAATTTTTGTTGGTTTGACAGCTTACGATACTCAAAAGATAAAAAATATGTATATGGCATATGATAGCGGTGAAGTCGCTGCAAAGAAAGCTATTATGGGCGCATTAACACTTTATTTAGATTTTATAAATCTATTTATAATGTTGTTAAGACTTTTTGGCCAAAGAAGATAAGTTCAGGCGATACGTTTTACAGAAACTTTAAGATATTTTGTAATATCTGAAAGATATTCACTTTCCTTGATTTTTTTATTATTAAAATCGATTAATGTGAATGTTATATGCTTTCCTCTATTTTTATTTTTAATTATTCTTAAAAAAGCATTCTCGAAAGTACTGCGATAAATTGAAAAAACTGCATTGTATTTTCCATGATCTATTGCATAGTCTTTCCAATGTCCTTGGCTGACTTTTTGTGCGTATACTGAAAGTATCAGATTAAGTTCGGTTTTATGAAAACTCGTAAATTTATTTCTTGATCGACTAGAGCTTTTGATGGTTTGGCCAGTACTGATATTATGTATTGTCATAGTTATCTTATGTTATCTTGAAAAATATGTAAAAAACACTGAAAATAGGGAAAATTTTTGAGATAACCTCACTTAAATTGCCTTGAATTTCGATGGATAATTCCAATATAGTTTTTGAGAGTAAATATTATGCCTAAATCAGAAAAATTAGAATTCCAAACAGAAGTCAGCCAGTTGCTGAAATTAATGATCAATTCTGTTTACTCAGAAAAAGAAGTATTTGTAAGAGAGCTTGTCTCCAATGCCTCAGACGCGTGTGATAAACTTAGATATTTGGCTAATACTAAAGAAAAGTTAATCAAAGATGATCCAAATTTTAAAATACAGATTGCGATTGATAAAAAAAGTAATTTGATATCAATTTCCGATAACGGAATTGGTATGAATAAAAAAGATCTCGTGTCTAATCTAGGGACTATTGCTCGTTCTGGTACTGCCCATTTTTTGAAAGAATTATCTGAGTCAAAGACTAAAGACTTATCTCTTATTGGTCAATTTGGTGTTGGTTTCTATTCCGCTTTTATGGTTGCTGCACAAACAAAAGTTATTACACGAAAAGCTGGAGAAAATAAGATATGGGTATGGACTTCTGATGGAGAAAGCAGTTTTACAATTGAGGAAACTGAAGACACGAGTCTTATTGCTTCAAATAGAGGAACAACAATTGAACTAACTTTAACAAAGGACTCAAAAGAATATTTAGATAAAGATAGAATTCAAAATATAATTAGAAAGTATTCTGATCATATAAGTATTCCAATCTATATCAATGATGGTACTGAAAAAGAAGATGAAACCTTGGAGTCTGTCAATTCTGCATCAGCAATTTGGACAAGACCTAAAAATAAAATTTCAGCGGAGCAATACAAAGAGTTTTATAATCATGCAGGACAAATGTTTGATGACCCCTGGATGACATCACACTACAAAGCTGAAGGTAAAATTGAGTACACAGTTTTGAATTTTATTCCATCAACAAAGCCCTTTGATTTATATGACCCCGCTAGAGAAAATAGACTAAAACTTTACGTCAAAAGAGTATTCATAACTGATAATTGTCCTGAACTTATTCCTCCCTATCTTCGATTTCTTCGTGGCATAATTGACTCGGAAGATTTACCATTAAATATTAGTCGTGAAATGCTTCAAAATAATCCTGTTGTAACTAAAATTAGATCATCGCTGGTTAAACGAACAATATCTGATTTAAAAAAGAAATTAGCTAAAGATAGAGAGTCATACGAAAAATTTTGGGAAAATTTTGGCCCAGTTCTTAAAGAGGGCATTTATGAGGATTTTGAAAGAAAAGATTCAATCTTAGAAATTTCATTATTTAAAAGCTCCAAGTCTAGCAAACTGATAACATTAAATGAGTACATAGAATCAATGGGAAAAAAACAAAAAGATATTTATTTTATGACAGGGGATAATTATGAAAATATAATCAATAATCCAAGCTTAGAAGGCTACAAGTCAAGAGGTATTAATGTCTTGATATTAGATGATCCTGTAGATAGTTTTTGGACATCATCAACACCTGCGTATCTTGAGAAAAATTTCAAATCAGTGACTAGGGGCGCTGATGATCTTGAAAAAATTGATGGTGAAAAAAAAGACAGTAAGGAAAAAAAGTCTACAGAACCTCTCATAAATTTATTAAAAGAAAAATTAAAAGATAAAGTAAAAGATGTCAGAATTTCATCAAGACTTACTGACAGTGCGGTATGCTTAGTCAGTGATGAAGGAGCAATGGACCCTCAACTTGAAAAAATTCTTCAACAGCATAATCAACTCAATCAAGGTTTATCGTTAAAGGTTATGGAAATAAATCCAAATCACAAACTTATAAAAAAGCTATCTAAAATGAGCAAAGATAAGAACAAGATTGGAGAAGTAGAAAATATTTCTATTTTGTTATATGAACAATCAAAAATTCTTGATGGTGAAAAACCTTCAGATCCAATTGAGTTTTCAAAAAAATTGATAAATACAATTTATAGTGCAATTGAAAATTAGATCTGAAATTAGTACTATTTTAATTTTTATTTTGAAGTATAATTTATAGTCAAACAAAAGGAAAAAGTATGTTTAAAAATATTATTATCTCTCTATCTTTACTGTTAATGTCACTTTCATTCAGTAATGCCACAGAACTTAACGAACAAGTTTTTTATAATGGCGAAATAAAAAATGCTTATAATCAAAATGATCTTCCTGTATTACCAGGTAATTGGAAAGTATATGATTTAGAAAAATCTGGTAGTGTTCCATCAGGAAATTTCTACGTTTATGCAACTTTAGTTCCTGAGGATGTTGGCCCTACCGACAATGCATTTAATTTTGATGGAATTAATTATGCGGTCTTGGGATCAAAATCTGAAGAGACTTCATATAGAAAATCATTCTATGCTTGTGATGCAGGATGGATTACTGATGCTGATGTGACAACCTCAAATATTGATTCCAGAGGCTCTGGAAATTTTGAAGAAACATGCTCAGTAATCGGAGAAATTAACCCTTTTTATACTTTTTTTTATACAGATTGTGACGAAATCTGTGTCGAAGTAAATTTTACATTGCATAGACAAAACTACAGTATAAGCGAAGGAGATTTTGCATCAGCATCTGATCAAATTTTTAAAGCAATTAGAAATACTGTAAATGGTCAGGGGTCAAGTGACCTTAGTCAAATTCTATCAAATTATAAATCCTAATTGGATTTAAGAATTTACTAATTCTTTTAAAACATATTGTAGAATGCCACCGCTGTTGAGATATTCTACTTCTGTAGATGTATTTACTAATAGTTTTATCTCAGTGGTTATATTTTTACCGTTTTTATAGACTATCATTGCATTATAAAAAGATTGAGGTTTTAAATTATTTTTGATACCACTTATTGTTATTTTTTCTGGGCCTTCTAATTTTAGAGATTTTCTATTCTCACCATCTTTGAATACAAAAGGAAGTACGCCCATTCCGATTAAGTTAGATCTATGTATTCTTTCATAAGATTCAGCAATTACCGCTTTAACACCAAGCAAATTTGTTCCTTTTGCTGCCCAGTCTCTTGATGAGCCCATTCCATAATCTTTTCCCGCAATGACAACTAATGGTGTTTTTGATTTATTGTATTTCATTGAGGCGTCATAAATTGACATTTGTTTTTTAGATGGATAATGAATGGTATAACCACCTTCAATGTTATCTAACATTTCATTTTTTATTCTAATATTTGCAAAAGTACCCCTCATCATTATCTCATGATTTCCTCTTCTGGCACCAAACGAGTTAAAATCAATTTTTTTAATTTTCTTTAATTTAAGATAATCACCCGCAGGACTATCTTCCTTAATGGCTCCAGCAGGGCTGATGTGGTCTGTTGTTACAGAATCACCAAATATTCCAAGAATATTCGCACCTTTAATGTCAGAGATACTATTTAATTCTGAATTTTTAAAAAATGGTGGATGTTGTACGTAGGTGGATTTTTTATTCCATTTATATGTTAAACCACTTGGAGATTTTACTGTATTCCATTTCTTGTCACCTTTAAAAACATTTTTGTAACGTTGCTTATATAAATTTGAATTAATAATTTTATTCATTACCATTTTTATCTCTTTTGACTTTGGCCAAATATCTTTAAGATAAACAGGTTGGTTGTTTTTTCCATAACCTATTGGATCCTTTGTTAAGTTAATCTTAGTTGAACCGGCCAGGGCGTAGGCAACAACAAGAGGAGGTGATGCGAGGTAATTAGCCTTTACGAAAGGATTAATTCTACCTTCGAAATTTCTATTACCCGATAAAACACCACTTACAATTAAGTCATTTTTTGTAATAGCGTCAGAAATATTCTCATCGAGTGGGCCAGAATTTCCAATACAAGTTGTACAACCAAAGCCTACCAAATTAAAACCAAGTTTATCAAGATGTTCTTGTAGTCCTGATTTCATTAAGTAATCAGTCACTACTTTTGATCCCGGGGCTAAAGATGTTTTTACCCAAGGCTTGCTTTTAAGCCCCATCTTAATTGCTTTTTGCGCGAGAATTCCAGCCCCAATCATTACACTTGGATTGGAAGTATTAGTACAACTTGTGATAGCCGCAATAGCGACATGTCCATTGTCAATTTGAAATTTTTCATTTTTAACACTTATGGGGTTGTCAATTTGCTTTTTACCAAATTCTTTTTCAAAAGATTTTATAAATGTATCGGATACATTTGATAATAAAATTTTGTCTTGTGGTCGTTTTGGTCCAGCTAAACTTGGTTCGATACTAGATAAATCTAATTTCATAGTTTCCGTGTAAACTCTTTTGCTTTTTTTGTAGTCTTCCCATAAATCTTGAACCTTCGCATATTTTTCGACAAGTTTGATTTCTTCAGAGGACCTACCGCTAACTTTTAAAAATTTAATTGTTTCTTCATCAATCGGAAAAAAACCACATGTTGCACCATATTCAGGTGCCATATTTGAAATTGTTGCCCTATCAGGAACCGATAATTCTTTAAGACCAGCACCATAAAATTCTACAAACTTTCCTACAACCCCTTTTTGTCTTAGTTGTTCAGTGATTGTTAAAACCAGATCTGTGGCTGTAATACCTTCCTTTATTTTTCCTTTTATCTCAAATCCTATAACTTCTGGAACGACCATTGAAATTGGCTGGCCTAACATCGCAGCCTCAGCCTCTATTCCGCCTACTCCCCATCCAAGCACAGATAAACCATTTATCATAGTCGTATGGCTGTCTGTTCCAACCACAGTGTCTGGATAAGCTAAATTCAAATTTCTATTTTTAATTTTTTTCTTCTCAGACCAAACAGTCTTGGCAAGATATTCCAGATTTACCTGGTGGCAAATACCTGTACCAGGTGGTACAACACGAAAGTTGTTGAAGGATTTTTGCCCCCATCTCAAGAATTCATATCTTTCAATGTTTCTTTTATATTCTAAATCTACATTTGCTTTGTAGGAAGTTGCTGAGCCGTACTTATCAACCATCACGGAGTGATCTATCACCAGATCAACTGGCGATAAAGGATTTACTTTTTTAGGGTCTCCTTTCTCACTCATAATTGCAGACCTCATAGATGCAAGGTCAACAACAGCTGGTACACCTGTAAAATCCTGCATTAAGACTCTTGCAGGTCTAAAATTGATTTCTCTATTGATTTTTTTATCAGTTTTCCAGTTATCAAAATCTTTGATGTCATCTACACTGACAGTAGTGCCATCCTCGTTTCTTATGAGATTCTCCAAGAGTACTTTTATTGAAAATGGCAATGAAGAGATGTTTTTAAGACCATTTTTTTCAGCAGCTTTGAAGCTGAAATAGGTGTAGGTTTTTTTTCCTATTTTTAGTGTTTTTTTTGTCTTAAAGCTGTCGTACATAGAGGTTTACTGCTGCTATATTTAGACTAATTTAACAAGCTATCAACATAAAGTTTATAATGAACGAACTAAAAATTGAGGATTTGAGCTGTAAAAGAGGAGAAAGCAAAGTTCTCAATAATATTAATCTTACTATTAAGTCTGGTGAAACATTGGTTGTAAAAGGACGAAATGGTTCTGGTAAAACTACCCTCTTAAGAATTTTATCCAATTTTATCACATCCTATCAGGGCAAGGTATCATTGAATGATCTGAGTATACTTGAGGACAATTTATATAATAATAAATTTAACCTCATTGGCCAAAAGAACTCTCTTAAAGATAATCTTTCAATAAAAAAAAATTTAGAGCTATGGGATATTATCTTTAATGAAACTCTTGATCATGTAAAACTACTGGAACACGATAATCTGGATCATTTAATTAATAGAGATGTTGGCTCATTAAGTGATGGTCAAAAAAAATGTATTTCTCTTTACAGACTAAACTATAATAAATATGAATTTTGGTTTTTAGATGAACCGTTTGTTTATCTTGATGAAGTCAACACAAACTTACTAATAGAAAAAATTAATCGGTTTAACGAAAATATGGGAATAGTTATACTTACTTCCAATATTAACTTACCAAAAAAATTTCATAAGGAATTTAATATCTAATATGTTAAACTTAATTAAAAGGGATCTATTATTATCGTTTTATTCAAGTGCTAATTTCTTTTTTACAGTATCTTTCTTTGTACTAATTTTAATATTAATTCCATTTGCCATTGGTACTCAAAGTGATCAGCTTAAAAATTTGTTTAAAGGTGTAGTTTGGATTGCACTAGCTTTATCAATCATAATTACAGTTGATAGAATTTATAACGCTGATTATGAAGATGGTAATTTAGATATTATTATGCAGAAAAATAAGACGATAGAGTATTTAGTAATCAGCAAATATGTTACCCATTGGTTTATTTACTGCCTTCCACTCTTAGTAATCCTACCAATACTTAGTTTTCTATTTTATTTGGATTATTTAGAGACTATACAAATATTTATAAACTTATTCATAGGTTCATTTGGCATGGTTTTTATTGCGAATTTTGTTAGCGCACTAACGCTCGGTGCCAAAAGAACAATTTTTTTGAAAGCAATTATAATGATACCGCTATTCGTGCCTTTTATTATTTTTGGCTCTGATGCTGGTTCTTGGCCAATTCTATTGGGATTATCAATGCTTTCTTTTGTTATCTCTATATATGTAACCGCTTATGGTCTGCGTCTTTATGGAGAGTAGGCAATGCCTCAAGTCGTTATATATATAATAGAAAATGTATATCAAAATTAATAATAATCATATTGAGCTTATCAAGTCTGCAAATCCATACTTAATTTTTGCGACAATTTTTGTATTTATTATAGGTTTATACTATTCACTTTTTCAGTCTCCTCCAGATTATATTCAAGGAGACTCGATGAGAATTATGTATATTCATGTTCCTTCTGCTTGGTTTGCACTTATGACTTACTCAATTTTAGCTGGTTCATGCGTTCTTTGGTTTATAACCCGAAACCCCCTTTTTAATGTTGTTGCAAGATCAATTGCTCAAGTAGGAATGGTGTTTACTTTAATGTCATTGATAACCGGAAGTATATGGGGCAAGCCTACATGGGGTGTATGGTGGGTATGGGACGCAAGACTAACTTCTATGTTAATATTATTTTTTCTTTACATCGCTTATATCTTTCTTTGGCAGGCTATATCAAATAAGGAGCTTGCTTCAAAAATATCAGCAGCACTAGCAATAATAGGTTTTATCAATATACCAATAATTAAATTTTCAGTTGATTGGTGGAATACTTTGCATCAACCTGCTTCGATTTCAAAACTTTCTACACCAAGTATTGATATAAGTATGCTCATTCCATTATTTATAATGACAATTGCTTGTTTTTTATTTCTAGTAACAGTATCACTGATTAGATTCAGACTCGTCTTAATTGAAAATAAAATGTTAAGGACAAGCAATTAATGAATGAATTATTAGATATGGGTGGATACGCAATCTTTGTTTGGTCTTCATACGGTATTTTTTTCTTTTCCTTAGTAATATTTTTTTTAATCAATATGTTAAATTTAAGGAAATACGAAAAAATTTTTAATAAAACAAAAAAGAAAATTGACTAGTTTAGTAAAAAGCAGATTAATTAAATTCCTCTTAAGTTTAATTATTGTTTTGATTGCAGTTTTGATAATTATTTTTAACTTAAGGGATAACATAATTTATTTTTATGGCCCAACCGAACTTTTAAAAAATTCTGATAAACAAGGTCAAATAATGAGGTTGGGTGGCCTTGTATCTGTAGACTCCGTTCAAAACGAAACTGACAGTATCTTTTATTTCAGTATTACTGATGGTGATAACGAAATTGAAGTAAAATATGAGGGTATTCTGCCAAATTTATTTGCTGAGGATAAGGGAGTAGTAGTTGAGGGGGTTTATATGAATGATGGTAGGTTTATTGCAAATAAAGTCTTAGCTAAGCATGACGAAAACTACATGCCTCCTGAAGTCATAGAAACACTTAAAAAATCTGGCAAATGGCAAGGCGAATGAGTTTATACATTTTTTACATTTCAAATTTCTTGCTACTTCTTTGTCTAACTGCATCACTAATGCAGTCTAGTAAAATTATAAATAATAAAATATTCACTAGACCTGGTGTTATGGTGTTGGCCTCCGTACAGTTAATTTCAATACTGCTATCATTTTTGATACTAATTTATCTTTTTCTTATTTCAGATTTTAATTTTGATTTAGTTTATTTCAATTCTCACTCGGAAAAGCCACTTATATATAAATTCTCAGGTGTTTGGGGAAATCATGAGGGAAGTATGCTTTTATGGATATTAATTTTGGTGTTATTTAATTTTTTATTTGCTCTCTCGAAAAGAATTTCTGAAAGACTCAAAGATATCACAGTTGCTGTACAGAGTATTATGATCTTTGGATTTGTGGCATTTTTATTTTTTTTATCAAATCCATTTGTATTAAATCAAAACAATTTTTTTGATGGTATTGGACTGAACCCTATCTTACAGGATCCACTCTTAGCAATACATCCACCTGTTTTGTATGTAGGTTATGTTGGTTTTTCTCTGGTATTTAGCTTAGCAATTGCAGGGTTAATTACAAAAGAAGTTGACCAACAATGGGCTTCAATAGTTAAACCATGGGTCTTTTCTGCCTGGGCATTTCTTACGGCAGGAATAGCCTTAGGTTCATTTTGGGCATATTATGAACTTGGCTGGGGTGGCTATTGGTTTTGGGATCCAGTTGAAAATGCATCGCTAATGCCGTGGATAGCCGCAACTGCGTTAATTCACTGCGTGTTGATGCTTCAGAAAAGAAATGTAATGCAATCCTGGACTATTATTTTAGCCATACTTACATTTTCATTGAGTTTAGTTGGAACATTTCTTGTTCGGTCTGGGATCCTAAACTCAGTTCATACCTTTGCTAGTGATCCTGGAAGAGGTTTATTTATTTTATTATTTATTTTTCTTATACTTGCCTTTTCTTTTAGCTTATTTGCTTACAATTCTGAAAAAATTAATAAGACAAGTAGTATGGGTTTGATCAGCAGAGGTACTGGCATACAAGTAAATAACTGGCTTTTGATAACCATATTAACAATTGTTTTTTTGGGAACCATGTATCCTCTTGCAACGGATTTATTACTTAATAAGAGCTTAACTGTTGGACCAAAATATTATTCAACGACTATTGCCCCCATCATAATACTTTTCCTCTTTTTTATGTTTATTTCTCCACGTTTAGGATGGAATGACACAAAACTCTATAAAATAATAATTCAATTGCGATATCTCATCATTACATCATTAACTATAACATTGATAGTCAGTCTATATTTTGAACTATTTAATTTGACTGAAATCTTAATTATCTTTTTTAGTTTACTTTTAATTATTTCTTCTATGACAGCTAGTATAAACTTTAATAAGCAAAATATTTTAGTAAGAACCAACTTAGGCCAAAATCTTGCACACGCTGGATTCGGTATCTTGATGATGGCAGTTGTGAGTAATGCTGTGTATTCTGAGGAGAGAATTTATGACGCTAAAGTTGGAGATAATTTACAATTGCAAAAATATATTTTTAGTTTTGATAAAATAGAGCAAGTTGAGGAAAGCAATTATAATTCACTAAAAGCATATTTTCAGATGAAAAAAGATGGTAAGTTAATAGATACATTCACTCCGGAAATCAGATTTTATTCAAACCCACCTACAATTACTTCAGAAGCAAGTATTTTGCATAAGTTTTTTTCTGATATTTACCTTGTCATGAATGTTCCTCAAGATCAGCAGTCAATAAGTGTCAGAATGCATATCAAACCTTTCATGACAATACTTTGGTTAGGTACCTTAATGATAATCATTGGTGGGATTGTATCTGCTTCTATAAGAATCGGACGTTTCGATGAAAAGTAGCCATTTAAAATTTTTACCTTTAGTCTTAATAATATTATTAAGTATATTCTTATTTTTTTCTTTAAATAATGACACATCAAAACTTTCAAGTCCTCTTGTTGGAAAAAAAGTACCAGAATTTTCATTGCCAAACCTTTTTGGAAAGAAAGAGCTTACAAATTTAGACTTAAATAGTGAAAATCCAATTTTATTAAATGTTTGGTCTTCTTGGTGTATACCGTGTCGAGCAGAACACGACATATTAATGGTTTTGTCAGAACTGTATGAAGTAGAAATATTCGGTTTGAATTATAAAGATAATAATGAAGAAGCAAAAAATTTCATAAATAATCTTGGAAATCCATTTGTCAAAATTGGCTCAGATAATTCAGGAAGAACCTCTATTGATTTGGGAGTTTACGGAGTTCCTGAGACTTATATTATTGCCAACGGTATAATTATTTATAAACATATTGGCCCAATTCATATGAACGAGATGGAAGAGAAAATTCTTCCAATAATTAGGGGTAATTGAAGTATGATAAGGATAATTAAAATATTTTTACTCCTTTTTTTGCTACAAAATAATGCTATCGCCGAAGATTCTAGGGCAATTGAGCTTTTTAAAGAGGTAAGGTGTCTTGTGTGCCAGGGCCAAACAATACACGAGTCTAATGCTGAATTAGCAGAGGATTTAAAAAAACTTATTCGTGAAAAAATTAGTCAAGGTGAGACCGATCAGCAAATTAAAGAATATTTAGTAGAACGATATGGCGATTGGATTTTGATGACACCGCCGTTTAACAGCCTAACTTATATATTATGGTCTCTTCCATTCCTTATAATGATAATTGGAGCTATTGCAATTTATAGACAAAAAAGAAGCCATGCCTAATTTTTGACAATTTGTAGATATCTTTTAAACAATTTGAAATTTTATATTATAGTGCAATTAAAAGAGGTGTTTATGAAATCAAAAATTTATGCGTTTTTATTATTTTTTTTCCTAGGTCTGAATTTCACTTTTGCAGGTGGCATCGAAGATGAGACAAAAGATTATGAGGATGTTGAACTTACAACAAGAGAAGATATTTCTGAATTTCAAGAATTACAAGAGCCATTATATGAGAAGCTAGAAGAAATAGTTGCTGATGGATGTGACGGTGAGGGTAACGTTGTTAAATGGTCAGGTGGATGCGTAACTTGGTCAGGTGGCTATTTAGAAGATGGTGAAGAAGCTGATACATTTGTAAGATACGGATCATAAAAATCTTTTTATGAAAAAATTATTTTTTACAATTTTAATTTTAATATCCTACGGATTTAGTTCTCAAAGTAATGAAGAAAACATGTGGTCTTTTTCATTAGGTCAATTTGATGTAAATGACACAGTTGACTCATCAGAATTAAGATTTGAATATTTGTATGGGAATAACTTTTTAAAAAATAATTATGATCTCAAACCTTTCTTGGGTGTTATGAGAAACGGAGATAACGGAAAATATATTTATTCAGGATTAAGAAAAAATATTGAAATTTCAGAAAAATGGTTTTTTACTCCAAGCTTTGCATTGGGATATTATGATCGAGGAGATAGTAAAGATTTAGGATATAATCTTGAATTTAGAAGTCAGATTGAGTTTTCATATAAACTTAAATCAGGTCGAATAGGATTTAATTTAAATCACATATCCAATGCAAGCATTGGTGATACGAATCCTGGGACAGAAAGTGCAATGATCTCACTCATAAGACCTTTTTAATTTTTAATAAAATTATTTGAAAATTGCTTAGGATCAAAATCATCAAAATCACTAATTTGCTCACCACTACCAATTGCTAAAATTGGTATTTTTGTTTTATTGGAAATTGATACTAGTGTTCCTCCTGCTGCCTTGGAATCAAATTTCGTCATAATAATGCCAGTAATTTTTGTAAATTTATTAAATTCTTCCACTTGTTTTAAGGCATTTTGCCCTGTTGTGGCATCGATCGATATTATTGAATCATGAGGAAGTGTTTCATCGTGTTTTTTAAGCACTCGGTCAATTTTACCTAATTGATCCATTAAATCAGTTTTATTCTGAAGTCTTCCAGCTGTATCGATTATAACTACGTCAATATTATTTTTATTTGCATATGCAATTGACTTATAAACTACACTTGCTGGGTCAGATTTGTCAGCATCTCTTACAAAGTCTGTTCCTATTATATCAGCCCATTCATTTAATTGTTCCGCAGCTGCTGCTCTAAAGGTGTCAGCAGCAACCAACAGAACATTTTTTTTCTCTTTTTGAAATTGATTTGCCAGTTTTGCAATTGTTGTAGTTTTACCTGAACCATTTACGCCTACCATTAATATAACGTAGGGTTTTGCGTTATTTTTATAGTCAATTTTTTTTATATTTGTTGATACAATATCATTTATAATTTTACTAAGAAATGATTGGATTTCTTTCAGCGAAGGGGCATTAGAAAATTTTTCGTTTGCTAATTTTGATGTAATGAGTTCTGATGTTTCAACATCAACGTCAGAAGTAATGAGAAGATCTTCAAAATCCCGTATTGTATTTTGATCAATTTTTTGATTTGCAAATACTTTTGCTAGGCCGGATTTTAAACTCTTAAACAATTATATTTCCAATTAAGCCTTTTTGACGCTTTCCAGTGACAAGCATTTTTATTATTTTACCCGCTTCAAAATTATCATCGAGACAGACCTTTGCAAATGTATCTGATCTACCTTGATTTTGACTCTCAACAATAAGGTTGATCTCTTTATTTTTAAGCTTATCGTAGTGCTCGGTAATCTTTCGCTCGCCAATATTTCTGAGTATTTTTGCTCTTTTTTTTATAATTTCTCGATCTAATTGAGGCATTCTAGCGGCGGGCGTTCCATCTCTTGGTGAAAATGGAAATACGTGCAAAAAAGTAATATTACATTCATCTATAAGACGCACTGAATTTAGAAACATTCCCTCCGTTTCTGTTGGAAATCCAGCAATTAAATCTGCACCAAATACAATATCAGGTCTAACAGCTCTGATGCGCTCCATTGCATTAATTGCATCTTCTCTTGAATGTCTTCTTTTCATTCTTTTTAAAATCATATTATCGCCAGCCTGCAGAGATAAATGAATATGAGGAAGTAAACGTTTCTCACTACCGTAAAGATTTATTAATTCATCATCTATTTCTGCGATATCAAGTGATGACAGTCTCAGTCTGTTAAGTTGAGGCAACCTATTGAGAATAGTTTTTACTAACTTTGACAATGAAATTTTTTTCTCAAAATCACTACCGTAGCTTGTGAGATCAACGCCAGTTAGCACTATCTCCTTGTAGTTCTTCTCTAGAAGTAACTTTATTTGTTTTATAATATTTTTTGGATCCACACTTCTTGAATTTCCTCGTCCATATGGAATAATACAAAATGTACACCTATGATCACATCCATTTTGTATTTGTACAAATCCTCTTATTCTGTTTTTAACTTTACTTATAAACGGTGAAATTGCCTGTTCATTTTCGAATATATCTCCTACTAAATTTACGGGCTTATTACTTTCTCTTATAGTTTTATAGGTTGAGGATTCTAATTTTTCTTTATTTCCAATGATGGAGTCAACTTCGCTCATTGCTTTAAAATCTTTTTTATGTATCTGTGCAGCACAACCAGTAAGAACGACTTGACTTTGTTGATTTTCTTTTTTTACTTTTCTAATTTCATTTTTCAGATCAGCGATAGTTTTATTTGTAACAGCGCAACTATTAATAAAAATATGGTTCTGAAGATTATTATCTTTTGCGTATTTTCTTATAACTTCAGACTCATAAAAATTCAGTCTACACCCGTAAGTTTTAATTTCTGGATCTTTCATTACTTATTTGATTTCGATTTTTTAAATATAGAGCAAATGCAAGAACTTCATACAATATATGACTCATATGATAGATAAGAGGCAATTTAATAAAATTATAAAGCCATTTATACCTTGGAAGTTGAGACCATATCAGCAAAAAAGCATCGATTCCCTCTAATATCTTTCCATCATGATTGGCGTGAAGACGTCTTATCAATTGACTTGGTTCTTTTGAGGTTTCCTTTTCAGCAACTTTATTTTGAGTAACATCGATCCAATCAATAACATTATTAAGTTTCTTATAGTGGTTTATTTCAAACCTACAGATACTGCATGAGTTATTAAAGTATATTTTAGTATTTTTTTTAGAATTTTTATTTCTCACAGCTTATATTTATCAGTAAAATTTATCTCAGTTGGACCAGTCATTATAACATTATCACTACTTTTGTAATATATTTCTAAATCGCCCCCTGGCAATGTTACTGTCACGTTATTTTTTATCACTCCCATTTCAACTCCTGCTACAGCTGTTGCGCAAGCAGCCGTACCACAAGCATTTGTTTTTCCTGCACCCCTTTCCCATACTTTTAGTACAATGTGGTTATCACTTTTTAACTTTGCAAAACTCACATTTATTTTTTCAGGAAATAAACTATCGTTTTCAATTAAAGATCCAAAACTCTCAATATCATATTTTTCGATTTCATCATCAAAAAATATAATATGTGGATTACCAATATTAACTAAAAATGGTTTTTTTAGAGTAAGATCTCTGATTGAAAAATTTATATCTTCTGGATTGACATCTTGAGTTAAAGGTATTTCATTCCATTTGAATTTTGGCTTGCCCATATTTACACTAACTGTGACTTCATCAATCTTTTCACATGTAATTGTTCTTTCACGTGTTGTTAAGTTTATTTTCTCGCTTTTTGTTTCTTTCATTAAAAAGTTTGCAACACAACGCGAACCATTTCCACAAGCATCTATTTCACTTCCATCTGAATTAAAAAATTTAATCAGTGGATCGCTGTTATCTTGTGACTTTCTAATCATGATTAGTTGATCGCAGCCAACCCCGTCTGTTCTGTTACAAACTAATTTTATTTGTTCTTCTGATAAATCAAATTCAGATACTCTTTGATCAATAACAACAAAATCATTTCCAAGGCCATTCATCTTTACGAACTTAAACTCGTGCATAAACACTTTATATTGAGCCAATTTTGATTTTTCCAGTAAATAAGAAATTAAATGAATCTTGACATTAACTTACTGAAGTAATAAAAAACTCACGTTTTCCGTCAGAAATATTATTTCTGCGGTGCCATAAATAAAGGTATCGACACCAGTCAGCGAGTTTCGCCCATTGGTGCACTACCTGCTGAAGGAGAGTTTATTTTGTTTGAGAACCTTAGTAATCGGTTTGAGGAAATATTTAAGAGTTTAAAAAAGACAGGTTCTATTGATGAGGCCTCTCTCGATAGTGCAATGAGAGATATTCGAAGAGCTCTTCTTGAAGCTGATGTTGCATTACCAATTGCAAAAAAATTCATAGAGGATGTCAAAAAAGAGTCGATCGGAAAGGAAATCATTCGATCAATAACGCCTGCGCAAATGATAACAAAAATTGTGAATGATCAATTAATTCAAATTTTAGGGTCAGCTTCACCCGAATTCCAAATAAACGATAATCAAGTTTCATCTTATTTATTTGCAGGACTTCAAGGTTCTGGCAAGACAACGACTGTTGGTAAAATCGGTAATTATCTCAAAAGCAATTACGATAAGAAGATTTTATTTGTTTCATTAGATACCACAAGACCAGCTGCTTTTGATCAGCTAAAAAAACTTTCTGAGTTAATTGATGTAACAATTTTACCCAAACTCGAAAATCAAATGCCTATTGATATTGTATCAAGAGCAAAACAATTTGCTGAATTACAGGAAATTGATTGTGTTTTATATGATACAGCGGGGAGAATGAATGTTGAAGAAGGGCTAATGAGCGAATTGAGTTTGCTGGAAAAAGAAATTAACCCTCTAGAAACGATACTTGTTTTAGACAGCCTAACTGGCCAAGAGGCAGTGAATGTTGCAAGCGATTTTGCAAAAGCAATCAATATTACTGGCTCTATTCTTACTAGGATTGATGGCGATGCTCGAGGTGGGGCCGCATTAAGCATGAAGTACATTACTGATTGTCCAATTAAATTTATGGGAGTTGGGGAGCAAGTCGATGACCTTGAAAAATTTCACCCAGAGCGAATTGCCAATCGTATTCTTGGAATGGGAGATATTGTAACCTTAGTTGAAAAAGCTGCTGAAACTATTGATCAAGAAGATACCGAAGAAATGGCCAAAAAATTACAAAAAGGAGAATTTGACCTCGACGATTTACTTAGTCAAATCAGACAGATGAAAAAAATGGGTGGCATTTCGGGTATGATGAAATTCATTCCTGGACTAAGTAATCTGAGTGATAAGATCCCACAAAATACTAATCCTGACAACTCAATCGCTCAACAAGAAGCAATTATTCTCTCAATGACAAAATACGAGCGAAGCAAGCCAAAGATAATTAATGGATCAAGAAAAAAAAGAATAGCGGCAGGGTCAGGGACTTCAGTATCCGAAATAAATAAAATTCTAAAACAACATAGAAAGATGTCAGACATGATGAAGAAGTTATCTAGAAAAGGGGGAGGATCAATTGATCCAAATATGTTAGCAGGCCAACTTGGAAGTGGTATGCCGAGTGATTTTTTTAAAAATAAATTTTAATTATTAACAAATAAAAGGAGAATAAAATGGCGTTAAAAATAAGACTATCGAGAGCAGGTTCAAAAAAAAGGCCTGTATACAGAGTTGTAGTTGCAGATTCAAGAAGTCCGCGAGATGGTAGATTTATTGAAAAGGTAGGATTGTACAATCCTCTTTTACAAAAAGATAATAAGGATAGGATCCAACTAAACTTAGACACAATAAAAGAGTGGATTTCTAAAGGAGCAAAACCAACAGATAAGGTTGCAAGATTTTTGGGAGAAGCCGGCGTAATACCTATGCCAGCACAAGGCAACAATCCTAAAAAAGCTCAGCCAAAAAAGAAAGCACAAGAAAGATTAGCTGCAGCTGAGGAAGCAAAGAATCAGCCTACTCCTGAAGCTCCAGCAGAAGAGACTCCAGCAGAGGAAGCTCCAGCAGCAGAAGCAAAAACTGATGAAGCTCCAGCAGAAGAGACTCCAGCAGAGGAAGCTCCAGCAGAAGAGGAGAAAAAAGACTAAGCTTATTAATTATGTCCCAATTGATAGTTATTGGAGAAGTAAGAGCAGTTCACGGTTTAAAGGGTCATTTCAAGATTACATCATATACAGAAACGCCAGACGATGTATTTAGATATGGCCCCTGTAGACTTGGGAAAAAATATTCAAATATCACTCTTAAAAAATTGAAAGAGTTAAAAACTGGTTTTATTGCTAGTTGTGAACAAATTAAAACAAGGGAGTTGGCTGAAAAAATTGTAGGGCTTACAATAGAAATCGATCAATCGTATTTACCAGCTATAAAAAAATTAAACCAATACTATTATCATCAATTAATTAATTTAATTGTAAAAACTAATGATGGAAAAAATATTGGAAAAGTAATATCTGTTCAGAATTACGGTTCATCGGATTTACTAGAAATAAGAAAAAAAAATGCTAAAGACTACTTTATTCCAATAAGTGAAAACACAATAAAAAAAATTGATCTTATAAAAAAAATTATTGTTACAAAAAATATCAATGACTATATAGGCTAGCAATGTATCGAGTAAAAATTATCACACTTTTCCCAAATAGTTTTCCTGGACTTTTAAATACAGGAGTCGTGGGTAAGGCATTAAAGAAAAAAATATGGTCATTAAAAACAATTGATCCGAGAAAATATTCAAAAGGTAATTACAAAAAAGTAGATGATACCACAGCTGGTGGCGGTCCTGGTATGATTTTAAAAGCAGATGTAATTGGGAAATCTGTTGATGCTTGTTACAAGAATATAAAATCTAAAGATAGTTATCCAATGGTATATTTAAGTCCTCGCGGTACTCCTTTAACTCAAAGTAAAGTTATTAATTTTTCAAAGATGAAAGGAATTAATATTCTTTGTGGTAGATACGAAGGCATTGATCAACGTATACTCGATTTCTATCCTATTGAGGAAATAAGTATTGGAGACTATATACTGGCGGGTGGTGAAATAGCCTCCCAGGTTTTAGTAGAGTCAATAGTGAGACTGTTGCCAGGAACACTTGGTGACATGAAGTCTGCCAGTTCAGAGACCTTCTCAAAAGACCTTCTTGAATACCCTCAGTATACAAGGCCTAAAAAATGGAAAAATTTGACAATTCCAGACATATTGCTCTCTGGAAATCACAGAAATATTAGTGAGTGGCGCTTAAAACAATCTGAAAAACTGACACAGAAAGTTAGGCCAGATTTATGGAAAAACTACAAAAAAAGCAAGACAAGGAAGAAATAAAGTATTAAAACACGGTGCGAGGCTACCATGAACATCATAGAACAATTCGAAAAAGACCAGATAAAGTCACTAGTCAAAGGTAAGAAAATACCACAATTCCATCCAGGAGATACAGTAAGAGTGAATGTCAAGGTACGTGAGGGTACGCGTGAGAGAATACAGGCATTCGAGGGCGTTTGCATCAGAAAGAAAAATAGAGGTCTAAGTTCTTCATTTACAGTTAGAAAAATTTCTTTCGGTGAGGGCGTAGAAAGAGTATTTCCAATCTTTAGTCCGTCTATTGACTCCATTTCGATTGTAAGAAGTGGACAAGTCAGAAGAGCTAAGCTTTACTATCTTAGAGATCTAACCGGTAAGAAAGCAAGAATCGTTGAGAGAATTCGAAAGAAGCAACCAGATCTTGCTAGTTTATATATTGATGAGAGTGAAGAAGTTGTAGAAGAAGAAATTATTGCTTCTGATGAGCCTGCTCAAGATGAGAGTGTTGAAGTTGCAGCTGATGCTTCTCAAGCTGAGGAAAAAACAGAGTCTGAAGTTGATGAGATTGCTCAAGAACAAGTTCCTGAAGATAATGCTGAAAGTTCAGAAGAATCAGAAACAACAAAAGAATAATTACTTCTTTTTCGTTTTTTTTGTTAATCAAAGTTATTTATGAGTACTCCAAAGACATTATATGATAAAATATGGAATGATCATTTAGTTTCAGAAAATGAAGATGGAACATCAATCATTTATATTGACAGACATCTTGTCCATGAAGTTACAAGTCCCCAAGCATTTGAGGGACTAAAAATTGCAAACAGATCAGTTAGAAAACCTAATTTTACATTAGCCACTGCTGATCACAATATTCCTACAACAAATAGAGATGAGGGAATATCAGATCCAGAGTCTAAGTTACAGGTAGATACTCTTGAAGAGAATTGTAAAGAGCACGGAATTACTTTTCTTTCTATGTCTGATAAAAGACAGGGCATAGTTCATATTATCGGACCGGAGCAAGGTTTCACACAACCAGGAATGACTATCGTTTGTGGTGATAGCCATACGTCAACACACGGTGCCTTCGGTGCTCTTGCATGGGGAATTGGAACTTCTGAAGTAGAACATGTTCTTGCAACTCAAACATTGGTACAAACTAAAGCTAAGAATATGCAAATTAATATACAAGGTGAACTGCCACTGGGTGTCACAGCAAAAGATATTGTTTTAAAGATTATTCAAACAATTGGAACTGCTGGAGGTACTGGATATGTTATTGAATACACAGGTGATGCGATCAAATCCCTAACAATGGAGGGAAGAATGACTGTCTGTAACATGTCAATTGAAGCGGGAGCAAGAGCTGGTTTAATCAGTCCTGATGAAAAAACAATTGAATACTTAAAGGGTAGACCATTTTCTCCAGCAGAAAATGAATATCAATCAGCGTCAGATTATTGGTTATCGCTAGCATCTGATGAAGGTGCTGCTTATGACAAAACAGTAAATATTGATGCAAGCGATATCATTCCGCAAGTCACATGGGGCACAAGTCCTGAGGATGTCGTTTCGATTGATGGATTGGTTCCAAACCCTGAGGACGAAAGGGATGAGACAAAGAAAAAATCAATGATTAGAGCTTTGGAATACATGGGTCTTGTTCCGAACACACCACTTAAAGAGGTGAAAGTAGATAAGGTATTTATTGGTTCATGCACAAATGGACGGATTGAAGACTTGAGAGCTGCATCCAAAATTGCAAAGGATAGAAAAGTTGCGGACCATGTAAATGCAATAATCGTTCCTGGGTCCGGTTTAGTTAAACAGCAGGCAGAAGAGGAGGGTTTGGATAAAATATTTATTGAGTCAGGCTTTGAATGGAGAGAGCCCGGATGTTCAATGTGTCTTGCAATGAATGCTGATAAACTTAAACCTCAAGAAAGATGCGCTTCCACTTCAAACAGAAACTTTGAAGGTAGGCAAGGAAGAGGAGGTCGTACTCATTTAATGAGTCCAGCTATGGCTGCTGCCGCGGCTATCAATGGAAAACTATCAGACTGTAGAGAGATATAATGGAAAAATTTAAAAAAATAGAAAGTAATGCAATTCCTTTACCAATGGTGAATGTTGATACTGATATGATCATTCCAAAACAATTTCTCAAAACAATTAAGCGAACAGGTTTAGGTAAAAATTTATTTTATGAATTAAGATATGATGAAAAAGATGCACCCATAGATTCGTTTGTCCTTAATCAAGATAAATATAAAGACTCTCAAATTTTGATTACTGGTAAAAATTTTGGCTGCGGGTCATCTCGTGAACATGCTCCTTGGTCAATCTTAGATTATGGTATTAAATGCATCATCGCTTCGAGCTTTGCGGATATCTTTTATAATAATTGTTTCAAGAATGGTATTCTTCCAATCAAATTAGATGAGTCTGAAGTAACTAAATTACAAAAAGCAGCTGAAAACAGTCTTAGTTTTACAATTGATTTAGAAAATCAGAAGATTTCTTATTTTGATAAAAATATAAATCATGAGGTAAGTTTTGAACTTGATAAAGCCAAAAAAACTAGCCTATTAGAGGGTTTAGATGATATTGGATTGACACTAGCTAAAGTTAATCATATTTCTGATTTTGAAAATAAGCAAAAGTCAACAACACCCTGGTTGTATAGCCAACAAATAAAATGAGCAATTCTTATAAATTATTAGTCTTACCTGGCGACGGTATAGGGCCTGAAGTAATGAAGGAGGTCATAAAGGTTGCTAAGAGTATTGGTGAACTTAGTAAAGTTAAATTTGAGATAGAAGAGGACTATATTGGTGGATCTGCCTATGATCGCTATGGCACCCCTCTATCTGATGAGACTCTTGAAAAAGCTAAAAACTCTCACGCAGTTTTACTTGGTGCTGTGGGTGGAGAAAAATGGGATAATTTAGATTTTTCTCTTAAACCTGAACAAGGCCTTTTGAGAATTAGAAAAGAATTAGACTTGTTTGCAAACTTAAGGCCTGCTCTATGTTTTGAGTCAATGGTTGACGCCTCTTCTCTTAAACCAGACTTAGTATCAGGTCTCGATATATTAATTGTTAGAGAACTTACCGGTGGTATTTATTTTGGTGAACCAAGAGGTATTAAAGATAAAGGTAACGGAAATCGTATTGGAATTAACACTCAATCCTATAGCACTAATGAAGTTAGAAGAGTTGCACGAATAGCATTTGAACTTGCAAGTAAAAGAGGTAACAGGGTTACTTCATGTGAAAAATCAAATGTGATGGAGTCTGGAATATTGTGGAGGGAAGAAGTGTCTTATGTGCACGAAAATGAATATTCTAATGTCGAGTTATCTCATATGTATGCAGATAATTGTGCGATGCAATTAGTTAGAAACCCCAAACAGTTTGATGTTATTGTTACTGATAATTTATTTGGAGACATTCTGTCAGATGAGGCGGCCATGCTCACAGGTTCGCTTGGAATGTTGCCCTCTGCTTCTTTGGGTGCAGTCGATAGTAATAATTTTAGAAGGTCTTTATACGAGCCAGTTCATGGGTCTGCACCGGACATAGCTGGCAAAGGAATAGCAAACCCAATTGCATCTATTCTTAGTTTTGCAATGTGTTTAAAGTACTCATTCAATATGGACAAGGAATCAGATCTTATAAATAAGGCTGTAAATAATGTACTTGCCAATGGCTTTAAAACTGCGGATTTAATAGGTGATAATAACAAAAACCTATCAACAGTTGAAATGGGTGATCAAATATTAAATCAATTGAAAGAAAACTTTTAAATTATGAATTTTAATATTGCTATAGTGGGTGCCACAGGAAATGTTGGAAGAGAAATGTTAAATATTCTCTCTGAAAAAAAATATGATGCGTCAAAAATATTTCCTGTAGCTTCTAGTAGAAGTGAAGGCATGGAAATTGAATTTGGGGAGGATAAACTAATTGTAGAATCTATTGAAAAGTTTGATCCTTCAAAAGTAGAATTGGCACTCTTCTCAGCAGGAGCTAGTACCTCAAAGGAATGGGCACCAAAGTTTGCAGAAAAAAACTGTATTGTTATAGATAACTCTAGTCATTTTAGAATGGAAGAAGAAATTCCTCTGGTTGTGCCTGAGGTTAACCCAAGTGATCTAAATAATTATAAAAAAAGAAATATAATTGCTAATCCAAACTGCTCAACAATTCAATTGGTGGTTGCCTTAAAACCATTGCACGAAATTTCAAAAATAAAAAAAGTTATTGTATCAACTTATCAATCTGTTTCGGGTGCAGGTAAGGCTGGTATGGACGAGTTGTTTGAGCAAACAAAAAATATGTTCTCTGATGATATTAAAGATAATGTTAAGTTTACCAAACCAATTGCCTTTAATGTCATACCTCATATTGATAAATTCATGGATGATGGATATACAAAAGAAGAATTAAAAATGAGACAAGAAACTCATAAAATTTTAAGTAGTGAGATCAGCTTTAGCGCTACATGTGTTCGCGTTCCTGTATTTATTGGTCACTCTGAAGCTGTAAATATTGAGTTTGAAAACAAAATTTCAGTAGAAGAAGCACGTGAAGCTATTAAAAATGCTCCTGGATGCACACTACTTGATGAAAGAGCTGATGGAGGTTATGTAACTCCAAAAGAGTGTGCAGGAAATGATGACACGTATGTATCGCGAATTCGAGAGGATACGTCTACAAAAAATGGATTATCTATTTGGATAGTTTCTGATAATTTAAGGAAAGGTGCTGCTTTAAATACAATCCAAATCGCTGAAATGCTAATTGAGGAACATTTATCTAAATGAGACAAGATGTAAGAAAACCAAGAAGAAGTGTACTTTATGTTCCTGGATCTAATCCAAAAGCATTAAAAAAAAGTAGTACGCTTGATGTAGATGCAATTATTTACGACTTAGAAGACTCGGTTGCTGCAAATGCCAGAAATGATGCACGCACAGCAATTATCGAAATTATAAATTCTGGTGTAAACAAAAATAAGGAGCAGGTGATAAGAGTAAATGCTTTGGATACTGATGATGGTAAAATAGATATTAAGGTCTTGGACAAATGTAATCCCGATGCAATATTAATCCCTAAAGTAAATGAAGCTAAAGATGTTAAAGCTTTTGAAAAACATCTTAAAAATAAAGAAACTAAAATTTGGGTTATGATGGAAACAGCTTTATCCATTGTAAACGCGTATGATATTGCAAAATCATCAAAATATTTAAAATGTTTTGTAATGGGAACTAATGACTTGTCTGCAGAGTTGGGTATAGAGGAAGAACTGAAAAGAACTGCATTAGTCACAAGTTTTGAGAAATGTATGATGGCGACAAAAGCCTACAAATTATCACTACTTGATGGAGTTTTTAATGACATCAGAGACGCTAATGGCTTTGAAGAAGAGTGCATCTATAGTCATGGTCTTGGATTTGATGGTAAAACCTTAATACACCCCGGACAAATACAAATATGCAATAAAATATTTACCCCTACGGCTGAACAACTAGACAAAGCAAAACGAATTGTTGCAGCCTTTGAGGATGCAAGAAAAAAGGACCCAAATGTTGGAGTAATTACGTTTGAAGGCAGTCAGATAGAGGAATTACACGTAAATCATGCAAAACGAATTATAGAAGCAGAATTGCTTGTTTCAAAAGTTACAAAACTAGATCAATCAGAAGTTATACAAACTTCTTCAAGTAAATATAAAATTGGTAATTTTTTTGAAAATTTTAAGTTAGGACAAAAAATAATACACGCAACTCCACGAACAATAACATATGGAGATTGTGCACTTTATACAGCTTTATACGGTTCAAGGTATGCCTTGCACTGCTCAGATGAGTTTGCAAAAAAACTCTCATTAGAAAAATCACCAATTGACGATTTTCTTTTATTTAACATAGCTTTTGGTAAAACTGTCCCAGATATCTCTTTAAATGCAATTGCCAATTTAGGTTACGCAGAGTGTAAGTTTTTAAAGCCAGCTTATCCAGGAGATACAATTAGTTCAACTTCAGAAGTGATTGGCATTAAAGAGAATTCAAGTGGAGAAAATGGGGTAGTCTATGTTCACTCTGTAGGCACTAACCAGCATGACGAACCAGTTATTGATTATAAAAGATGGGTTATGGTTAGAAAAAAAAATAGAAATCTAAATAAAGCAGAACCGTCTATACCGGAATTAAATAAAGAGCTTACAAGTGAGGAGGTTGTAGAAATTGCAAAAAAATATGATTTTGATTGTGCAGGATATGATTATAAAGCCTCAGGCTCTGATCTTTGTTATGAGGATTATTCTATTGATGAAAAAATAAATCATATTGATGGTATGACAGTTGAAGAGGCTGAACATATGATGGCAACAAAATTATACCAGAACAATGCAAAAGTTCACTTTAACCATTTTGTTGAAAAAGGTGGCAGGTTTGGAAAAAGAATTGTTTATGGTGGTCACGTTATAAGTTTAACAAGAGCTTTATCGTTTAATGGACTTTCAAATGCTTTTAAAATTATTGCGATCAACGGTGGAACTCACGCATCACCGTGTTTTGCTGGAACAACTGTTTTTGCTTGGAGTCTGATTTTAGATAAAGTCGAAGTATCAGAATCATTAGGTGCTATTCGAATCAGAACAAATGGAATTGGTGATGCACAGGCTTATCAGTTTCAACATCAAGATAGTAACAAGCGCTTTGATCCGTCCGTTTTGTTAAGTCTTGATTATTGGGCTTTAATTCCAAGAAAAAAATAATTTACTGTCGTTTAATCACCGGCAATTTGGTATATATAAATATTACTAATGAGCAGTCCCTTATCACCACATTTGCAAGTTTATAGATGGCAAATTACATCAATACTATCAATTCTTCATAGAATAACGGGCATAGTTTCATCATTAGGTGTAATCATATTAATAATATTTTTATATTCAATTAGCGCTGGCGAAGAAACTTTTCAATTTATAATTTCCTTATCAGAAAATATTTTTATAAGAACAATATTAATAGGTCTTACGTTTTCATATTTGTTTTATTTTTTAAACTGCTTAAGGCACTTATTTTGGGACGTTGGTATTGGGCTTGAATTAAATACTGCCAAATTGACAGGTTGGATTACAATTTTGTTTACTGTTTTGCTCACTGTTCTATTTTGGTTTTTAATTATGATTGGATATTAACTATGTCTGCCAAAAATACTTGGAAACTTCATCGATGGAGCACGATTTTACTACTACCACTCGTTGCTTATTTATTCATAAAAATAATACACCTTTCCACTCTGCCATATCAATTAATTTTGAGTGAATTAAGCAACTTATGGGGTGTAGGGTTTATATTGATTTTCACGGTCTTAGGATTAATTCATATGAATACAGGTGTGCACGAAATCCTTGATGATTATGTTCACTCTGATGTGGTTAAAAGGATATTAAATGTAATAATTTCAATATTTTTTTTACTAATACTAATTTTTGTTTGTTTGTCTCTACTACTAATTTTTATAGGTTAACTTAATGAATTACGAAATTGAATATCACGATTACGATGTAGTTGTTGTTGGTGCTGGTGGATCTGGTTTGAGAGCGACAGTAGGTGCTGTTGAGAATGGTTACAAGACTGCTTGTATTTCAAAAGTATTCCCAACCAGAAGTCATACGGTTGCAGCACAGGGAGGCATCTCTGCTGCGCTTGGAAATATGGGTGATGATGATTGGAGATGGCACATGTATGATACCGTGAAAGGCTCTGATTGGCTTGGGGATCAGGATGCAATTGAGTATTTGTGCAAAAATGCACCAAAAGCTGTTTTAGAATTAGAGAATTATGGAGTTCCATTTAGTCGAACAGAGGATGGAAAAATTTATCAAAGAGCCTTTGGAGGGATGACCAAAAATTATGGTCAAGGTACTGCACAAAGAACATGTGCTGCTGCTGATCGAACTGGCCATGCAATAATTCATACTTTATACGGGCAATCATTAAAACACGACGTTGACTATTATATTGAATATTTTGTTTTGGACTTATTAATGGTTGAGGGTGAATGCAGGGGTGTTGTTGCATGGTGTTTAGAGGACGGTAAATTACATGTATTTAATTCTAAACAAACAATACTAGCATCTGGTGGATATGGCCGTGTTTATTTTTCTGCAACTTCAGCTCACACCTGCACAGGCGATGGTAACGCTATGGTTTTAAGAGCTGGCCTACCTCTACAAGATATGGAATTTGTTCAATTTCATCCAACTGGTATTTATGGCGTTGGTTGTCTTATAACAGAGGGCGCAAGAGGAGAAGGCGGTTATTTAGTAAACAGTGAAGGCGAACGTTTCATGGAGAGATACGCACCATCAGCGAAAGACTTAGCTTCAAGAGATGTTGTTTCTCGTTCTATAACAAAAGAAATTTTAGAGGGTAGAGGTGTTGGCAAAGATAAGGATCATGCTTATCTACATCTTGATCACATAGACTCAGATATATTGGAAGAAAGATTGCCCGGTATTTCAGAGTCCGCAAAAGTTTTCGCAGGAGTTGATGTAACTAAAGAGCCAATTCCAATTATACCTACAGTTCATTATAATATGGGTGGAATTCCAACAAATTTTCATGGAGAAGTAATGAACCTTGAAAAAGGAAATGAAACAGTCGTACAGGGTTTGATGGCAGTTGGTGAAGCTGCTTGTGTGAGTGTTCATGGTGCAAATAGACTCGGATCAAATTCTCTAATTGATTTAGTAGTTTTTGGCAAAGCAGCTGCAGATAGAATAAATGATACGGTAAATAAAGATGAACCAAATAAGGAAATTCCCAGTCACGTCATCGATGAAGTCATTGCAAGGTTTGATAGTACACGATCTTCTGATGGGGATATTTCAACTTCAGAATTAAGGTCTCAAATGCAGAGAGTTATGCAGAAACACTGCGCTGTTTTTAGAGATGATGAGATTATGTCTGAAGGAAAAAAACTTATCGAAGAAACTTGGTTAAACTCAGAAAATATTAAAATTAAAGACAAATCACTTATATGGAATACTGATTTGTTAGAAACACTTGAATATAAAAACCTAATTGCACAAGCTGTAGTTACAATGAACTCAGCACTAAATAGAAAAGAAAGTAGAGGGGCTCACGCTCGAGAAGACTATAAGGAAAGAGACGATAAAAATTGGATGAAGCATACAATGTCATGGCTGAACGATAAGAGTTGTGAATTGGATTATAGATCAGTTCACGAATACACATTATCAAACGAAGTTAAATATATTGCGCCAAAGGCCAGAGTTTATTAATGGTTCAGTTTAATCTTCCCGACAATTCTAAATTAACAGACGGTGATTATTACAAGTCTGAAAAAAGCAATGGAAATAGTAAAAAATTCAAAATCTACCGTTGGTCTCCCGACGATGGGAAAAACCCAAGGATGGACACTTATGAAGTTGATCTAGACGATTGTGGTCCGATGGTATTGGACGCAGTTATGAAAATCAAAAGTGAAATTGATACTTCATTAACCTTTAGACGATCATGTCGCGAGGGCATATGTGGTTCTTGTGCAATGAATATTGATGGGACAAATACACTTGCTTGTACCAAAGCAATTAGTGATGTGAAAGGTGACATAAAAATTTATCCTCTGCCTCACATGCCAGTTATAAAAGACTTGGTTACAAATTTAAAAACACTCTATAAGCAATTAAAGTCCATCAAGCCATGGCTTATGAATAAGAAACAAAACGCAAACGATACTGAAAATATTCAATCAAGAAATGACCGTGAAAAATTAGATGGCTTGTATGAATGCATCTTGTGTGCATGTTGCTCAACTTCATGCCCAAGTTATTGGTGGAACAGTGACAAATATTTGGGCCCTGCAGTCCTGCTTCAGTCATATCGCTGGTTACAAGATAGCCGTGATGAGGAAAGAAAAGAGAGATTAAAAGAATTAGATGATACGTTTAAAGTTTATAGATGCCATACAATAATGAACTGCACTCAAGCTTGTCCAAAAGGTCTCAACCCCGCAAAGGCTATTGCTGGTATCAAACAAATGATAGCACAGCAGTAATTAAATTACTGTAAAATCAAAAAGTATACTTACCAGCAGAACTGAAATAATAATTGTAACTACGATAAAATAATTAACCACTATAAATCTCAATGGCGGGCAGTTGATTAGGGGAATTTATGAAAATATTACGTACCCACCATTGAGTTATACATATAAGTGTAAAACTTTCTAATTAAACTCTAATAAGTTTGCCAAAATGACAGAGCTTGATTTCAATATTTCCTCTGGATTTTGACAACAAAACTGCCTTCATGCCAACTCTGTTCAATGTACTGTATTTGGTGACTGCTTTCTGCCCAATGAGGAAATTCTTTTCTGATTTGCCCACTTTTACCTGTTATGACCTCTACTTTGGGTATACTTCCTTGGTAAGCTTCGTAAATAAAGTCAGTGAATTCTTGATAAGCATCCTCAAGTGTAAATCCATGAAGGTCAAGTTTTCTCATAATTTTCAAACATTGCCATTAGTTGTATTTAATCTAGAATATTTCATTATATGAAAAATTCTTATACTAAACCTAATCTCGATACTAAGTATTTTGATGATTTATTCAACTCACTACCTTCAATGGAGAATAAAACAGTTGCTATAACAGGCACAACTTCTGGGCTTGGATTTTATGCTGCTGAGTCAGTAGCTAAGCTTGGCGCTAAAGTCTTACTATTGAATCGTCCTTCGACTAGAGCCGAGTCATCTTTAAATTTACTTAGACAAAATTGTGCAAATGGAAACTTTCACAGAGTGGATTGTGATCTACAAAGTTTTGACTCGGTAAAAACTGCATTTCGAAAAATTAATGAAATATGTAGCGATGGCCTTGATGTATTATGCAATAATGCGGGCGTAATGGCTCTTAAAGATAAAGCCACAATCGACGGCTTTGATGTACAAATGCAAACTAACCACCTGTCCCATTTTCTTCTAACTAAATTATGTATGCCCTTACTAGAAAAAGCATCACAATTAAGGGATGAAGCAAGAATAGTTAATCATTCTAGTATTGCACGCTTTCAAACAAAAAGACTTAAAGAAAAGTTTCTTGAAAAAAAAGGTGGCAACTTAGGTGGAGATGGAGGTAATTTGATGTTTGGTGGTGGCCGATGGGAGCGTTATGCCCAGACAAAGCTTGCTAATGCTGCATTCACTGCATGTTTGCATGAAAAGTTGCAGAAAAATAATTCAAAAATTAGAGCGATGGTTGCTCATCCGGGTCTTGCAGAAAGTGATTTACAATCTACAACAGTAGAGGATGGCGGAATGGGCAGTTTTTTTACAAAATATTTAATGAAGTTTGGGCAGTCTGAAAAAGATGGAACTTTGGGTCTCCTAAGATGTATTGCAGATCCTAAAATTAATTCCGGCTCAATGGTAGGGCCTGGTTTAAAAGGAATGAAAGGTAAAGCAAAATCTTTTTCACTTGAGTCTTTTTATGATAATCCTGAAGTCAAGAGCATGCTGTGGGCCAAAAGCTGTGAGGCTATAGGCGAAAGTTTTGAAATCTAGGTAATTTAGATGAATATTGTTAATCATTTTATTAATGGTAAAGAGTACGTGAGTAAGTCAGATAGATTTGGTGACGTATATAATCCTGCAAATGGAGAAAAAATAAGAGAAGTTAACTTTGCTAACAAAGAAGATGTATCCGTGGCAATAAGTTGTGCAGTCAAAGCAGGTAAAGAATGGGCTGATACTCCATCACTGACTAGATCTCGAGTTTTATTTAAATTCAAAGATTTAATTCTCAGAGATATGGACAAATTAGCTCTGGAATTAACAACAGAGCATGGAAAAATTTTATCAGACTCAGTTGGCTCAATAACAAGAGGCATGGAAGTAGTTGAGTTTGCTTGTGGTATTCCTCATTTGCTTAAAGGAGAATATTCTGAAAACGTCGGATCAAATATCGACAGCTGGAGTATGCGACAGCCTCTTGGGGTTTGTGTAGGAATTTCACCTTTCAATTTTCCTGCTATGGTTCCAATGTGGATGTTTGTTATGTCTATTGCATGCGGTAATTCATTTATTTTAAAACCGAGTGAAAAAGATCCAACGGTTCCATACATGATGGGAGATTTACTTAAAGAAGCAGGGTTGCCAGATGGTGTTTTCAATGTGGTTAACGGCGATAAAGAAGCAGTAGACCTTCTGATCACCGATCCTGAAGTTGCATCAGTTAGTTTTGTTGGCTCGACTCCAGTTGCTGAGTACATTTATCATACATCTTCTAAACACAATAAGCGCGTCCAGTCATTAGGCGGTGCAAAAAATCATATGGTTGTAATGCCTGATGCAGATTTAGACCAAGTTGTTGATGGCCTGATCGGCGCAGGGTATGGATCTGCAGGAGAGCGATGCATGGCTCTCTCTGTTGCTGTAGCTGTTGGTGATGTGGGTGATAAATTAATTGAAAAGCTTACCCCTCGCGTTCAGGGACTTAAAGTTGGCCCCGGAACAGATCCAGAAGTTGAAATGGGTCCACTCATCAGTGATGTACATTTATCAAAAGTAAAAAGCTATGTTGACTCTGGAGTTGCTGAAGGAGCTGATCTTATAGTGGATGGAAGATCAATATCTCTTCAAGGTTATGAAAATGGATACTTCATCGGAGGCTGTTTATTTGATCATGTTAAGGAAGATATGAAGATATATAGAGAAGAAATATTTGGACCTGTATTATCTGTTGTACGTCAACCTACTTTTGACGATGCTTTAAAAATGGTTAACGATCATGAATTCGGAAACGGCACCACTATTTATACTCGTGATGGTGACACAGCTAGAGCTTTTGCTAATCAATGCAAAATTGGAATGGTTGGAGTGAATGTTCCCATACCAGTACCCATGGCTTTTCATAGCTTTGGCGGTTGGAAAAGATCCTTATTTGGGGATCATGCAATGCATGGTATGGACGGAGTAAGGTTCTTTACGCGTCTCAAAACTGTTACTTCGAGATGGCCAACTGGTATTAGAAAAGGTGCTGAATTTACCATTCCAACAATGAAGTAAATATTTAATTTATCTTGATTTTAATCGCTATCTAGTTAGTTTACCGAGCTATAAACTCATCATGACAAGTAAAAAAATATCACTTATAGGAGCTGGACAAATTGGAGGTACACTTGCTCATTTAGCTGCCATGAAAGAGCTTGGAGATGTAGTTCTTTTTGATCTGATGTCTGGACTGGCAAAAGGTAAAGCTCTTGATATAGCGCAGTCCTCAGCCATAGATGGTTTTAATGTTTCCTTGTCTGGTACTGATAATTATGAGGATACAAGTGACTCTGATGTTATAATTATAACAGCTGGAGTTCCTCGAAAACCAGGAATGACTAGAGACGACCTTTTGGGAACAAACTTAAAAATTATCAAGCAAGTAGCTGAAGGTATAAAATCAACTTCTCCTAATGCCTTCGTTATTTGTATTACAAATCCATTGGATGTAATCGTTATGGCTCTTCAAAAATATTCAGGACTTCCAAAAAATAAAGTTGTTGGTATGGCTGGAGTTTTAGATACTTCACGTTTTAAATATTTCTTATCACAAGAATTGAACGTTCCAATTAGCGAAGTAGACTCATTTGTTCTTGGTGGCCATGGTGATACAATGGTACCAGTTCCAAATAGAACTATGGTTAGTGGTGAAAACCTGACTGATTTAGTGAATAAAGGAAAAATTTCAAAGGCTAGGCTTGACGAGATTATTGATAGGACGAGAAAAGGTGGAGCCGAAGTTGTAAAGTTATTGGAAACCGGATCCGCTTTTTATGGACCGGCAGCATCAGGAATTGAAATGGCCGACTCATATCTAAATGATAAGAAAAAAACGTTACCATGCGCAGCATATTTAAATGGTGAATACGGTGTTTCAGATTTATATGTTGGAGTTCCTGTTGTTATTGGCTCAGCTGGAATTGAAAAAGTTGTTGAACTTGATCTAGACGAAGAAGAAAAAAAATATTTTAAAACTTCAATCGAAGCAGTCAGTGAGCTATTTGAGGCTGCAAAAAATATTGATCCTTCACTTAAATAAATGAATATACACGAACATCAAGCAAAGGAATTATTTGACGGTTATGATATACCTGTGTCCAAAGGAAGCGTTGCATATGAAAAAAGTCAGATAAATGAAGCAGTAGGAAAAGTTAAGGGTCCAATTTGGGTTGTTAAAGCGCAAATTCATGCAGGTGGCAGAGGTAAAGGTGGAGGCGTTAAAGTAGTTTCTTCAAAAGAAGAAGCTGTAAATGAGGCTGAAAAAATGTTTGGTATGAATTTAATAACGCCTCAAACAGGCCCTGCAGGAAAAGAAGTAAAACGTATCTACATTGAAAATGGGTCGGATATTAAAAAAGAATTATACCTTTCTTGTTTATTAGACAGAGCGACAAGCAAAGTTGCCTTTATTGTATCTAAGATGGGAGGTATGGACATTGAAGCAGTTGCAAAAGATACCCCAGAAAATATAACAACAGTTCAAATAGAGCCTTCAATAGGTGTTACTGAAAATGATATAAATACAATTAGTAAAGCTTTTGAACTCAAAAAAGATCTTGAGGGCCAACTTTCTGATCTTATAAAAAATATGTATAAATTTTTTTTAGAAAAAGATGCTAGTCTTGTTGAAGTTAATCCTTTGATTATAACTGAGACTGACAAACTATTGTGTCTCGATGCTAAAGTTAATTTTGATGATAATGCTTTATACCGCCATCCAGAAATTGAGGAATTAAGGGATGAGAATGAAGAGGATGAATACGAAAGAGAGGCATCAAAATATGATCTCGCATATATAAAATTGGATGGGAATATAGGCTGTATGGTCAATGGCGCAGGCTTAGCAATGGCTAGCTTAGATATTATTAAAATGTATGGTGGTGAGCCCGCCAACTTTCTTGATGTTGGCGGTGGAGCTTCTAAAGAAAAGGTTTCGAGTGCATTTAAAATTATTCTTTCTGATAAAGGTGTAAAAGGCATCTTAGTTAATATCTTTGGTGGAATCATGAGATGTGACATCATTGCTGAAGGAATTGTTGCTGCTGCAAAAGAATTAGAAATCTCTGTACCGCTTGTAGTTAGACTTGAAGGCACAAATGTTGATGAAGGTAAAAAAATTCTTGATAATTCAAGTATCGAAATTATTTCTGCCAATGATTTAGATGATGCAGCAAAAAAAATAGTCAAGTTAGTTTAATGTCAGTAATAGTTAACAAAGATACAAAAGTTATTTGTCAGGGTTTCACCGGATCACAAGGTACCTTTCATTCAGAACAGGCAATTAAATATGGCACTAACATGGTTGGTGGAGTTACTCCAAAAAAAGGAGGAACTGAGCACTTAGGGTTACCAGTATTTGATACAGTAAAAGAAGCTAAAGATAAAACGGAAGCAAATGCCACTGTAATTTATGTTCCTCCCCCATTTGCCGCAAAAGCAATTTTAGAAGCAATAGATAGTGAGATGGAGCTAATAGTTTGTATAACAGAGGGAATTCCTGTTATGGATATGCTAGAGGTCAAAGATAAATTAAGATCTTCCAAATCACGTCTCATTGGCCCCAATTGTCCCGGAGTCATAACTCCTGATGAGTGTAAGATTGGTATAATGCCAGCGCATATTCATCAAAAGGGAAACGTAGGAATTGTATCTAGGTCTGGAACACTAACTTATGAAGCAGTTTATCAAACAACAGTGGAAGGTCTTGGACAATCCACCTGTATTGGAATAGGGGGCGATCCAGTGAATGGAACAAACTTTATTGATTGTTTGGAACTTTTCTTATCTGATCCGGAAACTGAATCGATAATCATGATTGGTGAAATTGGTGGTTCAGCTGAGGAAGAAGCAGCTGAATTTTTGAGAAAAGAAAAGGTAAAAAAGCCAACCGTTGGATTTATTGCAGGAACGTCAGCCCCTCCAGGAAGAAGAATGGGACACGCTGGAGCAATTGTATCTGGAGGGAAAGGTGGAGCAGAAGATAAAATTGAAGCCATGAAGAGTGCTGGGATTCAAATTTCAAATTCTCCAGCAGCTTTAGGATCAACTTTACTTGAGGTATTAAAGAATCAAAACTAAAATTAATCTGCTTAATGACAAAGTCATCCATAAACGATATTTTTGATAAAACATCTTTCCTGCACGGTGCAAACGCAGTTTATATCGAACAAATGTTCGAAAGATTTCAAAATAATCCCGCTGACATTCCAGATGATTGGAGAACTTTTTTTTCTGGTATTACAGATAACTTAAATCAACAAAATATTCTTCGTGCCAGTTGGGCATCTCAAAATGTAGAAACCAATAATGAAGAAGATACTTTAGAAAATATTAATGAGAGTGAAATCAAAATAGAGTCCCAAATATTAAATAAAGATAACATTGTTACGAGTGAAGTATTTAAAGAACAGGTTTTTGACTCAATAAGGGCAATAAGACTTATCAGAGCTTATAGAGTTAATGGTCATCTTGCATCAAATCTGGATCCACTAAATTTAAAAGAAATTAAAACATATTCTGAACTTGATTATAGAAATTATGGTTTCAAAGAAAATGACCTTGATAAAGAAATTTTTATTGACGGAAGTCTTGGTCTAAACTTTGCTAAACTCAGAAATATAATTGACATACTTAAGGAAACTTATTGCGGATCTATAGGTGTTGAATTTGTTCATATTCAAGATGCTGATCAAAAGCAATGGGTTCAAGAAAGAATAGAGGAAGTTAGAAATAAAACACAGTTTACCTCAAACGGTAAGAAAGCAATATTCAAACGTTTGCTTGAAGCTGAAATGTTCGAGCAATTCCTTGATAAAAAATTTATAGGCACCAAAAGGTTTGGGCTCGTTGGCAGTGAGTCGACTGTCCCAGGCATTGAGCAAATAATAAAACAAAGCTGCTTAGCAGGAGTCGAGGACATATATATAGGAACCGCACATCGTGGGAGATTAACTCTTCTTTCATCTGTTATGGAAGTTCCCTTGCGATCAATTATGGCAAAATTTGAGGGTGGAGGAGAGGATCCAAATGAAGTTTTAGGATCCGGGGACGTGAAGTACCATTTAGGGATTTCAAGTGATAGAGAGTTTGATGATAAAAAAATTCATCTTTCTTTGACGCCAAACCCATCACATTTGGAGGCAGTGGATCCCGTAGTGATTGGAAAAGTTAGAGCTGAGCAAACATTGCTTCAAGATAAAACAAACGACAGAGTAATAGGACTATTAATTCATGGTGATGCTGCAATGGCTGGGCAAGGTGTTGTTGCAGAAACTTTTGCGATGTCGCAATTACGGGGTTTTCGCACAGGAGGTACAATTCATTTTGTTATTAACAATCAAATAGGTTTCACCACAATGCCCCATTATGGTCGTTCAGCTCCATACTGTACCGAAATAGCAAAAATCATACAGGCGCCGATATTTCATGTTAATGGAGATGATGTTGAAGCAGTCGTTCATGTATGTAGACTAGCAGTTGAATTTAGAAATAAATTTAAAACTGACGTTGTAGTAGATATGTTTTGTTATCGTCGATCTGGCCATAATGAAATGGATTTACCAGAATTTACACAGCCGCTAATGTATCAAAAAATTAAATCTCACCCTTCTACTCTTAAAATTTATGAAAAAAAACTTATTGAAGAGGGTGTTTTAACTAATGATGATGTTGAAAATGAAAGATCAATTTACGCCAGTAAATTGAATGAAGAGTTAAAATTTGCAAAGTCGTATAAGCCAAATAAAGCTGACTGGCTTGAAGGTTCATGGAAAGGTATAACGGTAGCGTCAATCGATGCAAGAAGAGGTAAAACAGCTATTACTGAAAATGAGCTTTTAAAAATTGGGGAAGAAATACATACCATTCCAGAAAACTTTAACCCTCATAGAAGAATAAAAAAAATTTATGATGATAGATTATCAAGTATACAAACAGGTAATGGAATTGACTGGGCAACTGCTGAGTCTCTTGCATTTGCTTCATTGTTATCAGAAGGTTATGGAGTAAGGCTTTCTGGTCAAGACTCGGGCAGAGGCACTTTTAGTCAAAGACATGCAGTTCTTTATGATCAAGTAAGCGAGAAAAGATTTGTACCATTGAGACATTTTAGAGAAAAACAAGGATTTTTTGAAATCATTGATAGTTTTTTATCTGAGTATGGTGTTTTGGGTTTCGAATATGGTTATTCACAAGTTGATCCAAGAACTCTAGTGCTTTGGGAGGGTCAATTTGGTGACTTTGCAAACAATGCTCAGACAATAATTGACCAATTTATAACTACTGGTGAGAGAAAATGGTTAAGAATGTCAGGTCTGACATTGCTTTTGCCACACGGCCATGAAGGCCAGGGACCTGAACACACAAGTGGAAGATTAGAGAGATTTTTACAAATGTGTGCCGAGGACAATATTCAAGTTGTTAATTGTACTTCACCCGCAAATTATTTTCATGCTCTTAGAAGACAGCTTCATAGAGATTTCAGAAAACCACTGGTTATCATGACACCTAAATCTACATTAAGGCACAAAAAAAATACATCTAGCATTGAAGAATTTACAAATGGATCAACCTTTCATCGAATTTTAAGAAAAGAACTAACTTCAGATCAAAAATCAAAAGTAAATAGATTGCTTTTATGTTCTGGAAAAATATATTTTGAGCTTGATGACCATCTTGAAAAATTAAAAAAAGATAATGTACACATTTTAAGATTTGATCAATTGTATCCATTTCCTTATGAAGTTTTAAAAGAAGAAGTGTTACAGTTTCCAAATGCTGAAATAATTTGGGTTCAAGAAGAGCCATCAAATATGGGAGCATTCAGATTTGTTAAACATCGTATTGAGTCAGTATTACAGGGAGTAACAGGAAAATATAAAGAGCTACTATTTATAGGTAGAAAGGCATCCGCATCTCCTGCTACTGGTATAGCCAATCGTCATGCAGAAAACCAAGCCAATATTATAAAGCTGGCTGTAGAGAGCGATATAAATGAAATTAAAAAACACAAGGATGGCGTAACATTAGTTAAATTTAAACTGCCGATTGAATAATAATCTTAAAGTGTTAAATATTAAATATGTCTGTTGAAATCAAAGTTCCTTCACTCGGAGAAAGCGTTGTAGAGGCAACGGTAGCAAAATGGTATAAGAATGAAGGTGACTCTGTATCCGTCGATGAACCACTGCTTGAGCTTGAGACAGATAAAGTAACTCTTGAAGTTCCTTCGCCATCAAATGGCTGCATACAAAAAATCAACGCAGAAGAAGGTTCAACTGTTGAAGTTGGAGCAATCTTAGGGTCTATTGATGAAAATGCATCTATAGACAAAAAAGTTAATCAGTCAGAACCAGTAATTGAAAAATCAGTTACGACTCCAGAAAAAATTATTCCTGAGGAAATAAAGTCTCCACCAAAAGAAGAGATGCCCATTCAAATTGATAATTTAAATAATCAAAAATTATCACCTGCTGTAAGAAAAATTGCTGCTGAAAAGAATATAAATATTAATACTGTAACCTCTTCAAGAGAGGATGGTAGAATTACTAAATCTGACGTCATAAATTATCAAAATATAGAAAAACAAGAAAATACTCCTCAAACAATTAGACAAACCGATAAAAGAGAAGAACGAGTGCCCATGTCGCGTTTAAGGCAAACCATTGCGAAACGTCTAAAGGATGCCCAGAATAATGCTGCTATGCTCACAACATTTAATGAGGTTGATATGAGTGAGCTTATAAAGACACGTAATGATCATAAATCAGAATTTGAAAAAAAGTATGGCGTGAAATTAGGCTTCATGTCTTTTTTTGTAAAAGCATGTATAACTGCGCTGAGAGATATTCCTGAAGTAAATGCAGAAATTGAAAATAACGATGTCATTTATAAAAACTTTTACAATATTGGTGTTGCTGTTGGAACTGATCAAGGCCTCGTCGTACCAGTTGTTAAAGACGCCGATAAAAAATCTCTTGTTGAAGTAGAAAAAGAAATCTATCAACTGGGACAGAAAGCTCGTTCTGGCCAATTAAGTATTGAAGATATGCAGGGCGGTACATTTACAATATCCAATGGTGGTGTTTATGGATCTTTAATGTCAACTCCAATATTAAATCCACCTCAATCAGGAATATTGGGAATGCATAAAATAGAAGAAAGACCCATAGCTATTGATGGTGAAATAACAATTAGACCAATGATGTATCTTGCCCTTTCATACGATCATAGAATAGTAGACGGCAAAGGAGCTGTAACTTTTTTAGTGAGAGTTAAAGAGGGTCTAGAGGATCCAAGTAGATTATTGTTAGGAGTTTAATTTGGAACAATTTGATATCACAGTGATTGGCAGCGGGCCTGCTGGTTACGTTTGTGCAATTAGGGCATCACAACTTGGATACAAGGTTTGTTGTATCGAAAAGGGACAAACGCTTGGCGGTACCTGCTTAAATATTGGATGTATTCCCTCAAAATCTCTATTGCATTCTTCTCATTTATTTCATCAAGCTTCAGAACTTAATCAATTAGGCATTAATTTTGATAACGTATCGTTTGATCTAAATAAAATAATGAAATCTAAAAATGAAAGCGTCGAGTCACTTACAAGTGGCATCGACTTTCTTTTTAAAAAAAATAAAGTTACAAGAAAATTGGGATTTGCGAAGTTCATTGACAATGAGCAAATTGAGATTTTAACTGGCGATAGTTCTGAGGTTATTAAATCATCTAAAACAATTATTGCTACAGGTTCAGAAGTTGTTTCACCTGAGGGAGTGATCATTGATGAAATTGATATCTTATCATCCACTGGAGCTTTAAGTTTATCGTCTGTTCCAAAGCACCTAATGGTTATTGGTGCAGGTTACATTGGCCTGGAAATGGGATCTGTTTGGTCAAGACTAGGGTCAAAGGTAACGGTTATTGAATATGCTGACCGAATACTTCCTGGAATGGACCAAGAAATTTCTGATGCTTTTCAAAAAATACTCATTAAACAAGGATTTGATTTTAAACTTTCCACTGCTTTAAGAAAGGTAAATAAAAGCGACGGCTCGCTTTCTGTTTCGGTTGAAAACAATGGTCAAACTCTTGATATGGATTGTGACAAAGTTTTAATATCGACTGGTCGAAAACCTTACACTTTTGGTCTGAACTTAGAGAAGATAGGAGTAAAAACGAATGATAAAGGCTTTATTGAGACTAATCAGCATTTTAATACTTCGATTGAAAATATTTACGCAATCGGTGATTGTAAAGTAGGACCAATGCTTGCCCATAAAGCTTCAGAAGAAGGTACTGCTGCAGCTGAGATTATTGACGGTCAGGCTGGACACGTTAACTACAATACAATTCCATCGGTTATTTATACTGCCCCAGAAGTAGCATCAGTTGGAAAAACAGAGGAAGAATTAAAGAAAAACAACATCACATACAAAATAGGTAAATTTCCGTTTTCAGCAAATGGTAAAGCTAAAGTGATGAATGAAACAAGCGGGTTTGTGAAGATCTTATCTGATAAAAATACAGATGAAGTATTAGGTGTTCATATCATTGGAGCAGACGCCGGCAACCTTATTGGCGAACTCACAATTGCAATGGAATTTGGAGCATCAGCTGAGGATATCGCAAGAACGTGTCATGCACATCCAACTCTAACAGAATCAATAAAAGAAGCTGCGTTAAACGTGGATAATCAAGCTATTCATATTTAGCTTCCTTTTTTGTTATTAATAAAGTCATCAAGTACAGCCAGACTGCTACAACTACATGATAAAAATGCCAGCTGAGATTTGGTTCAAACAGCTGAACCTGTCTAATAATAAAATTAACCAGTATAATTGAAAAAATGAAGCTTGATACGAAACGAGAAGAAATTTTTTCTCTTGGTATCAAAAAAGAAAAAATTATTCCGAGAATAAGCCACATAACAGCATACATGATGATTAAACTCTTTGCTTGAAAGAAAATATATATACTTATCAATGCCATTATTAGTGCAAAAATTAAAATTATCTTTTCATTAAGGAACTGACTTTTTTTAATGACGTTTATCGTGATAAGTGGCACTCCGAATAGAAGTGATAGAGCTGTGAACAATTGATGTGAAGACTTCAGCTCGGTATGCATGTTCAAGCCAAACCTAAGGGTTGCTAAAAAAGCTGCGACTGCCAGTACTAAAACTCCGGCAGCAGCAAAGTTTAGCTTATGTTGCAAAAAGACTCTTATTGAGTATGCACCAGCTATTACAATCAGTATTTCAGAAAGAGCAAAATGAGCTGGAGGTGTCATTAATGACTTTTAATCGCCCTGTTATAGTCTTCTTTAATTTGAGTTGAAGTTTTTCGAGTTCCGTCATGCGACCATCCAGGAGGGCCAAAAAGATACATAAATCTATCTTTAAGCGAAATACCGCGCATTGAAATGTCTTTAAATATATTTGCATATTCTTCAAATAATATCCTAAGAGGATTCAAAGATGTCATCGGAACCACCAATCCATAGTCACATGGTTCTTTTGGATCTTCAGCAACAAATGTTCCAAACATTCTATCCCAAACCATTAGTGTTCCAGCATAATTTGCATCAAGGTATTTCGGATTTCTTGCATGATGAACTCTATGGTGTGAAGGTGTGTTAAATAAATACTCATACCAGCGTGGTAACTTATATATAGTTTGAGTGTGGCATAAATATTGGTAGTAACCGTTTATAAACACACAGAATAAAACCATTACTGGATCAAAGCCAATGATTACAAGTGGTATTTTGAGCATTCGAGTTCCAGTGAAGTGTTTTGTAAATGGTTGTCTTGCACCCACATCGATGCCCATTCTTTCTGAAGAGTGGTGAGTTCGATGCAGCCCCCAGCCCCATCTCCATCGATGACAAATTCTGTGATGTAAATAAAAAGTTAAATCATCAAGTATGAAGCATAAAACTAAAGCGCTTAAAGTAAATGGGAATGTATAAATCTGAAATTCCTTAGCCCAAAATAGAGCTCCTAGTGTTATAAACGCAAATAGTCCATTAACAGGGTAACTCAAAACTCCCATGGACATATTTAATATCCATTCTTTAAAATCATTTTTACCTTTCAATTTAAAGAAATATATAGCTAATGTTTCTATTACTGCTATTCCAATTAAAATTGGTACCAATAACCAAAAAAGCTCTAGAGCGGAATATCGGAACAAAAAATCAACTGACATTTTTAAAACTCTCTAACATGTTACCCATCATCTTGTGTATTATATTAACACCCTGGAGTGGTCTGATAAATACTTTAAATTCAGTAATAAGTCCAGCTTCATTCCATGTAATGAGGTCGATTCCATTTATATCAGTATCTTCAATAGTCAAAGTAAATTCAAGGCTGGCGTTTGTTTTTCCAATTATTTCTTTATGATATTTAAAATTCGATGCATTAAATACTTCTGATGCAGCCATTAAATATTTTAATGTGATATCTTTTCCTCGCTGAGGTGTGTACACAACTGGAGAATAAAAAATAACATGCTCATCTAATATCTCTGTCAGAGCATTATAGTCTCGAAGATTAACAACATCATGCCATCTTGATATTGGGTTTTGCATATTTATTAATATATAATTTATTTATTTCTTAGCAAGCGGATGGGTTTTTGAATATGCTTCATATAGTCGCTCAGTCTCAACTTTGGTATATCTTTGAGTTGTGGAAAGACTGCTGTGTCCCAATAATTCTTGAATTGTTCTCAGGTCTCCACCTGAGTCAAGCAAATGTGTAGCAAAACTATGTCTTAACGCATGAGGGGTTGCAGTTTCAGGTAAAGACAAATTATGCCTAATTTTTTCCAAAGTATATTGAATAATTCTCGGACTAAGACGGTTCATTCTTTTACCTAAAAAAAGTGGATCACCATTTTCAAAACCCTTTGGACACTCTTTTATATATTCTTTTATTTCGTGCTTAATAAATTCCATTAAAGGCACGAGTCTTTCTTTGTTACCTTTGCCTCTAATGACCAAATATTCATTCTCATTAATATCTTCATAATTTAAATTTAATGCCTCGGAAATTCTCAATCCGCATCCATATAAAAGCATAAGGATTGACTTATTACGTAATCCCACCCATTTCTCTTTTTCAATTTCTTGTGAATATTTTATAGCTTTAATTGCAAGATCAGCTGAAATTGGTCTGGGCAAAGATTTTTTTGTTTTCGGAGATTTTAAAGATTGTATCGTACTATTTTTTATTTTTTCATTCTTTACTAAGAAATTAAAAAAAGATTTTAATGATGATATCACTCTTGCAATTGATGTAGTTCGAATACCTTGATTTCTTAAAAAGGATAAGAAACTTCTGAAGTCAGAAATTTGCATACTATCAAGATCATTTATTGATAAGCTACCCCCAAAATGGTCCTTTGAAAAAATTAAAAATTTTTCAACGTCATTTTTGTAGCTTATAAGCGTGTTGTCACTTAAGTTTCTAACTTTTTGTAAATTTTCAATCCAATCGTGAAAGCATTCTTTAACTTGTTTATTCACGCACTAAAGAATTTTTTGTTTTGTTTTTTTCCAATCATCAAGAAAAGCTTTTAAACCCTTATCTGTTAAGGGATGCTTATATAGCTTTTCAAGTGTTGCAGGCGGCAAGGTGACTACATCAGCACCAATCATTCCAGACTCTATTACATGATCAACAGTTCTAACTGAAGCAACTAATATTTTTGTTTTAATATTTTTATAATTTGAATATATCGCTTTGATTTCTCTAATTAGGTTCATTCCATTTTCACCTATATCATCTAATCGTCCAACAAATGGAGATATATATGTTGCTCCACATTTAGCAGCAATTAATGCCTGCGCAGCTGAAAAACATAGGGTTACATTGGTCTTGATTTTTTTGCTGCTTAGTATCTTACAAGCTTTAAGACCTTCTTCTGTTAAAGGTAACTTGATAACAATATTTTTGGATATTTTTGATAGTATTTTTGCTTCTGCAATCATTCCCTTGCATTCAATGGCTGTAACTTCAGCACTAATCGGCCCTTTTATCATTTTAGAAATTTCTTTAAGTATTTTTTTAAAATCTTTTCCTGATTTGGCCACTAATGATGGATTGGTTGTAATTCCATTAATCAAGCCGGTTTCTTTAAATTCTCTAATTACTTCTACATCTGCTGTATCTAAAAAGAATTCCATAACAAATAATATTTTGACTGATATATTTATATCATAGTTAGAGATTCAAACAAAATTTATGAATAAAATTATTTACTATATAGATGTCTTATTAGCTCACAATGTAAGTGAAGAATTTACCTATAAGCATGAAACGATTGAAAAACCTAGAGTCGGAATGATTGTTTTAGCTCCTTTGCGCTCAGGAAAAAAAATTGGAGTTATCACCAAAGTAAACAGTGTTTTAAATGATTCAAAAATAAAGTTGAAATTTATAAAAGAAATTTCACCCGAATATAGACTGAATTCAAAAATGATAAAGTTTTTAAATTGGGTTAGTAATTACAATTTAATTGATAGAGGGCTAGTTCTCAAAATGATTTTGTCGCATAGTAAATTTTATTTTAAGAAGAAAAAAACAAAAGAACTCACTTCGAATATTAAAAAAAATGTTAAGGCAATAAAGCTAAGTTTGGAGCAAAAAAGGGCGTCTCAAGATATACTAAAAATTTTCCAACAACGAAATTTTAAGTCTGTCCTACTTGATGGTGTTCCTGGATCTGGAAAAACAGAAGTTTATTTTGATGTTATAAAAAAATTTATTAAAGACGGTGAACAAGTTTTAATTATGTTTCCAGAAGTTTCATTGACAGGAGATTTTGTAAATAGAATTGAAGAAAGATTTGGGTTTTCACCAGTAGTTTGGCACTCAAAGATAAGTACTGCTTATAAAACAAAAGCATTAAAGAGCATTATTGATGGTACTTCTCAAATTATTATTGGTGCTCGTTCTTCTTTATTTCTACCATACAAAAACCTATCAATGATTGTCTTAGATGAAGAACATGACAGCTCTTATAAACAAGAAGAACAAGGTATATACCACGCACGGGATATGTCAGTTGTTAAGAGTTCAATAGAAGATATTCCAATTATTTTAACAAGCGCTACCCCATCACTCGAGACAATTTTTAATGTGATGAATAAAAAATATAATAAAGTTTCGATTAAAAATAAGTATTTTAATCAAGAAGAAAATGAAATTTTCATAGTTAATATGAAAAAAGAAAAATTAAAAAAAGATCAATGGTTATCTGAAAGACTCATTAAAGAAATCAGTCAGACATTGAATAAGAAACAGCAGACATTGCTTTATATCAACAAAAGAGGATATGCACCCGTAATTATTTGTAAGTCATGTGGGCATAAAATCACATGTAAAAACTGCTCAAGCTACTTAGTAGAACATTTAAAGAATAAAAAATTACTATGTCATCACTGCGGTCATAGTATTTTTACAAAGGGCTTAGAATGTCCTTCATGTCAAAATAATGATAGCCACTTTATTGATTATGGAGCTGGCGTTGAAAAGATATTTACAGAAATTTCAAAAACTTTTCCCTTGGCAAAGATATGCCTATTCTCTAGTGATCATATAAAATCACAAGATGAATTAGAAATTAAGGTAAAACAAATTAAAGATCATGAATACGATATTATTATTGGAACTCAACTTATAACTAAAGGTTATCATTTTCCTAGCCTTGCATGTGTTGGAATAATTGATGCTGACATGACATTGAAAGGTGGTGATCTGAGAGCTTCTGAAAAAACTTATCAGGCCTTATACCAAGTATCTGGAAGAGCAGGACGGGCTCAAACAAAAGGAAGAGTAATTATTCAAACATATTATCCTGAAAACGAAACTATTCAGTCTCTTGCAAAATTAGATCGAGATGCATTTTATGAAAATGAAATATATTATCGCAAACTTAATAATCTTCCACCCTCAGGAAAAATGGCAGCAATAATTGTTAGTGGAAATAATATTGCCAAGGTGAGGGAGCAATGCAGTATCATGTTTGGTTCTATTCCAAATATTTCAGAACTTGAAATATATGGTCCAGCCCCAGCCCCATTGTCCAAGTTAAAAGGACGCCACAGGCAGAGATTTTTGATACATGACAAAAAAGCCAGAAATATGCAAAAAATAGTCAATGCTTGGCTCAAGAATTCCAAATCATTATCTAGCGTAAACATATCTGTGGATATCGACCCGTTTAGCTTTGTATAAAATTCGAATTGCGACATTCCAATACTTGAAAAATATGAGAGTTAATGGTACGGAAAGAGTGAATTTTTAAGGAATTTCCACATAATGGCTAACGCAAGTACAAGACAAGTCGCATCAGTTGATAGATATGCTAATGCATTATTTCAGTTGGCAAAAGAGGCCAAAGTACTCGAAACTGTCTCTAGTGAACTTTTAAATTTAAAAAAAATACTGAATGAAGATGGTACTTTACTATCCATGGTTAAGAATCCTTCAATCAGCAAATCTAACAAATTTAATTTTTTTAATTCACTTTCTGAGAAAATTGAAATGTCCAAGCTGGCAAAAAATTTTATTGGAGTAATAATTAATAAAAATCGAATAAACTACTTAATGGATATAATTAATTCATTTGAGAAATTAATGTCTGGACTTAAGGGTGAGATGTCAGCAACAATTACTTCAGCTAAAGTTCTGAAAGAAGAAGAATTAAAACATATTAATGATAAACTCAAAGATAAGTTTAGTTCAGAATTTAATATTAACACTATAGTTGATGAGACATTAATAGGGGGTCTTAAAATACAAGTTGGTAGTCAAATGATTGATAGCAGTATTAAAAATCAACTCCAAACATTAAAAGAAAAAATGAAAGAGGTCGCTTAATGGACATACAACCATCAGAAATATCAAAAATACTCAAAGAAGAAATTAAAAATTTTGGATCTGACTCTGAAATTACAGAAGTTGGTCAAGTTCTTTCAATTGGAGATGGTATCGCAAGAATTTATGGTCTTGATAATGTTCAGGCCGGTGAAATGGTAATGTTTGATGATGGTACAAGAGGAATGGCCCTTAACCTGGAGGATGATAATGTAGGTGTTGTACTATTTGGAAGTGATGCAAATATTAAAGAAGGTGATACAGTTAAAAGGACAAACTCTATTGTTGATGTTCCAGTAGGTAAAGAGTTGCTAGGAAGAGTTGTGGACGCTCTTGGAAATCCTATAGATGGAAAAGGAAACATAGAGTCACAGAATAGAAGTCGTATTGAAGTTAAAGCGCCAGGTATAATACCAAGAAAATCAGTATCCGAACCAATGCAAACAGGTCTTAAAGCGATCGACAGCTTGATTCCAATTGGCAGAGGGCAACGTGAATTAATTATTGGTGACAGACAAACTGGAAAAACAGCAATTGCTATTGATACTATCATAAATCAAAAATCTATTAATGAGTCTGGCGATGAAACTAAGAAACTTTATTGTATTTATGTCGGTATAGGTCAAAAAAGATCTTCGATTGCTCAAACAGTGAAAGCCTTAGAAGACGCTGGTGCAATGGAATATACTACAGTTGTTGCAGCAACAGCAAGTGACGCTGCTCCACTACAATTTCTTGCTCCTTATACTGGTTGTTCAATGGGTGAATATTTCCGTGATAATGGAATGCATGCATTAATAATTTATGATGATTTATCAAAACAGGCAGTAGCTTATAGACAAATGTCATTACTTCTTAGAAGACCTCCAGGACGTGAAGCATTTCCAGGAGATGTATTTTATCTTCACAGTAGATTACTTGAGAGAGCAGCCAAGATGAATGATGAAAATGGAGGTGGTTCACTAACAGCGTTGCCTGTGATTGAAACTCAAGCAAATGATGTTAGTGCATTTATACCAACAAACGTGATTTCAATCACTGATGGTCAAATTTTTCTAGAAACTGAATTGTTTAACCAAGGTATCAGACCTGCAGTTAATGTAGGTTTAAGCGTGTCACGAGTTGGTTCTGCAGCGCAAACTAAGGCGATGAAGAAGGTTGCAGGCTCGATAAAACTTGAACTGGCCCAGTACCGTGAAATGGCAGCATTTGCCCAATTTGGTTCAGACCTAGATGCCTCGACTCAGAAGCTATTAAATAGAGGTTCAAAACTTACCGAACTATTAAAGCAAAACCAGTATTCACCGATGACAATTGCAGAGCAAGTTGTTTCAATTTTTACTGGTGTGAACGGTTACTTAGATGATCTGGAGTTGAATCAGATAAGGGATTTCGAAAAAGATCTATTTGAACTTATAAAATCATCTCATTCAGATATTATTGAGTCTATCAATTCATCTGGAGACTTGAACGATGATACTTCCAGTAAATTAACATCAATAATTGAAGAGTTTAAAAAAAATAGGTAAATGCCAAGTTTAGACGATCTAAAAAAACGAATTGGTAGCGTTAAGTCTACTCAAAAAATAACTAAAGCCATGAAAATGGTTGCGGCTGCAAAATTACGGCGTGCCCAAGAGTCTGCTGAGTCAAGTCGTCCTTATTCTGAGACCATGGAAGATCTTATATCATCTATATCATCTGGGTACTCTCCAACTTCAAATGAAAGAAATTTATTAACCGGAGATAATGAGGACTCAATTCATATGTTGATCCTCTTTACATCTGAGAGAGGACTATGTGGTGGATTTAATTCAATTGTCACTAAATCACTTCGAGATAAAGTAGCAAGTCTTGAGGAGTCAGGCAAACAAGTAAAAATTATTTGTGTCGGAAAAAAGGGTTATGACATTATTAAAAGACAGCATGAAGAAAAAATTGTCGAAGTTGTTGATATGAGATCTGTTAAGTCTGCTTCTTATCAGGATGCAAAAAATATAGCTGACAAAATAATAAAAATGTATTTTGACGAAGAATTTGATAAATGTTCTATCTTTTATAACAAGTTTAAATCAGTAATATCACAGATTCCGACTGAACAACAAATTGTTCCAATTGATATTACTGAAAACGAGTCAGATACAACGAAAAATGACAATACTTTTTTTGAATTTGAACCTGGTGAGAGTGAAATACTCGATGAACTACTCCCGCTGAACTTTACAATACAAATATTTAAAGCTTTACTAGAAAGTGCAGCTAGCGAACAAGGTGCTAGAATGAGCGCTATGGATAATGCATCAAGAAATGCTTCTGATATGATTGATAATTTAACACTATTTTATAACCGTTCCAGACAAGCTGTTATTACTAAAGAGCTTATTGAGATAATTTCTGGAGCAGAAGCAGTTTAATTAAGGAGTAAATATGACAACAAATAATAAAGGTACCATATCACAAGTTATCGGAGCTGTAGTTGATGTACGCTTTGAAGAAAACTTGCCGCCAATTCTTGCAGCATTAGAATGTAAAGTTGGTGATAAAACTGTGATCCTTGAGGTCGCACAGCATTTAGGTGAGTCCACAGTCAGAACTATTGCTATGGAATCGACTGATGGAATGACTAGAGGTGACGATGTTGTTGACACCGGTAATCAGATACAGGTTCCAGTAGGCCCTGAGACTTTGGGTAGAATTATGAATGTTGTTGGCGAGCCTGTTGACGAAAGGGGTGAAATTAAATCTACAGATAAATGGTCTATTCATAGAGATGCCCCTGACTTTGTTGATCAAGCTACAGAAACAGAAATTCTTGTTACGGGTATTAAAGTTGTAGATTTACTAGCACCTTATTCTAGGGGAGGAAAAATTGGTCTCTTTGGAGGAGCAGGGGTTGGTAAAACAGTTATTATCATGGAACTAATAAATAACATTGCAAAAGCTCATGGTGGTTATTCAGTATTTTCTGGTGTTGGAGAAAGAACTAGAGAAGGTAATGACCTTTATCATGAAATGATAGAATCTGGTGTTATTGATTTAGAAGGTAAAGAGTCAAAATGTGCATTAGTTTATGGACAAATGAACGAACCTCCAGGAGCGAGAGCTCGCGTGGCCTTAACAGGTTTGACAGTTGCTGAGTATTTTAGAGATATGGAAGGCCAAGATGTATTATTTTTTGTAGATAATATTTTTAGATTTACTCAAGCTGGTTCAGAGGTGTCAGCTCTGCTTGGTAGAATTCCATCTGCCGTAGGTTATCAACCTACTCTTGCAACTGATATGGGATCACTTCAGGAAAGAATCACATCTACAAATAAAGGTTCAATCACATCTGTGCAGGCAATATATGTTCCTGCTGATGATTTAACCGATCCTGCTCCTGCAACCTCGTTTGCACACCTTGATGCAACAACCGTGCTTTCAAGACAGATTGCAGAGCTCGGCATTTATCCTGCTGTTGATCCGTTAGATAGTACTTCAAGAATATTAGACCCTCGCGTTGTTGGAGATGAACATTATCGTGTTGCAAGAAATGTACAAGCTGTACTGCAGACTTATAAGTCTCTACAAGACATCATTGCAATTTTAGGTATGGATGAGTTATCTGAAGAAGATAAATTAACAGTGGCCAGAGCGCGCAAGATTCAAAGATTTATGTCCCAACCGTTCTTTGTTGCCGAAGTCTTTACAGGAACTCCCGGAAAATATGTTGAATTAGAGGATACTATCAAAGGATTTGATGCGATCTGTAAGGGTGAATATGATCATCTACCTGAGGCAGCTTTTTATATGGTTGGTACAATAGAAGAAGCTATTCAAAAAGCAGAAAAAATGGCCGAAGAAGCCGCCGCGTAACTTGAATGTCTGATCAATTTAACTATAAATTAGTAACACCTGAAAAAATATACCTTGAGGGTGATGCTCAAATGGTTGTCTTACCTGGTGCGGAGGGTGATCTTGGAGTGCTTCCAAATCACTCAAATATTATTACTTCTCTTAGGCCAGGAATCATAAAAGTAACTAATTCAGATCAAACACAATCATTGTTTGTTGAAGAGGGCTTTATTAAATTCTCTAACAACGAGCTACTTGTTATAGCTGTGGGTTTGGATGAAGAAGCTGCTCTAAATAATGATTTTATCAATGCTAAAATTGAGAATTATTCTTCAGCTCTTAATGCTGCTGATGAAGCCCAAAAAATGAAAATTCAGAAAAAAATTGATAGTTTAAGACTTCTTTTAAATTAACCATCAATATTATTAATCTCTTTAAATATACTTGTATAAAGTCTTCTTTTAAAGGGAACGATTTTTTCAAGTATATTATCTTGTGTAGACCATTCCCATTTCTTAAATTCCGGTTTTTTTGTTTTAATATTTATATCTTCATCTTTTCCAGTAAAACTTATTATAAACCATTTTTGTTTTTGACCAATAAATCTACCTTTCCAAAGTTTTTTTCTTAAATAAGAAGGAAGTTTATAAAAATACCAAGTTTTACATTCATATATAATTTTATAATTTTTTTTAATTCCAGTTTCCTCTTTCATTTCTCGTATAACAGCTGTTGCAGGGCTTTCCCCTTTATCAATTCCACCTTGTGGCATCTGCCAAGCTGATTTATCTTTATCAAATCTCTGTCCAATAAAAATTTGCTTTTTAGAGTTGAGTATGATCATTCCAACTCCTCTTCTATATCTTGGTTTTTGATCCATTCTGTTCTATTGCTGAAAATATTAATTTTATTCAACTATCTTTTCTTTATCAAAAAGATCTAGAGCATAATTTAATTGATTATCGGTTTCTTCGTCCTCATCATAAATATATTCAACTTCAATATCTGGAGTTATTCCAACTCTATGAATAGAGTCACCAGAGGGTGTATAATAAAGCGCTGTTGTCATTCTGATGGCACTAGAATCTTTTAATGGAAAGATCGTTTGAACTGATCCCTTTCCATATGATTGTTCTCCAAGGATAATTGCGCGTTTGTGGTCTTGAAGCGCGCCGGCAACAATTTCAGAGGCTGATGCGGATCCCTGATTTATAAGAACAATAATTGGCTTATCGTTTGCAATGTCCCCACCTGACGCTGTAAACCTTGATATATCATTTTTATCTCTTCCCTTTATTGATACAATTTCACCAGATTTTAGGAAGTTATTTGTAACTTTTGCCGATTGATCCAATAAACCACCAGGATTATTCCTTAAATCAATTATGTAGCCTTCAACATTATTTTTTCCGATACTGTTTGATAATTCTTTTACAGCATTTCTAATGCCTTTATCGGCTTGTTCACTGAATGAAATTAATCTTATGTATCCAATGTTACCTTCAGCCTTAAATTTAACTGCTTGTACAGTTATAACCGCCCTTTTTAATGTCACATCTATGGGGTCTTCTTCTCCGATTCTAACCACTTTTATTGTTAATGATTTACCTACAGGCCCTCGTAAAAGTTCAACAGCTTCACTTAGTGTTAATCCAAGCACGTCAATTTCATCAATATGTGTAATATAATCACCAGGGCGCATTCCTGCTCTCGCAGCCGGAGTGTCATCAATTGGGGAAATTACTTTTACATACCCGTTTTCCATTGTTACCTCAATTCCAAGTCCCCCAAATTCGCCTTTAGTTTCTTCTTGCATATCAGTATAAATTTCTGAGTCCATATAGCTTGAAAATGGATCCAATGATTGAAGCATACCGTTAATTGCGTATTCAATTACCTTCTCATCATCTATATCCTCGACATAATTACTTTTTATAATGTCAAAAACATCCCCAAAGACATCCAATTTTTTATAAAGGTCTTGGTTATTTGCAGAGATATAATTAAAGCTAAAAAGTGATATAACAAACGATAGCGTAATAAACAAAATTTTCATTTTTAAACTCTATGATATGGATGATTAGATACAATAGTAGCAGATCTATATATTTGTTCTAATAAAATTATTAGTGCAAATGAGTGCGTTAATGTCATTTTACTCAAAGAAATAACTTTATTACTTTTTTCTAGTATACCTTTCTTAATACCATCAGTACTGCCAACAATAAATTTCAAGTTTTTGAAATTATTATTAAATAAGAATACTTTTAAGTCTTCAGTTGAAAAATGCTCACCTTTCTCGTCAAGGCTTACAAAACACTCATTGGCCTTCTTTTTAACTATTCTATTTTCAATTCCTTTATTATTAATTTTTACTGTTTTTATATCAGTTATAATATTTCTAAACTGTGAAATACGTTTTATATAAATATCATGAAGTTGTTCTTCATGATCAAATTTAAATTTATCAAAATGTAGAATTTCAATTTTCATTTAAGGATCAATTATTCAATTTCTGCGGACCACATATTTTCTAAGTTATAAAATTTTCTAATTTCATCTTTGAATAAATGTATAATAACGTCACCACTATCAATTACTATCCAGCCACTGTCTTGGTTTCCCTCGATTGATGGCAGTGTAATATTTAGACTTTTAAGCATTTTATGAACTGATTGGGAAATTGCGTTTATATGTCTATTTGATGTTCCAGTTGCAAATACTAAGTGGTCAGCTAGTGATGTTTTTTTAGATATATCTATTGAGACTATATCCAGAGCTTTATTATCCTCTAAATCACTTAATATTTTTTTTAGTATTTGAGTCATTTATTATTTCTAATGGCAGTTGATGACTCACTTTCATTGAAGTCACGAATAAATATCCAAGCAGGTGATTTGGTAAATATTAACTTTGCATCAGATAATTTTATTTGGTTGTTTTTAAATTTTTCCGCAACTATAGAAGTAAGTGGATTATATAATTTTTCGTTACGATTAAATACAGCAATAGGCATTTGATTAAAAATATCTAAATAATTTTTCCATTTATCCATTTCTTCAAAAGAGTCGCTACCCATTAAAAATATGAACTCATCCTCGTTAAAGTTGGATTTGATATGTTTCAAGTTATCAATTAAATAATTTGAGTTAGTAATATCCTCAAAAAATTTCAGTTTAATATTGTTATTGCCTATTAGTTTTTTTGCTTGATTATTTCTGTCTTCAAATGACATATAATCATCCTTTTCCTTTAATGGATTTTGCTTTGTGATCATCCACCAGACTTCATCGAGATCAAAAATTTGAATTGCCTTTTCTGATAATTTTAAATGTCCTAAATGTGCTGGATTAAATGAACTTCCTAAAATGCCAATTTTCATTTACGGTCTAACCTGTCCATTTCCTCTCACTATATATTTATAAGTTGTCAGCCCTTCTAACCCAACTGGCCCTCTGGCGTGCAATTTGCCAGTAGCAATTCCTATTTCAGCACCTAAACCAAATTCCCCTCCATCTGCAAACTGGGTTGAAGTATTATGCATAACAATTGCACTACCTACAGTATTTAAAAACTTTTCAACTTTCTCTTTATCTTCAGAAATAATACTCTCTGTATGACCTGATCCATATGTAGCAATATGTTCTATTGCTTCATCTACCCCTTTAACAGTCTTTATAGATATTATTGCATCTAAATATTCTGTACCCCAATCTTCTTCGGATGCTTTTAGAACTTTGTCTGAGATTTTCATACATGCATTATCTCCTCTTATTTCACAGCCCCCATTAATTAAATCAGTAATAATTTTTGGTAGATGAGTGTCGACACAGTTTTCATCAATTAATATAGTTTCAGCTGCACCACAAATTCCAGTTCTTCTCAATTTTGCATTTTCAATGATTTTGCTTGCTATTTCTGTATCTGATGTTTCATCAACATATAAATGACATATTCCATCGAGATGTCCAATAACAGGTATTTTTGCGGTGTCTTGAACTTTTTTTACCAAACCTTTACCGCCTCTAGGTACTACAACATCAATATATTTTCCCATTTTAGCAAGCATGTAATCTACTGCCGCTCTATCTGTGGTGCTTACATATTGAACAATATTTTCGCTAACAGAATTTTCCTTTAAAGCCCCTTGTATCGATTTTACCATTTCTGAGTTAGTGTTAAAGCACTCAGATCCTCCTCTAAGTATTACGCTATTGCCAGCTTTTAGACATAAAACTGTCGCATCAACTGTAACATTTGGTCTGCTTTCATAAATAATTCCTATAACACCAAGAGGAACAGACACTCTTTCAACTAACATTCCATTTGGCCGTTTATTAGAATAAAGTTTGTTTCCAACTGGGTCTTCTAAAGAAATAACATTTTCAATTGACGACAATATTCCATCAAATCGTTTGTCATCTAGCATAAGTCGATCAACCATTGCATTTGAAAGACTATTTTCAGAGTTACTAATATCTAATGAATTAGCATCTAGAATATTTTTTTTATTCTTTTCTAAACTTACTATAATTGATTTTAAAATATTATTTTTATCTCTTTCGTTCAAAGACCTAATGTCTTTTGAGGCCCTAACACTGTTTTCACCCATCTTTTCTAATTCTAATTCAATACTCATATCAAAACTAAATCGTCCTTATGTATCATTTCTTCTCTGTAAGAGTAACTTAGAATGTTAGCTATTTCATCACTTTTGTGTCCCATAATTTTAATACTTTCTTCTGCAGCGTAACCGGCTAACCCTATACCTATTTTATTTTGGTCAGACGACAATACTTCAATAACATCTCCTCTTTCAAAGTTTCCCTCTACTGACTTTACACCAGCCGGTAAGAGACTGCTTCCTTTTTTAAGTGCATCAACAGCTCCATCATCAATTATTATTTTACCTACGGGCTTCATTGTTCCCGCGATCCATTGCTTGCGTGCTGCCAAGGGGGTCTTAGTTGGTTCAAACCATGTACATGGACGTCCCTCAAATAAGGACTTTACAGGTCTCATTATAGAACCATTAGTAATTGCTAAGTGACAGCCTGATAGCATAGCTGTCTTTGCGGCTTGAATTTTTGTCTTCATTCCACCTTTTCCGTAATCCGAAATTGATTGCCCAATCATTTTTTCAATATCTTTATCAATTTCACTTACTTTGTTTATCAATTTTACATCCTCATCAGTACTAGGATCAGCAGAATAAAGGCCATTAATATTAGATAATAAAATAAGACAATCTGCACTTGTTATTTGAGCCACTCTTGATGCAAGTCTATCATTGTCCCCATATCTTATTTCACTTGTCGCGATTGTATCATTTTCATTAACGACTGGAACAATACCCAATTTTAATAATGTATCTATTGTTCTTCTGGCATTTATTGATCTTCTTCTTTGTTCAGTATCATCTAAGGTAAGAAGAATTTGGGAAATTTTAATTTCATTCTTTTCAAAGGCACTCTTAAATGAGCCCATTAAATGTATTTGGCCCACAGCAGATACAGCTTGATTCATATCCATCTTCATATTTTTCATATCAAGATCTAAATCTTTTGCGCCCATCGCAATTGCTCCAGAAGAAACAATTATAACCTCTTTATCATTTTCTCTTAAATATTTAACATCTTCAGCAAGACTATTAAGCCATTCTTTATTAAGACTTCCCGAAGTTTCATTGAATAGAAGTGCAGATCCAATTTTGATAATAATTCTATTTGTTTGTTCTAATTTCATTTAATTTTTAATAATTAAAATATGATTTATTAAATTACTTACTCCTTCACCTGTAATAGTTGAAATTGTGTATACTTGTAACTGTGTTTCATTTTCAAGAATATTCTTTTTAATTTTTATTTCTTCTTTATCAATCAGATCACATTTATTTAATACAACTATTTTATTTTTCTTTGTTATACTACCATCATAATTATTCAACTCACTGGTAATTGTATTATAAGATTTTTTAACATCTTCGTCAGTTACATCAATTACATGAATAATTGAATGGCATCTCTCAATATGTTTTAAAAACTTAAATCCCAAACCATCGCCTTTGTGAGCATCTTCAATTAAGCCGGGTATATCTGCCACAACAAGTTCTTGGTCGTCTTTTCTTACAACTCCTAGCTTTGGATCAAGAGTTGTAAAAGGATAGTCAGCCACTTTGGGTTTAGCAGCAGATATCTTTCTCAAAAGACTTGATTTTCCTGCATTCGGAAATCCCACAAGCCCGGCATCAGCAAGAATTTTTAACCTTAATACAATTTCAGCTTCATGGCCTTTTTCTCCATGTGTTATCTTGCGTGGCGCTCGATTAGTTGATGATTTAAAATTAATATTTCCTAACCCTCCTTTTCCTCCAGGGAAAAGAGTTACTTTTTCATCATTAATTATATCAGCAATTATTTCTTCATTTAATAATACTTCAGTTCCAACAGGAATCTTTAAAATTAAATCTTTACCTGACGCGCCTGTTCTATTTCTGCCAGCTCCACCTCTACCTTTTTGTGCTTTAAAGTGTTTTTGAAATCGAAAGTCTACAAGTGTGTTTAAAGATTTTGTTCCTTCTAGAATAATATCTCCACCTTTTCCACCGTTGCCGCCATCGGGTCCACCGAATTCGATATATTTTTCTCTTCTGAAGCTCAAGCAGCCATCACCACCATCACCACTTTTTACAAAGATTTTAGCTTCATCAATAAACTTCATTTTAAGGGAATATTTTTAGAAAAAAGATATAGACTTACTCTTTGGGAACAACAGAAATAAATGTTTTTCCGTTTTTTTTCTTACCAAACTTTACAAAGCCATCAACAAGCGAAAAAATTGTATGATCTTTTCCAAGGCCTACATTATCACCTGGGTGCCATTTAGTACCCCTTTGTCTAGCTATGATGTTACCAGGTATTACAGTTTGACCACTGTATTTCTTTATACCCAATCTTCTTCCAGCTGAGTCTCTTCCGTTTCTCGATGAGCCGCCAGCTTTTTTAGTTGCCATTATTAGCTATCCTTTTTTTTCACAGTTTTCTTTTTAACTGTAGTTTTCTTTTTTGTAACTGTTTTCTTTTCAGTTTCTAACTTCGTATCACTTGCTTTCTTCACAGCTTTTTTTGAAGCGAATCCAGGTATATCAAGTGAATTAATTTTTAAAAAAGTTATATCCTGTCTGTGACCATTAAGCCTTCGATAGTTTTTTCTTCTTTTCTTCTTAAATACTAAAATTTTTCTATCTCTGTCTTGTTTAACAATTTCAGCATTAACTTTCGCGCCACTGATTTGTGGAGATCCCACAGAAAATTGTTCTTTATCACAAGCGAAAAGGACATCATCGATAGTGATCTTATCACCATCTTTGCCATCAATTTTGCTCACACTCAACATAGTGTTTTCGCTAACTTTATACTGCTTTCCGCCAGTTGAAATAATCGCAAACATAATAGAAATTACTATTTGATATTAAAAGTGGCCTGAATATAAACGTCACTTTTCTTATGTCAATAGCCATAATTTCAGATAAAAAAACTTAAAATCTGCGAGATTTATGCATAAAATATACATATAAATACCCTACTTAATCAGCGTTTTATCAAATAAATAAATATGACCTTATCAATAAAACCATTCAAAGCCTTTAGGCCTTTACAGAAAAGAGTAGAGGAAGTGGTATTGCCAACTTTTGATAATTTAACGAACAAACAGTTAAATAAAATTTTAAAAGAGTCAGAATATAATTTCCTAAACGTAGTAAGCCCAAAAGCATTTTACCCTAACATTACCAAAAAAAATTCAAAAAAGCACGCATACGAGCACTTAGAATCTATGATTAAGAATAATATTATTTTTCAGGAGAAGGAAGAATGTTTTTATATATATTGTTTAGATAAATATAATAAGAAGCAGTTTGGTATAGTTGCATCAATAGAGCTCGACGAAGGGAATAATAAAATTCTGAAACATGAAGCAATATTTAAAGCACGATCGAATTCTATCATGGAAACAATTGAACATACAAAAATGCAAATAGGTCCAGTTTATTTATCCTATAAAAATCAAAATAGCAGACCCATTGATTTTAAAAAATACGAAAGAAAAAAACCTCTTTATAAATTTAAGTCGCCAGGCGGTACAACCAGATCTCTTTGGAAAGTAAGTGAAAAAAATGAAATCCAATCTTTGAGAAAGAAATTATCAAAAATTCGAAAATTTTATATTGCTGATGGGCATCACAGGTACTCCGCTATTGAAAATTTAAATAAAAAGAAAAATATTAATAAAATTAAAAAAGAAAAAATAAACCTTCTTGCGGCAATATTTGATGAGCATTCTGTTAATATATTGAGCTTTCATCGACTAGCTAAATTTAAAAATTTTAATCAACAAAAAATAATTCAGGCCTTAAAGAAAAAATTTAAGCTAGAAAAAAAATTAAAATTTAAAAATCCGTGTGACCCAGGCAGTGTGATGATATACTTAAATAAAACTTGGTACAATGTTTCACTCACATCAAATAAAAAACTCTATACTAAATATGAAACTGACACTGACATAGTTGAGAAAATAATGATAAATAGTATCATTAAAAAACAATGTAATTGTTCTTTAGTAAATTTGTCGAATATTCCTGGTAAATTTGATCATAAAAAGTTAGCAAATGAAGTGGATAAAGGTGTGGCAGATATAGGATTTTTTATTTGCCCTTTACCGATGAAAAAGATAATGTCCATCGCAGACAAAGGTAAGATTGTCCCTAAAAAGTCAACTTACTTTGATCCGAAGCCTGCTGATGGCTTGGTTAATTTGCTTATGGATATTTAATTTAATGGAAAAGCCCGCTCAGAAACCTCATTATCCTTATTTTTCATCCGGTCCTTGCGCCAAACCTCCTGGATGGTCGTTTGATAATTTAAAAAATGCAGCTCTTTCAAGGTCTCACAGATCTGGTGCAGCTGTTAAAAAACTTCAAGAGGTAATTGATAAGTCAAGACAACTGTTGGAAATTCCTGATGACTACTTAATTGGTATTGTTCCCGCGTCTGACACTGGCGCTGTTGAAATGGCTATGTGGTGTATGCTTGGTCAAAGAGGAGTTGAAGTTTATTCATGGGAAAATTTTGGTCATGACTGGAATATAGACGCAGGAGAACAACTGCCTCTAAAAGATAAAAAGTTAATTAAAGCAGAATATGGCGAACTTCCTGATTTTTCTCATAGCAATTCTGACAACGATATTGTTTTTACATGGAATGGTACTACCGCAGGTGTAAGAATAAAAAATACTGATTGGATAAGTGATCAAAGAAAAGGATTAACAATATGCGATGCCACATCAGCAGTTTTTTCAATGCACATGGATTGGCATAAATTAGATGTGATTACTTACTCATGGCAAAAAGTTTTAGGAAGTGAAGCTGCCCATGGTATGTTGATTTTATCCCCTCGTGCAGTTGAACGACTTGAAACTTTCACTCCACCATGGCCCATCCCAAAAATATTTCGTCTAGCAAATAATCAAAAATTAATTTCAGGAATATTTTCTGGAGCAACAATAAACACTCCATCCATGATCAGTGTTGAAGATGTATTAAATTCCCTTAACTGGGGCTTAGAGTTAGGCGGTTTAAATAAATTAATTGATATATCAGAAACAAATTTAAAATTAGTTAATAATTGGATTGATAAGCATGATAATTTTGAATTTCTAGCTAAAGATCCAGAGACCAGATCTTGTACTTCAATTTGTATACTTCCAAAGGATGAGTGGTTTAAAGCTCTTAATGACGAAGACAAAGTAAATTTTATGAAGGAAGTTTGTTCATTGCTTGAAAGCAATGAAGCAGGATATGATCTAAACTCCTATAAAACGGCACCACCGGGAATTAGAATATGGGGCGGTTCAACAGTTGAAAATAAAAATGTTGAACTTGTTCTACCTTGGATTGACTGGGCTTATTTAACAACTAAAGAAGCCTTTAAAAAGTGAATAAAGTACTTATTGCCGATAATGTTTCTGACGCTGTTTTTAAAGTATTTGATGAAAATAACATTGAATATGTTCAGAAAACAGGTCTTAGTGAAGACGAGCTTTCAAGAGAAATCGTAGATTACGCCGGGTTAGTAATTAGATCAGCAGTCACTGTAACTGACAAAATAATAAGCAGCGCTAAAAATCTGAGAGTTATTGGTAGGCCAGGCGTAGGGGTTGACAATGTTGACCTTGACTCAGCTACCAAAAATAACATCGTAGTCATGAACACTCCTCTTGGAAATGTTCAAGCAACTGCCGAACTTACATTTTCTATTATACATGCATTAATGAGAAAAATTACAGAGGCAAATGAGTCAATGCACAGTAAAAAATGGGAGAAAAAGAATTTCATTGGATCTGAGATGTTGGGCAAAACTATTGGCATCGTAGGATTTGGGAATATAGGAAAAAAAATTTCTGAAATATCACACGCATATGGAATGAATGTTCTTGTTCATAGTGCTTCATTAAGTGATACAGAACAAAAAAAATATAAAGTTGAAAAAGTATCTTTTGAAGAAATTTTGTTACACTCAGATATTATAACGTTTCATAATAAACTATCAGATAAATCAAAATATATGATTAATAAAGACACTCTTAAAACAATTAAAAAAACAGCAATTATTATTAATTGTGCGAGAGGGGGGATTGTAAATGAAAATGATGTTAAGAATGCAATTGATAAAAATGGTTTAGGAGGATATGGTTGCGATGTTTACGAGAAAGAGCCACAAACTGATAGTATATTCTCAGGTATGAAAAAAGTTATAATGACACCTCACATCGGCGCCAGTACTGCAGAGGCGCAAGAAAAAGTTGCTATACAAATTGCAGAGCAAATGGTCGATTATCTTTTAAATAATAATGTAGTTAACCAAGTAAACAAATAAATGTCTAATACTCTGATATTAATCAGACACGGTAAAAGTGTTTGGAACGTAAAAAATATTTTTACCGGATGGGTTGATGTAGAATTAGACGATTTAGGAAAAAAAGAGGCATTAAAGTCAGCATTGTTGCTCAAAGAAGCTGAAATAGTTCCTTCATTCGCATTTACATCATTTTTAAAAAGGGCACAAAATACGCTTCAAATAATTCTTGAGGAATTAAATATATATAATCTTCACACAGAAACTGCCTGGGAATTAAATGAAAGACACTATGGAGCACTGCAAGGATTAAACAAAGATGAAGTTAAAAAAAAATATGGTGAAGATCAGTTTTTAAAATGGAGGAGAGGTTACAGCACACCACCACCTGCACTACCAATTGATAGTGAAATGAATCCTAATAAAGACGATTTATATAAAGGAATAAATAATTTACCCCTAACAGAATGTTTAGAAGATACGTATGCGAGAGTAATTCCTTACTGGGAAAATTCTATAAAACCTTTAGTACTAAAAAATACCACTATTATTTCAGCACATGGAAACAGCTTAAGAGCTCTATGTAAGTACTTGTTTGACGTATCTGATGAAGACATAACAAGCTTAGAAATACCAACTGCAAATCCACTAGTTATCAGCCTAAATAATAGTTGCAAAATTCACTCCGCAAGTTATCTTGATGCCTCCAGAGCACAAAAATTGCCAATAATTGGCGAATAAAAAGGGAAAGTTATGAGTGAAGTATTTATTACATCTGCCGTTAGAACAGCCGTTGGTTCTTTTAATGGATCTTTATCGGGTATGCCAGCACACGATTTAGGTACAATAGTTATAAAAGAAACGCTTAATAGATCAGGCATTGAAGGTGGTGATGTAGATGAGGTGATACTTGGACAAGTACTAACTGCAGCAACCGGTCAAAACCCTGCTAGACAAGCATCAATAAATGCTGGTTTAAATAAAGAAACCCCAGCATGGCTAGTTAATCAAGTTTGTGGATCTGGCTTACGAAGTGTTGCTTTGGCCTACCAATCTATAATGAATGGCGATGCAAATATTATTATTGCTGGTGGACAAGAAAGTATGAGTCAATCCCCGCACTGTATGCACCTAAGAAATGGTACCAAAATGGGCGATGATAAGATGATCGACTCAATGATCAAAGATGGTTTGTGGGATGCTTTTAATGGATATCACATGGGAACAACTGCTGAAAATGTTGCACAACAATGGCAAATTACTAGAGATCAACAAGATGAATTTGCTTTTAACTCACAACAGAAAGCAAGTAAAGCTAAAGCAGATGGAGTATTTAAGGATGAAATTGTTCCAGTTGAAGTCCCATCAAGAAAAGAGACAGTAGTTTTTGATAGTGATGAATATATTAAAGACAATGTTCAATTAGAAAAAATTTCATCTTTAAGACCTGCATTTGCAAAAGAGGGAACAGTTACAGCGGCAAATGCAAGTGGTATAAACGATGGCGCAGCTGCTTTGGCAGTAATGTCCTCAGATGAAATGAAAAAAAGAAACCTTGAGCCTATGGCAAGAATTGTATCGTGGTCAAGTGCTGGGGTTGATCCATCTGTGATGGGTACAGGACCTATACCTGCAAGCAGAAAAGCTCTTGATAAAGCAGGGTGGGATGTTTCTGATTTAGATTTAATTGAGTCAAATGAAGCATTTGCCGCTCAATCTTGTGCAGTAAATAAAGAAATGGGATGGGATGTTTCAAAAGTGAATGTTAATGGGGGAGCGATTGCCATAGGACATCCAATTGGTGCGTCAGGAGCTAGAATTCTTGTAACATTATTAAATCAAATGAAAAGACAGGACGCTAAAAAAGGACTTGCCACATTATGCATTGGTGGCGGTATGGGTGTCGCTTTGTGCGTCGAACGATAGGAGAAAATTATGTCTAAAGTAGCATTAGTAACTGGAGGAACAAGAGGAATAGGTGCTGCAATATCTCTTGCTTTAAAAAAGGAGGGGTGCAATGTTGCTGCAACCTATAGTTCAAATTCAGATGCAGCAAATAAGTTTTCATCCGAAAACGGTATTGAGGTATTTCAATGGAATGTTGCCGATGCAGCTGCATGTGAAGCGGGCGTAAAGCAAGTTGCTGATAAGCTGGGCACTGTTGACATTTTAGTGAATAATGCCGGCATTTCCAAAGCTTCAATGGCTCATAAAATGTCAGTTGAACAATGGGATGATGTAATAAGAACTGACTTAGATTCAGTTTTTTATATGACAAGATGTGTACTTGAAGGCATGAGAGAAAAATCTTTTGGAAGAATAATCAGCATTTCTTCTATTAACGGTCAAAAAGGTGAGATGGGTCTAATAAATTATAGTGCGGCAAAAGCTGGTTTATTAGGTTTTACCAAAGCATTAGCGCAAGAAACTGCTAGAAAGAATATTACAGTTAACGCTATTGCACCTGGCTATATCGATACTGAAATTCTAGCGGATGCCTCCGAGGATTTTATGAAAAGTTTAATTGGAAAAATTCCTGTAGGAAGACTTGGAACAGTTGATGAGGTTTCACGAATAGTTACATTCCTTGCTAGTGATGAAGCGGGCTTTATAACAGGTTCTACGATATCTGCAAACGGTGGACAATATTTTACTTAAAAGGAATCTTTGAGATTTCTTATATGACCGAATACTTCTTCTGGACTTTTACCCGTAAGCCCAAGAGAGTTGATCAAATCTTCATCATCTGCCTTTAAGAAAATATTTAATCTCTTTTCATCACCAATTGTTGATGGAATAGATGGTATGTTTTGTTTATCTAGGCTTTTCAGACGATCCATTTTTGATACTATTTCATCCGACGGGTAAATAGAGCTTATAAAATTTCCATTACTTAAAGTATATTCATGGCCACAGTAAATTTTTGTTTCATCAGGTAGATCCCTTAGTTTTGTAAGAGATTTCCACATCATTTCTGGTGAACCTTCAAAAAGTCTACCACATCCAAGTGAAAATAGCGTGTCACCAGTAAAAACAAGTTTTAGGGATTCAAAATAAAAAGCGATGTGGCCCGTAGTATGCCCAGGTATTTCAATTATCTGAGCATTGTGTTCATCAAAATTCCAAATATCACCCTCTGAAACTTGTATATCAATTCCTGGTATTCTCTCAAAATCTTTTTTGCTGCCAACTATTTTGCATCCATACTTTTCTTTGAGTTCAAAATTTCCTCCTACATGATCAAAATGATGATGAGTATTAAGTATGAATTTTAAATTAAGTTTGTGTTTATTTAGAACATCAATTACAGGACCTGCTTCAGAAGGATCAACAACAAATGCATCCCCATTTTTATTTGAGTATATATAAGCATAATTATCGCTTAAGCATTTAACAATAAGTATTTCATTCATATTTAATCCTTTGAAACTAAAAAAAGTCCGACTTCATTAAAGTAGCTATCAAGAAAATTTTTTCCACTAAAATTGGAAAGTTTTTTATTAGAAAGATCACCTTTCTTTTCAATTTTGATTTCTAACTCCTCACATAAATCAATAAAATCATTAATTGTACAAAAATGTAGATTTGGAGTTTCATGCCATGAATAACTTAGTTTCTTGCTTACTGGCATTTTTCTATTCAACAATAAACTAGCCCCAATCTTCCAGTGGCCAAAATTCGGAAAGGATATAATTGCTTTTTTAGAAATTCTAACCAATTGCTGCATTACTGTTTTAGGACTTTTTGTAGCTTGTAAAGTGTAAGTAAGTATTGAATAATCAAATAACTTATCTGGATAATCATACAAATCAGTATCTGCATCTCCTTCAATTACTGAAATGCCTTTGGCTAAACAAAGCTGAACCTTTTTTTGATCAATTTCCATCCCGCGACCATCAATATTTTTATACTCTCTCAAATACTCCAACAAAGACCCATCATTGCACCCAACATCAATAACAGAAGCATTGTTAGGAATTAGCTCAGCAATTACACCAAAATCTTTGTTCTCGTTTATTAAGCTCATAAATTTTCAAATGTTGAATTAATGAATCCTTTTATCGCCTCAAAAAACTTTGGTTCATCCAATAGGAATGAGTCATGACCGTTTTCAGTTTCAATTTCAATAAAACTGACATTAAGCCCAAGAGAATTGAAAACTTTTACAATTTTTTTGTTTTCAGATGTTGGGTATAGCCAATCACTGGTAAATGACACACAAAGAATTTTAGATTGCGTATTTTTAAAGGCCTCTATTAAGGAGCCATTATTTGCTGAGGAAACATCAAAATAATCCATTGCTCGAGTGATATACAGATAGCTGTTTGCATCAAAGCGATCAACAAAAGTAAATCCTTGATGTCTTAAGTAACTTTCAATTTGAAAATCGGCATCAAAAGAATAATCCAAGCTATTTTTATCTTGGAGATTTCTTCCAAACTTACTTTGTAGAGCTTCTTTAGATAGATATGAAATATGTGCTGCCATTCTAGCTACTGAAAGCCCTTTCATGGGTTTTTTATCAGAATGATAGTAATTTCCTGATTGCCAGTTTGGATCAGCCATTATGGACTGCCTTGCAAGCTCATTTAATGCAATGTTTTGAGCCGAATGGTTTGTTGCAGTTGCAATAGGAACTGCTGAATGTACCATTTCAGGAAACTTTGAAAGCCATTCGAGTACCAACATGCCCCCCATCGATCCGCCAGTAACACAGAATATTTTCTCAATTCCCAAATAATCAATTAATAATTTTTGAGCTCTGACCATATCTGCAATTGTAATTACAGGAAAATCAGTCGCGAATTCTTTACCGTTTTCAGGATTTATTTCTTTTGGACCCGTTGATCCCATGCACCCACCAATAACATTAGGGCAAATGACGAAGAACTTGTTCGTATCAATTGGTTTATCGGGCCCTACAACCATCGACCACCAGCCATTTTTTTTTGTAATGGGATGATCACTTGCCACATATTGATCGCCAGTCAAGGCATGACAAACCAAGATTGAATTATTTTTTTTATCGTTAAGTTTGCCATATGTTGTATATGCAGTTTTAAATTTAGATAAACTTCCACCTCCATCCAAATTTAATGGTTCATCTTCTGCTAAAGTAACAATTTTATTTTCACTCATAATTTTTTCCAAAAAAAAACCGCCCAACAACTAAGTTTGGCGGTTTCAACTACCTCTTTAGCTGCATTTTTATTGCGCCCGCAAGCTGTGCTCAAATCGGCGCAATTCATGTATTATATATTCAATAGGATATTGTCAAATTAGAAGATTTATTTATTTCAAAGATTTTCTTTCAAATTTAGCTATATTCACCTATTTATAGCCAATTGAAATATGAAAAAACTTAAAAATATAAAGCTTTACGAAGGAGGCATTTCATCAATTCCTGGCAAAAAGCAAGTTATTAAGGTGTCCTCTAATGAGTCACCATTTGGTCCGAGCTTGCGAGTACAAAAGGCGATATCAACGGCTAAGTCAAAAACTCACAAATATCCTGACGGAAATAGTCTGGAATTAAAAAATGCCTTATCAAAAAAAACCAAATTAAATATCAACAACCTCTTCGTTGGAAATGGATCAGACGAGATACTAGGCCTGGCTTGTCAACTTTTTCTAAATAAAGGAGACGAAGTTATTATTCCTAAACACAGTTTTTTAATGTTTGAAATTTACTCTAAAATCAGTGGGGGCGTTGTTAAACGTTCATCAACAAAAAATTTACGTTTTGATGTAAAAAGCATTTTAAATAAAATCACAAAAAAAACTAAAATTATATTTATTGCGCAGCCCAATAATCCAACAGGATTTTATCTATCCAAAGAAGAATTAAGATTGCTTATCTCACGTGTCCCTAAGAAGATATTTATAATTATTGATTCTGCCTATGCAGAATATGTAACTGATAAAGATTACTCTAATGGCATTAACTTTGCCAAAAAATATAAAAATATCATTGTCACTAGAACTTTCTCAAAAATTTATGGTTTGGCGTCCTTAAGATTGGGTTGGTGCTATGCCCATACAGATATAATAAAATTAATGAATAAAGTGAGAGGGCCATTTAACGTAAATCAAATTGCCCAACTTGCCGGCGTTGAGGCATTAAAAGATAAAAAATATGAAAAAAATGCAATAAACCATAACAAATTTTGGCTAAAAAAAATGAATAGTGAATTAAGTAGATTGCCAGTAAATGTTTATGATAGCAGAGCAAATTTTCTACTCATTAATGTAGGCAAATCTGTAAAAAAACTAAATCAGTATTTATTGTCAAAATCAATTATTGTAAGGTTAATGGATAAGTATAATCTTCCAGATTGCATTAGGTTATCTATTGGTAAATCTACAGAAAATAGAAAAGTCCTTAAAGCTATGAAAGAGTTTTATAATGCCAAGTAAGAAGAGACCATTTAAAAAAATTAGTATAATTGGTTTGGGTTTAATAGGTTCTTCTATTGCCTTAGCTATAAAAAAGAAAAAACTAGCAGAAATTACCTCTGGTTACTCCAGGTCTTTAAAAACAAGAACTATCGCGAAAAAACTTAAATTAACAAGTGAAATAAAAAATAATATATCAGACTGCGTAAAGAATTCAGATTTGGTTATTATTTGTACTCACTTAAGCAGTTACAAAAGTATTTTTAAAAAGATATCACCACATCTTAATAAAGATGCCATTGTAACAGATGTTGGATCTGCGAAAGAGCATTCAATTTCAGAAGTCGAGAGTTTAGTTAAAAAAAAGATAAATTTTGTACCTGCTCATCCTATTGCTGGCACTGAAAAAAGTGGGCCAAAAGCTGGCTTTGCTGAACTATTCGAAGAAAGATGGTGCATAATTACACCTTTAAAAGGCAATAAAACCAGAGACATAAATAAAGTAAAAACTTTTTGGAAAAAATTGGGAAGCAAAGTAGAAACTATGACTCCTTCTAGACATGACAAAGTAATGGCAGTGACTTCTCATTTGCCCCATCTAATTGCTTATAATATGGTCCATACAGCAGCTGATTTAGAAAACTTTACAAAATCAGATATTGTTAAGTATAGCGCGAGTGGATTTAGAGATTTCACAAGAATTGCTTCCTCAGATCCTACTATGTGGAGAGATGTAATTTTGGCAAACAGAGAAGCTGTATTAGAAATGATTGGTAGATTTTCTGAAGACCTGAGTGCTATACAAAAATCAATACGGTGGAAAGACGGAGATAGTTTGTATAAGTTATTTTCAAAAACAAGAATTGTGCGTGAGAAAATAATTAAAGCAGGTCAAGACACTTCTGATGCCGATTTTGGTAGATCAAAAAGAAAATAATTCCTTTAAATCGATCAAAGGGATGAAAAGCACAGAAATAATTCCATTTTTAATTACCAAAGGGGTGCTAAACAAATTATCATTGTTTTCAACATTTGATACGTTTAGTTGAATATTGCCATTTAAATTTGTACTTAAATCAGAAATTTTTCCCTCTAGCAAAATTCTTGTTTCATTTTTAAATGAGTCTAAAACATTTGATGCAACAGCTGTAAAAAAAACGCGATAGCCATTCTCATTAACTTTATTCATTTTAAAAATAATTTTTTTTATATTCTCTATATTGTAATTACCTATATTCAGACTCATATTATTTGAAATTGAATAAATCTCATAAATTTGTCCTTTATCCATCGACAATCTGAGCTGAATATCATTCAAAAAAAAATTTAAAGAGTCGTCTTCATTAAATGAACTATTTATTTTATCCGTTCTCATCATTAGTTTACTTATATCGAAAGGATTCATATCAATTTTTATATTTCCTATTTCTATATTAGATAGGCTATCTGATCTGTTGAGATTAGGATTTACAATCAAACCTGATATTCTGTAAGGATACCCCGTCACCTTCAAGTCGTTATACTTAATGTTGTATCTTTCAAGGTTACTTGATAATTGGGATTTCAACTGAAAAGAAATAAACATCCAATAAATTGAATAAATGAGCAAAATAGCCAATACCAAAATGATTATTCTATTAAATGAAAATATCTTCATTTTGGATATTTAATCTTGGCCTCTTCAAGCAGTTTATCAGACTGATTTTCAATAGAATTATATAATTTTTCTGTAAATTCAGTTTTATCTAGCCCTGGCTCAATTGGTTTTAAAAATTCAATTACCATTTTACCAGGATAACGAAGAAATCGTCTCCTTGACCAAAAGTAACCACAATTAATTGCAACTGGTAGACAAGGAATTTTGAGACCATCGTACAAAGCTGTAACGCCATACTTATATTGGCGACGTTCACCAACTGGTGTTCTGGTCCCTTCAGGAAAAATTAATAAAGGACGGGGATCATTGTCCATACTTCTTTTTGCAGAATTCACCATTGCCTGAATATTTGTTTCCCCTTTTCTCCTATCGACATATATGAAATTTGCTTTCTTAAAACAAAGTCCAACAATTGGTATGAATAATAATTGTTTTTTTGCAATTATTGATGGTGTTTCAATCGCTTCATTAAGAAAAATAGCTTCTGCAAGAGATTGATGTTTAGCAGCTATGAGATATTTTCGAGTGCTTGGAATGTTTTCTAACCCACGGTACTCAACTTCTAGATTTGCAAATAGCTTAAGGCTTAATTTTGTATGTGTTGATTGAAAACGTATGATGCCAAGCATATGTATTTTAGGTAAGAAAAAAAGTATAGGTGCAAAAAAAATACAAATTAATAATACAATATAAAATGCTAAATTTGCTAAAAGAGATCTTACATAAATCATAATTTAAAGTCCTATACTCAAACTTATTTTTGTCCTTAAATATTTTATATACTCTACAATTAATTTCTTCATACGAATATTTATTTTTTGATTGTCATATTTTACACCATAATAGAAAGTTTCTTTATCTAATAAAAGTCGATTTACCTCGAGTTCAACTCTGGGTAGATGGTAATCAGATGTTATTAATAGAATATTTTTAATATTATTATTCTTTTTCCAAAAAAAAATTTCTCTAACATTTTCGAAGGTATTTGTTGAAATGCTCTCAAGTTGAACACAACAATTAAATAGCTGATTAAATTTTGGAAATTCTTTTTTTATTTCCTCAATAGAAATTTCTTTATTAACTCCTGATATTAAAAGCTTGTACCCAATCTCACTATTAAGTATTTTAAGTCCCTCTAATATTCTAAATTTATCACCAGTTAGTACGACTATTCCTTCGATTTCTTTTTTATTGAGGTCTGTATTTTTATAGCTTTGAATGTTGAAGAGAAAGAAATTAAATTGTAAGAGTACGATAATTACAAATAAAAGTAGAGAAAAATGAATGTAATGTGATTTTAATTCATTAATCATTTTAAATAAGTTACACTATTTTACTGCTAATAATTACAATTAATAAAATTAAGTAAGACTATGATAATATCCTGTCCATCATGTTCGGCAAAGTATCTAGTAAATATAGAGGATATTGGCTTTGGCAGACAGGTTAAATGTACAAGATGTAACCATTCTTGGTTTCATGAAAATAAGAATTATGAAAATGATAAAAAGTTACAAATAGAGGAAATTATTAATACTTACGCAGAACGGGATCATTCAAAGGATCAGAATTTACCAGTTGTTTATGAAAAAAACAAAACAAGTATTCCACTCCCATTTCTACTTTTATTGACCCCAGTAATTTTCATATCAATCGATGCGGTTATACAAAACTCTAGTGTAAATGCATTTGAATTGAGCAGGTCAATTAACAGTTATATTGATTATATATTAGAACAAATAAGAAGCTTCTTTTCTTATTAAATTTCATTTTTAATAAAGTCTTCGTACGACTGAGTTTTTCTAATTATTCTTATTTGAGATCCATCTACCATGAGCTCTTCAATAAGTGGTCGAGCATTATAGTTTGAACTCATCGTTGAACCATATGCCCCAACATCTTTTAATATGACGTATTGACCACTCTTTACTTTATTAAATTTTTGAATATTAAGAAATACGTCAGAACTCTCACATATTGGACCAACTATATCTGTATTTATTTCATCATATTCACTTGTCCTGACATCTGGCATTATTTCGTGATGAGCATCGTATAATGCAGGCCTCATCATATCGTTCATGCCTGCGTCGATAATGACAAATTTTTTTCCAGTTATATTCTTTGTATAAAGTACTTTTGATACTAATATTCCTGCATTTGCAGCTATAAGCCTACCTGGTTCAAAGATAAATTTAAGATTTTCTGTATCAAAATATTTTACGATTAAGTTTTTATAGTCTTCAAAAGTAAAATTTCTTTTTTCAGGACTAATTCCCCCACCAACATCAACGGTATTTATTTTTTTTGTTTCACTATTTATTTTAGCAACTAATTCACCAATAATTTCAAATGTTCTTTGAAATGGTGTTAGGTCTTTAATGTTGCTACCTATATGAAAAGCTATAGATGAAATCTCTAAATTTGGATAATTTTGTCGATTTTGAAAAATTTCGTAAGTTTGTTCTATACTGACTCCAAATTTATCCTCGAGACTGCCTGTGCTAATTTTTTTGTGCGTTTCTGATTGTATATCTGGATTAATCCTAATTCCTACTTTCTGAATTTTTCCCGACACAGAAGCTATTTGATTTATATGATCAAGTTCATCGAGTGATTCTGCATTGATTTGTAAACAATTATTACTGATCGCAAATTGAATATCACTAGCAGTTTTGCCAATGCCTGAAAAAACTATTTTATTTGGTTTCATCCCTGCTTGTAATGCTTTTCTCATTTCCCACTCAGAAACAACATCTCCTCCCGCTTCGAGTTCGGTTAGAGTTTTTAGTATTGTTAGATTTGAATTTGATTTGAGAGAAAAACACACCGTTGCATCAAGTGAAGTAAGTGAATCTGAAAACTCTCTAAAATTATTTGTGAGAGTTTGTTTGCTATAACAGTAGAATGGTGTAACTCTACCTTCAGCAATTTCTCTTATCGAGATATCCTCAAATTTAAGAATATCATTTTCATATTTTAGAAAGGACATTTTTAAGCCTTATAGATCTCTATTTTATAATTGCTTTTTGATTCTGTTGGGGGAAATTCAAGAGAGCCTTTTTTCCCACATCCAAGAATACATAAGAAAATAATCAAAATACTAATATTTTTCATTACTTAATTCTTTCCTAGCTTGACTAATCATTTTTCTTATCTCAGATATTGCTGTTCCGCCATAGCTTTTTTTATTGTTAATACTATTTTTCAAATCTAAAAATCCATACACAGATTTGTCTATATTTTTATCAAATTTTTTATAATCCTTCATCGATATCTTATTTAAACTTATTTTCTTTTTTTCTGCAAAGTTGACAATTTTAGCAGTTAAATTGTGCGCACTTCTAAAAGAATAACCAAGATTTATAACTAGCCAATCTGCTAAATCAGTTGCATTGGCAAAAGAAGATTTAAGCTTTTTCTCGATGTTTGATTTTTCAATTTTAATTGTAGAGATTATTTCGATCATACAATCGAGACAAAGATGAATGTTTTTACTTGTTGAGGTTACAAGCGCCTTATCTTCCTGAAGGTCTTTGCTGTAAGTTAGTGGAAGAGATTTAAGCAAGTTAAGCATAGATGATAGATTTCCTGAAATTGTCGAAGATTTTGCTCTAATTAATTCAGCGCCATCAGGATTTTTTTTCTGAGGCATAATTGAAGAACTCGACATTAATTGGTCTCCGATTTTAAAGAAACCCACTAAATCGGAATTATAAAGAGTAATTTCCTCGGCTAACCTTGATAAGTGAACAGCCATTAAGGATGAACTAGATAAAAAATCTACCACAAAATCTCGATCAGAAACTGTATCCAATGAATTTTTTGTAGGTTTTTTGAAGTCAAGCATTTTTGTTGTTTTGTTTCTATTAATTGGAAAATTAGTTCCCGCTAAGGCTCCTGCACCAAGCGGATTTTCATTCATTCTTCTAAAAGAGTCGCTGAATCGATTCGTATCCCTGTTAAACATTTCAAAGTACGCCATAAAAAAATGTCCAACTGATATTGGCTGCGCAGTTTGCAGGTGAGTAAGGCCTGGAAACGTAATCAAAATATTTTTACTTGCAACCTGTAGTAACGCAGATTTCAGTTTTTTTAATTTTTTTGAAATCAGTATATTATCTTTTTTCATCCATAATTTTAAATCTGTTACAACTTGATCATTTCTAGATCTACCAGTATGTAACCTTTCAGCGGCATCACCAATAAGCTCTTCTAGTCTACTTTCAATATTCATGTGGATATCTTCAAGATTATCATCAAATATAAATTTATTATTTTTAATTTCAGTCCTAATTTTTTTTAATCCGGAAATAATTTTTTTTGAGTCTTTATTAGAAATTATTTTTTGAGACGAGAGCATTGTAGCGTGCGCAATCGATGCTTCAATATCCTCTTCAAATAAAAATTTGTCATTTTCCAAAGACGAATTAATATTTATAAAAGACTCACTCGATTTTTTATTAAATCTATCTCTTAACTTATTTTTTTTAATGGACATTTTACTAAAACTATTTATTTCTCAAATAATGATGATTTCTTTATGCAGTAGATTTATAATTTTGATGGTATATGCCACAATCCTTATCTTTTGCAACAGTTTATATACTTCAAATTCATACGCGAATGAGTTGATAATAGAAAAAAAACAAGGTTTTTTAAGTAAATTCGAAGATATCAATAGCAATGATGTCACTTTAAATGATTTTAATGGCAAGTTGCTTTTAATTAATCTCTGGGCAACATGGTGTGAACCTTGCAAAGAAGAAATGCCGTCACTCGATAGATTGCAACAAAAATATGATAAACAAGATTTTCAGATACTTGCAATAAGCGTTGATCGTGGGCCGAAGAAAAAGTCAGTAAATTTTTTTAATGAATACGAAATCCAAAATATAGATTTATTCTTTGACGATAAAAATAATATACCACGAGAAGTAAGAGCAGCAGGACTGCCATTTTCATTTTTTATTGATCAAGAGGGAAATCAAATAGCAAAGTTTATTGGTCCAACTGAATGGGACAGTAACTACTTTCAAGATTATATTGATAGTAATTTATAAATAATTATAAGGCTTGTTCTAATTCGGGAAGAACTTGAAACAAGTCTGCTACCAAACCATAGTCTGCCACATCAAATATAGGTGCTTCTTCATCTTTATTTATGGCAACTATAATTTTTGAGTCTTTCATGCCAGCCAAGTGCTGGATCGCTCCAGATATTCCGACCGCTATGTACAGTTCGGGTGCTACAACTTTACCAGTTTGTCCGACTTGATAATCATTTGGAACAAAGCCTGCATCAACGGCAGCTCGAGATGCTCCAACAGCAGCTCCAAGTTTTTCGGCAACTTTATCTAAAAGTTCAAAGTTTTCTCCATTTTGCATTCCACGTCCACCTGAAATAATTGTCTTTGCAGAAGTAAGTTCTGGCCTATCAGATTTTGTTAGCTCTTCGCCCACAAATTCTGAAATTGATGGAATATTCTCAGCATTTATCTTTGCAACCTCGCATTCAGCAGAGTCAGTTGTTGCAGCTTTGAAAGCAGTTGGTCTAACCGTGAGAACTTTCTTTGCGTCAGATGTTTGTACAGTTGCAATAGCGTTACCAGCATAAATTGTTCTAATAAATGTATCTGCACTTTCAACAGCAACGATCTCCGATATTTGAGAGACATCAAGTTTTGCAGCAAGTCTAGGCATCACATTTTTACCAGTTGTTGTTGCTGCAGCCAAAAAGTAGTCATAATCGCCGGCAATATTAAAAATAACTTGAGTAAGTTTTTCAGCCAAAACATTATCAAATGCTGCATCATCCAAGTGGAGTAATTTACTCAATCCATTAATTTTTGAAGCCTCCGCAACAGCTTCATCAATATTTGAGCCCACAATAAGTCCGTGAACATCGCCTTCAATTTGAGACGCTGCTGTTATAGCTTTTAAACTTTGATCGCTGACCTTTCCGTTTGCATGCTCGATATAAAAAAGTGATGTCATATAACTCCTGCCTCATTTTTTAATTTTTCTACAAGATCTCCAACATTCTCGACTTTGACTCCAGCCTGACGCTTTGGAGGTTCAATAACTTTTAAAATACTTACTCTAGGTGTAACATCAACTCCATAGTCTTCAGGAGATTTTTGATCAATTGGCTTCTTTTTTGCTTTCATTATATTGGGTAGAGAAGCATACCTAGGTTCATTCAATCTTAAATCGGTGGTAATAATAGCGGGCATATTCAGATTTACAGTTTGTAAACCTCCATCTATTTCTCTGGTGACTTTAACCTTGTCGCCGTCGATTTCAACTTTTGAAGCAAAAGTTCCTTGAGGCATATCTGTTAGTGCAGCAAGCATCTGACCAGTTTGATTGTTATCTCCATCAATCGCTTGCTTTCCGGATATCACTAGTCCAGGTGACTCGCTTTCACAAATTTTTGCTAGAATTTTTGCAATTGAAATAGGCTCAACTTTTTCTTCTGTGAGCACATGTATTCCTCGGTCAGCTCCCATTGCAAGAGCCGTTCGAATAGTTTCTTGACAAGATTGATTGCCGATTGAAACAGCGATGATCTCTTCAGCTTTACCAGCTTCTTTTAATCTAATTGCCTCTTCAACTGCAATTTCACAAAAGGGGTTCATAGACATTTTTACATTCTCAGTTTCAACACCAGTTTGATCAGATTTAACTCTGATGTTAACGTACGGATCAATAACTCTTTTGACAGGGACTAAAATTTTCATGATTTATGTGTTATAATATCTTTTTTAGTTGAGTAAACATAAATTATACATTCTTACCAGGTTTCCACAAAATATCTTTTTTGCCATTGTTGTTTTCAACTCTCGATAAAACAAAAAATAAATCAGATAACCGATTGATATATTTAATTGCTTCTTCGTTGACCTCTTCTTTTTTTGCAAGCGCGACAATCTGAGTTTCAGCTCGGCGCGTTACAGTTCTTGCGTTGTGTAAAAATGCCGCAGATTGAGACCCTCCCGGTAGCACAAAAGAATTAAGGGGTGCTAACTTTGCGTTATATTTGTCAATTGTTTTTTCAATTCTTGTAACCTGCTTGCTTGTAACGCGTAGCGGTTTATATTTTGGTTTTTTTTCAACTGGAGTTGCGAGATCAGCACCTAAATCAAATAAGTCATTTTGTATTTCTGAAATTATTTTTTTCAGAGATGATTTTGCACTCGTGTTTAAAATTCCAAGTATAGAATTCAGTTCATCGACAGTCCCGTATGCTTTTATTCTTATATTATCCTTAAATACACGTTTGCCAGATACTAGCCCTGTCTTGCCTTTATCACCGGCCCTTGTATAAATTTTATTGAGTTTTACCATTAAGAACTAGTTGAAAAGTAAAGAGCACTCATAATTATTACAATCGCAATAAACTGCAGAGTAATTCTAAGTCTCATAAGTTTATTTGAGTACTTTTTATTAAAATCTCCACCTTTAAACATAGCGTAAATACCTGTTCCTAAAACCGCTAAAACAGCAAGAAGTGATACAGGAATTAATAAGTAATATAAAAAACCTGGCATATAAAATTAAGCAGGGTTCGTAGAAACAAGTCGACGTGTTACAATGTCGGCCTGTATCTCTGCAGTTCCTTCAAATATATTTAAAATTCTGGAGTCACATAAAATTCTACTTATTGGATACTCAAGCGCAAACCCATTACCTCCATGAATTTGGACTCCGTTATCTGCGCATGCCCAAGCAACTCTAGCAGCCAACATTTTTGCCATTCCTGCTTCCAAATCACATCTGTGTCCTTTATCTTTTTCTCTTGCAGCATAATAAGTTAATTGTCTTGCAGCCATAATCTCAGTAGCCATAGAAACAATTTTAGATGCATTTCTAGGTTTGTCATACAGCGAACCGCCATTTGTATCTAGCCTATCTATTGCGTATTGCATTGCAGTTTCAAAAGCTGATTGTGCTACACCCAGTGCTCTAGCTGCAGTCTGTATACGAGCTGCTTCAAAAGTTTCCATCATTTGTTTGAAGCCATTTCCTTCTTTTTCACCAAGTAAATTTTCTTTTTTAACTTTAAAGCCGTCAAAAGCCATTTCGTACTCTTTCATACCTCTGTACCCTAAAACCTCGATTTCTCCACCACTAATTCCCTCATCAGGGAACATATTATCGTCATCGCCCCTCTGTTTTTCAGCAAGGAACATTGATAAACCTTTGTAGCCTTTTTCATCAGGGTTTGTGCGTGCTAATAACATCATCACGTCACTTCGAGCTCCATGTGTAACCCATGTCTTGTTTCCTGTGATTGTATAGTGCTCTCCATTTGCAACTGCCCTTGTTTTGAATGAGCCCATATCAGATCCTGAATGAGGTTCGGTTAAAACAGCACATGGAAGCATTTCACCAGATGCAATTTTCGGTAAATATTTATTTTTCTGTTCTTCGGTGCCACCTGTAATCAATAATTCGGCAGCTATATCGCCGCGTGTACCAAGTGAGCCAATGCCAATATAACCCCTTGCAAGTTCCTCAGTTACCACACAGTCAACAAATCTTGTCATTCCAAGTCCACCGTATTCTTCAGGTATCGTCAGACCAAATACACCAAGTTCAGACATTTTTTCAATTACAGACATCGGAATAAGGTTATCTTTAAGATGCCATTCATGAGCGTTTGGCGTCACATCATCTTCAACAAATTTTCTAAATTGTTCTTGAATTATTGATGTAGTTTCATCTAGGCCGCTATTACCAAAGTTTTTACTTGAAAATCCATCTTTTAATAATTGAGCAAGTTTCATGCGATCTGCAGTACTATTGCCATTCAAAATCAGATCATTAAATTCTTCGGTCCCTGTTTCTTGAAAGAGACCATTTTTTAATCCTAAATCTTGAGGACGAACATACTCAAGTTGTGACATTGGTATCCCAGATTTAATTTGCGCACAGTATTCCGAAAAAGTAATTTGCAAAATTAATTGCTCTGTTTCATTAAACGTCCCTGTCGAGTCTAGGTTTGAGGCCCAATTAACCATTTCTTTCAAAGTAGCTCTATATGCAGCAACCCAAGATAAGCCATGTGCAGCATGTTGTTCCCTATCTAGATTATCACGAGACAATTTTCCATTAACAATTAACTCACCTCTTACATGTTGCAGGGCAGCATCGTAATACTTATCGACAGTAATAAGGGATTTTTGACATTTAGAAATTAGTTCGTGCATATTTAACTTTCTAGTTTAGAGATTTTTGTCCTTCTTTTGCGGCGCCAACAAGGACAGCCATATTTCCACCTTTATGTTCATTGTTAAGCATCTTTTCATGAGCATCAGGAATATTGTTCCATGCAAAAAGCTCTGACATACAAGGATCTAATGTACCGTCAATAACAAGTTCATTCGCTGCATTCGCTTGCTTTGAATTTCCAAAGTGTGAACCCTGAAGTCTTTTACTTTGCATCCATAGATATCTAGCATCTAATGTGAGATTATATCCTGTGGTACCAGCACAAATAACAACCATTCCTCCTGGTTTTACTACAAAACATGAAACAGGAACGGTAGTTTCGCCCGGATGCTCAAATACCATGTCAACATTATTACCCTTACCTGTAAATTCCCATAAGGCCTTTCCAAATTTTCTAACTTCTTTCATATAGTTTGCATATGTTTCAGCGTCATCAATATCAGGATGTTCACCCCAACAATCAAAATCTTTTCTGTTTAGAACACCTACAGCTCCAAGATCTTTTACATAATCAATTTTAGAGTTATCAGATACAATACCAATTGGTTTAGCACCAACAATTTTTGCAAGTTGTACTGCCATGCTTCCAAGACCACCCGATGCGCCCCATATTAAAACAAACTCACCTGGCTTTAATTCATTTGGAGCGTGGCCAAATAGCATTCTATATGCAGTTGCAAGAGTTAACATATAACAGCCACTTTCTTCCCAAGATAAATTTGGTGGCTTACGTAAAACTTGGTGCGCTTGAACAGCTGTGAATTGAGCAAAGGTCCCATCTGCTGTTTCGTAACCAAAGACCTTATTTGTTTTTGATATCATTGGTTCACCACCATTAACCTCAGCATCCTCATGATCCCACTGCATACCATGAATGATTACCTCGTCGCCCACTTTCCATTTTTTTACACCAGAACCAACTTTCCAAACTATCCCAGAACAATCAGAACCGGCGATGTGATAATCTTTTTTAGTCATATCAAGCGTAGATACAGGTTTTCCAAGGCCAGCCCAAACACCGTTGTAGTTTACGCCCGCGGCCATTACGAATATTAAAACGTCATTGGATCCAACTTCAGGAACATCAAATTCTTCTTCTTTAAATGATTGCATTGGGTTTCCATGACGATCTCTTCTGATTACCCATGCGTGCATTTTCTTAGGGACAAAACCAAGAGGTGGAATTTCACCTATTGCATAAATATCTTTTTCTTCAGTGGTCATAAATCAGCTCCTGTAGTGTAGATTATATAAAACTAATGTTTCTTTTTTCTAGGTTTATAGCCATTTTAGCTAGATTAGTATATACATTTTAAACAAAAGGATTTAATAAAACCAAAAAAAAACGTTGAAAAACAATGGATAAACCTTGGCTCATAAGAACTTACGCAGGACATTCGTCTGCCAAAAAGTCAAATGAACTCTATCTTAAGAACTTATCAAAGGGTCAAACAGGTATCTCAGTAGCCTTCGATTTACCTACTCAAACTGGGTATGACAGTGATCACATTCTCGCTAAAGGGGAGGTTGGCAAAGTTGGCGTTCCAATCTGTCATATTGGCGATATGAGATCGCTCTTTAATCAAATTCCATTAGATAAAATGAATACATCAATGACCATTAATGCTACGGCTGCATGGTTGCTGAGTTTATATGTAGCCGTTGCAGATGAACAGGGCATAGACAGAAATAAATTACGGGGAACAACTCAAAACGATGTTTTAAAAGAATATCTCTCAAGAGGAACATATATTTTTCCACCTGACCCAAGTTTAAAAATAATATCTGACGTGATTACTTTTACTTTTAAAGAAATGCCAAATTGGAATCCAATCAATGTATGTCCTTACCATTTAGTTGAAGTAGGTGCAACTCCTGAGCAGGAATTAGCTTTTGGTCTTTCAATTGCAGTTGCGTATCTCGATAAAGTCAAAACCTCAAATGTGTTATCAGAGGAAGAATTTGAAAATGTAGTAGGTCGCATAAGCTTCTTCGTTAATTCTGGAATCAAATTTATTACTGAGATGTGTAAAATGAGAGCATTTGTATCTTTGTGGAATGAAATTACAAAAGAGAGATATGGTGTTAAGGATCCTAAAAACAGAAGATTTAGGTATGGCATGCAAGTAAACAGTCTTGGATTAACTGAGCAACAACCTGAAAACAACGTATATAGAATATTAATTGAAATGCTAGGTGTCGTGCTCTCAAAAGATGCAAGAGCAAGAGCAGTTCAGTTACCAGCTTGGAATGAAGCAATGGGATTGCCAAGACCATGGGATCAACAATGGTCCTTAAGATTACAACAAATTGTTGCGTATGAAACAGATCTTCTACATTTTGACGATATATTCAATGGCTCTGAAGTAATTGATGAAAAGGTTAAAAATCTTAAAGAGACTGCGATGAAAGAATTTAATCACATTCAATCAATTGGTGGTGCAGTAGCCGCAGTTGAAAGTGGTTACTTAAAACAGGAATTGGTCAATTCTCAAAAAGAAAGGCTAAAAAGAATTAATGATAAAGAGCAAATCGTTGTTGGAGTTAATGAGTTTGTTGAGACTGAAGAGTCACCTCTTGTATCAAATGATGGAGGCATAGAAACAATTGATCCAAAAATTGAAAATGAACAAGTAAAAGCAGTTATTGATTGGAGACAAAACAGAGATCAAAAACAGGTTGATAGCGCTTTAAATCAATTAAGCGAAGCAGCAAAATCTGGAGAAAACATAATGGAAGCTTCTATTACAGCTGCAAAAGCAGGTGTAACAACAGGTGAATGGTCTCAAATACTTCGGGATGTTTTTGGTGAGTTCAAAGCACCGACTGGTATAACTAATATTCAACCATCCAATAATGACGATTACAGCCCAATACGTAAAAGAGTTGAGTCATTGTCAGATAAGATGGGAAGAAGAATTAAATTTCTTGTAGGTAAACCTGGCCTTGACGGACATTCTAGTGGAGCTGAACAAATTGCTGTAAGTGCGAGTGATTGTGGAATGGATGTTTTGTACGAAGGAATTAGATTAACACCAGAACAAATAGTAAAATCATCTGTTGAAGAAGATGTGCACATCATCGGACTTTCTATTCTATCTGGTTCTCATGTGCAGCTTGTCGAGGAAATTATGAATGAAATGAAAAAAAATAAAGTAGATGATATCCCGGTAATTGTAGGAGGTATAATTCCAACAGAAGATGAAAAGATCTTAATTAAAAATGGAGTTCAAGCAGTTTATACTCCAAAGGATTATCAGCTGAAAGATATAATGAGTGACATTGTGAGCATTGTTGAGAGAAAAGTATCTTAATGCCAATCTTAAGTGGACCAGTTTTAGAACCTCAAGACTCTTCAAAGCCATCAAAACTTGTAATATTTTGTCATGGATACGGCGCAGATGGCAATGATCTGATTGGCCTTGCTAATTATATTCAGCCTCAAATGCCCGATGCAGTTTTTTTATCACCTAATGCACCTGAAAAATGTGGATTAAACCCAATGGGATATCAATGGTTTGATTTTCAATCGGGTGATCCTGCAACTATTTGGAAAGGTGTGTTAAATGCAGCTGATACACTTAATGGTTATATTGATGAACAACTTAAGAATTATGAGTTAAGTGATGATAATTTGGCGCTCGTAGGTTTTAGTCAAGGCACAATGATGAGTTTACATGTCGGCCTTAGAAGAGAAAATTCAATGAGAGCAATTGTTGGCTTTTCAGGAAGGTTAATTGCTCCAGAACTTCTTAAAAATGAATTAAAGTCAAAACCTCCAATTTATCTAATTCATGGAGATATGGACCCTATGGTTCCTTATCAAGAAACTATTGAAGCTGAAAAAAAATTATCACAATTGAGTATAGATGTTAAGGCTCATATTTCTACAAACACTCAGCATTCAATTGCTCAAGACGGATTAGATATAGCTATTAAATTCTTAGTCGAAAAGTTCTCAAATTAAAATATTTTTTGAAATATTTATACAATTGAATATATTAATTAATAATGAGTATTGCAGTTCCTTTAGAAAAATGTCCAGCTTTGGTTCTAAATTCAGATTTCAGGCCTCTTAGCCATTATCCACTTTCTCTCTGGTGTTGGCAGGATAGCGTAAAAGCTGTTGTTCTTGGAAGGGTAAATATTGTATCAAACTATGAAAGAGAAATTAGAAGTCCAAGTTTTCAAATGTATTTGCCAAGCGTTATTAGTCTAAAAACGTACATCAAGCCAAATAGAAATCCAATCTTCTCAAGATTTAACGTTTTTTTGCGTGATAAGTTTAGTTGTCAATATTGTGGTTCAAAGAAAGATTTAACATTTGATCATCTTATACCTAGATCACACGGCGGTGAAACAACTTGGGAAAATATTGTAACAGCATGTTCAAGTTGTAACGTAAAAAAGGGAGGAAAACTTTTGAAAAACTCGGGTATGAAGCCTCTCAATATTCCAAAAGTACCTACAATGTCTGATTTAGATAAATGTGGCCGATCTTTTCCTCCTAACTTTTTGCATGAAAGCTGGATGGATTTCTTATATTGGGATATTCAACTAGAAAGATAATTAAATTCTCTCAGCCAAAAAAATAGCAGCTTTTGTTGTTTCATTGATTGTTTTTCTTAAAACAGAATAACCAAAGGCTTCTCGCGACCCTTCATCAATAGCGGTATTTTTATGTTCAACTTCATCATCGCGAAATTTTACTAATTTTTTTCTTAATTCTTCGTCCACTCCCTCTAGTTGATCAATTTGTTTTTGATAATGTTTTTCAATAATTTCTTCAACTGCCTCAGTGCACACATAGGCTGCTTTGGGGCCCATGAGGGCAGTACCTACACCCATTGCATAAGCACCAATACCAAATAGGCCTTTCAGTTTTGTGGGTCTGATTTTTTTTTCTTTGGCGATATTGTCAAAAAAATCTAAATGTTCCTCTTCATCTTTAGCCATTTTCGATATTTGGTCAAAATCTTTCTTATTTTTTTGAAGTTTGAATATCATTTTCTGGCCCTGATATATTTGCTGAGCACCAAGCTCACCTGCCTGATCAACTCTAATAATCTTTTTTAAAATTTTTTCTTTAACGTTCATTTTTCAAAAATACAAAATACAAAGTTATAGATAATAGTAAAAATGTCATAATCAAGTTTGCCTCAGCTACCGAAATAAAATTAAATAAATAAGTAGGTTCGTCACATCTAATCAATGGAGTTTGATTAAGACTTTCTAAAAGTTTAGACTTGTCAGATAAATCAGACAAATTAGAAGTACATCCTGAATTTAAATTAACCAAGCCTCTTTCGACCAATACATGTCTTAAGGTATACAAAAATCCAAATAGTAAAATCAGAATTGAAGCATAGTTTGCGATACTTTTAATTGTTGCTCTTTTTTCAAATTTAAAAATAATTGATGCTAGACCTATTATAATTAATAAATAGTAAGGATACCTTTCAACGAGACACATATCACAAGGAGCCATATTAAATACGTATTGCAGTACAAATACTGCAATTATTACTAATGCTGAGATAATAAAGTTGATGTTAATAAGACTCATAATTCTAGTGTTTAATATATAAAATGCCTAAAATCACTAAAGTTATAAGAATAAATGAATATAAATTTATTCTTTTTTCAAATGATTCAAGTGCAATGCTTCCAAATCGATAGATTAAATAGCCTATAAGAAAAAATCTCACTGATCTTGAGACCACACTTGCAACTAAGAAAATAAAAAAATTAATACCTAAAAAACCACTTGTCAGTGTAACAATTTTAAAAGGAATAGGAGTAAAACCACCTATGAAAACGTAAAGGAAACCATAATTATCTATGTCATTAACAAATGAGTTAAATGACTCAACCAAATTCAAATTCTGAAGAATAAAATTTCCCACACTATTAAAGAAGTATACACCAATAAAATATGCAATTATCGCTCCAGTAATTGAGCCAAGAACTGAGAGTCCAGCAATTTTAAATATTTTCTTTTTGTCTAATGCCATCATTGGAACCATGAATATTTCTTGAGGGAATGGAAAAATAATTGCTTCAATTAATCCCATCAAAAAGATAAACGGATAAGCGAACTTAGTTTTTATAAAACGCTCACCAAGTGAGACAAAATATGCTTTTAAGTTATGATAAATTGAGATTAACATACCATTGCTAATATATATATTTGCATACATAATTCTACTAAGCCTTTATGACGAATATAAGTAAAGTATAATAAGTCTTTAAGAATGGGGATATGGCGGAATTGGTAGACGCGCCAGACTCAAAATCTGGTGCCTTCGGGCGTTCCGGTTCGACTCCGGATATCCCTACCAGTATTTTATATGAGAAAAAAAAAGATAAAGATAAATAAACTTGATTACATTAATCCGGAAGAAGTATTAATAAGATTTCAAGATAAAAGAAATTTAATTTTTTTAGATAGTGCAAATAAAACGATATCTGAAAATAATAGGTATTCCTACATTGCATTTGATCCTATCTACACCATAAAGTTCAATGCAAGCAAAAATTATTTAAATTCAAAAAAATTTGCAAGAATAAATAAATTAATATCAAGTTTTAAATCAAAAAAAATTAAATCATTACCAAAGTTTCAGTGTGGTTTAGCAGGATATGTTTCTTATGAAGCAGGCCTTGCAAAGGAAAAGATTGAAAGTGCAAATCCATTAGAAAAAATATTGCCAAATTTATTTTTTGGTCTCTTCGATATAGTGATTGCTTTCGATAACAAATTGAAAAGAGCTTATCTTTTTTCAATTAATTTAGATAAAGAATTTAAAATTGAGCTATCACATCAAATTCGATTACAAAATGCAAAAAACTTGTACTCGGTGCCGCGGATAAACAATCCAATTAACAAACTACTTGGTTTTCAGTGGAAAAAAGATTTTGATAAAAGAAAATATATTTCAAAAATTAATAAAATACTAAATTACATAAAAAATGGTGATATATTCCAAGCTAACTTCACTCAACGTTTTTTATCTAAGATTCCAAAAGACTATGATGTCGTTCGGTACTATTTGCATTATCGAAATAATACAGAGACACCTTTTTCATGCTTAATTAGAAGTGAGGATTTTAATATATTTTCTTATTCACCTGAAAGATTTCTAAAATTAGAGAATAACAAAATCATGGTTTCGCCAATAAAAGGTACAATTGAAAGAGGTGAGAGTGAATTCGAAGATGCAAAATTAAAAGAACAATTATCTTCAAGTAAGAAGGATAATGCTGAAAATTTAATGATCGTTGACGTTTTGAGAAATGACATTTCTGAAGTCTGTAAACCTGGAACGGTAAAAGTTTCTCGTTTGGCTGAACTAGAAACCTATAACAATGTTCACCATCTTGTTTCTGATATTGAGGGTACGTTATCTAAAGGTATGAATATATTTGATGTTATAAAACACTGTATGCCTGGAGGATCCGTAACTGGGGCACCAAAAGTAAGAGCAATGCAAATTATTTCAGAATTAGAAACTTTCAAAAGAGGTGTTTATTGTGGAGCTATAGGTTTCGTCTCATTTAGTGGTTATGCAGATTTTAATATCCCAATCAGAACCATTACTGTCAATAATGAAAAAGTAATTCTAAATTCTGGGGGAGGGATCGTAGCAGATTCAAAACCTTTAAATGAATATCGCGAATTGAATAAAAAAGTTGAGAATCTATTACAGATTAATAAAAAATCATTGAATAAGTTTATGTCTAAGAACAAACAAATATAATGAAGGTTTATCTCAATAATAAATTTATAGATGAAGAAAAAGCAACTTTTAACATAAAAGACCGCGGTTTACTTTTAGGAGACAGTATTTTTGATACCTTATTATATAATAAAAATAAAATAATTTTATTTGATTTTCATTTTGCTAGATTTAATAAGTCAATAAGAAATAATTATTTTAATTTCAAGTTATCAAAGAAGAATTTACAAAATATAATTTTAAAATTAATAAAAAAAAATAATCTTTTAAACAACAAACTTTCAATAAGATATACATTGACCAGAGGTGATGCAAAGAGAAGAGGGTTAGATATTGAAAACAATCAAAAGTCAAATTTTCTCATTACTATTTCTAAATTAACCAGTAATCATACAACTATAAAGCCAGTGAAGCTTAAAGTTTCAAAAATCAAAAGATTCTCAAATTCTTTGTTATCTAGGAATAAAACAAACAATTATTTTGAGAATATCCAATCAAAACTCATTGCGCAGAAAAATGGATATGATGACGCGTTAATGCTTAACGAAAGTGACAAAATTTGCTGCTGCTCAAGCTCAAATATTTATTTTGTTAAAAAAAATAAAATTTTTACCCCTCCAATCAATGATGGTGCCTTAGATGGGACTGTAAGGCGTTTATTAATAGAAAAGAAAAAGGTTGAAGTTAGAAGCATATCATTGAATAATCTCTCCAATGTAAGTGAAATATTTCTTACAAATAGCATGGGTTTGCGGCCAGTTAGTAAAATTAACAACCGTTCTTTTAAAAACGGGCCAATAACTAAAAAAATTACGGAATATTTGAATAAATTAGGTATTTAAAATGAGTGTTGTAAGTGCAGTTTCAAGAGAATTTAGTTATTTTAAGTTTTTTTTAAAATTAGTTGGACGATCAAGAAGTTTCGACAAAAAAAAATACACAACTGTAGCTGATATTATGGAGGAGCAGGTTGATAAAACTCCTGACAATATTGCCATTGAGTTTGAAGACAAGAAATACACATATCGTGAGATGGATGCTGAAGCGAACCAGATTGCAAACTGGGCAATTAATAAAGGTTATAAGACGGGAGATGTAATATCTCTTTTGATGGAAAATAAACCTGAGTATATATTTACATGGTTTGGACTTTCGAAGATAGGCGTTACAGTTGCTTGTCTTAACAATAATATTAAGAGTAAATCGCTTGCTCACTGCATTAAAAAATCAGAAAGTAAAAGTCTGATCATAAGTTCTGACTTAATGGAAAATCTTGCATCAGCTCAAGAATATATTGAAGGCAATTTAGATGTTTATGTAGCAGGTCAGGATGTTCAAGGTTATGAAACTTTAGACGGCTCACAAATTGAAAACAGTAAAGTAAGACCCGAAACTTCTTTGAGAGAAGAATTATCAAATAGTCAATCACTGTTTTATATTTATACAAGTGGAACTACAGGCATGCCAAAAGCCGCAAATTTCAGCCATCAAAAATTTTTAGTTGGATGCGGTCTGCAAATGTTTTCACTTGATATGAAACCGACTGATAAAACTTACATGGTCTTACCACTCTATCATGCAACGGGTGGAGTTGTTGGTGTTGGTTCGACATTTTGTACTGGTGGCACATTAGTATTGAGAAAGAAATTCTCTGCTGCTAGTTTTTGGGAAGATTGTGTTAAACATGATGTAACAGTAATTACATATATAGGAGAACTGTTTCGTTATTTAGTAGCCACCAAGAAAAGTGAATACGAAACAAAGCATAAAATTAGAGGCATCTATGGTAACGGTCTCAGACCTGAAGTTTGGAAGATTGTTCAAGAAAGATTTGGTATTGATAGGATTGTTGAGTTTTATGGGGCCTCAGAGGGAAATATTTCACTAACAAATGTTGATAGTAAGTTCGGTTCAATCGGAAGAATACCCCCATATTTAAAAAGTGTATTACCAACTAAAGTGGTTAAATTCGATGTAGAAAATGAGGTGGTGATCAGAGATGAGAATGGGTTTTGCATAGAATGTGAAGACGGTGAGGCCGGTGAGGCGATTGGATTTATACCTGATGATGACAAGTTCACAGGTAAATTTGAAGGTTATACAGACAAAGAGGCAACTAAGAAAAAAATTCTCGAGAATGTCTTTGAAAAAGGCGATCGATGGTTCTCTTCTGGGGACTTGCTTAAAAAAGATAAGCAGGGATATTACTATTTTGTTGACCGTATAGGCGATACTTTTAGATGGAAATCAGAAAACGTATCAACCAATGAAGTAAGTGAAGCCATCTCTGCGTATAAAGGTATTGATGAAGTCAACGTTTATGGAGTTGAAGTACCAAATCAAGACGGCAGAGCCGGAATGGCTTCTTTAGTTGTAAATGATGAATTTAAATTAGAGCAGCTTTATGAATATCTGACTGAGCAATTGCCAGCTTATAGTGTGCCAGTATTTATAAGGATAAGTCCAGAAATAGAAAAAACTGGGACGTTCAAGTATAAAAAAACTGACTTAGTAAAAGACGGTTACGACCCAACAAAAATTAAAGATCCTATTTACTTTGCTTCAGGTGATGAAAAAAAATATTTAAATTTAGATCAAGATTCTTTCAATAAAATAAATAGCAGAGAAATTCGAGTCTAAAAATACCTTGCTAACTTAATTGAAAATACTGAATCTTCCTCAAAAGCATATGTAAAGTCTTGACTGTCAATGCTTCCATTAAATGTAGCATCAATAAACAATTTTATATTATTATTAATTCTTTGCTCATATTCAGCAATAAATCTATTTGAATTTCCTCTCATGTCGATAAACATCCCAGCTAAAAGAGATGTCGAATTAATATCATTTTTAGTCCATCTTAAGGCTGCAACGCTGTCATTATTAAAGGGATAACTATTTCTATCATCAAAAGAGTATTCGATGACAAGGCCAAGATCACTTTGAGAGTCTCTAATTCCGTAAAAAGTATATTCAAAGCCTCCTGCAACACCTAGATGTCTCTCGTTCCCATCTTTTGCACTTAAGGCCTCTAATTTATATAGCCATGCACCTTTTGTTGCTTGAATGTCAAGGCTGGTTTGTGAGAGAGTTGTATAGTGGGGATTAAACTTAAGAGTTGAAGGATTAATATTTAGTTGCGGTGCGCGATTATTGCCATGAAAATGTGCAATACCAATATCATAATCGTCATAAACCATTGAATATCTTAGGGCAAAGTCTAACTTTTGTTCCTTAGCAGATGACTCATAAGTTATTGAGTTTTGATCCACTTCGAGGGCAAGTCTGGGTCTACCATTTTTACTGGGAAACTTTCTCTCAATGAAATAAGGCATTAAATAAAGGTCAATTGTTCCATAATTATTATCATAAGCTAGTGAAAGCAAAGGTTGGCCAAGCTTTTTAGTGCCAGTCATATCCTCAGCGAGGTTTGATTGATTGATTATATCAATTATGTTAAAACTTTCGTTTACTCCCCAAAAAATTATTTCATTACCGATTTTAAAAGTATAGTTTTCAAAATACTGCTCATATTTCAATTTTTGAAAATCAATATAACGTCTTTCACTATCTTTCTCATCGTACCTAGCGATTGCGCTGATTGTTATTTTCGCATCCCTTTCATCCAAATAGGAGATAAAATTACCTTTGGTAAAAAAAGAATAGTTATTTTTTGATTGATGATGTTTGCCGTCACCATTTGTAAATATTGAAAATTCAGGCTGGACTAGTCCATATAGTTTGTATTCAAGGGCATTTACATTAAATGAAAAGATAAAAGTAACAATTAAAGCAAAGTTTAAAATTTTTATATAAATCACTTATTAATCTGCTAGTCGCAACAAACTAGATTTTTCAAAGTCTTTTTTATTAATTCCAACGTTAAGTTCACGATTGACCCACTTGTAAATAGTTTTATTTTTATTTTGATGATTCACAACTCTAAAAGTGTCAGCATTCCAGATTTTATCATTATACAGTTGGTAATCTTCAAAATATAATGTTTTCAACAATTCACCTTTCCTATCAAAGTATTCTATCATTCTTGGTCTCAGCAACTTGTCAGTAAAACCAATTCTTTTTGTATAACCAGAATTTTTATACTTTGGTATTGAAACAAGTTTATAGCAAATCTCTCCTTCATATTCTTCCTCTCCAATAAACTCCCATTCATACTTTCTATAATCATTCCCAGAAAAGTCTTCAAAAGCTATTTCACTACCCATAAAAGATCCCGATTTATTACTAGATGAGATCCTCTTCACTCTACCTAAAGCAGGCAAATACAACCATTGATCATCATCGTCATTTACATGAGTGTGTGAAAGCATTACTGTTCCTTCAACATCCTTAGGTTTATTAAAAAATATTATAGATTTATCCCCATCATTGGGATCATCATTCTCTAGTGTTTTTCCTGAAATCTCCCTTATCACTTCATTTCCTTTTGGATCAACAAGTATCATCATTTGATCAGACTCACTATCAACATAACCACGGGTACTTTCATAAGACTCTTTTGCGATTCTCAAACCTTTTTCAAAATTATCCTCACTTAAAAGGCTGGTATTAACAAACATCACAAAAAATAAGATTAATAAGAATTTATTCATAATTTAATTATACCACATTCCTTCTTCTAAATATTAACAATAATGCAGGTAATAAGAATAGATCAATTATTAGCGCGATAAGAATAATGAGTGCGCACATACCACCTAAAATAAAATTTGTTTGAAAACTAGACTGCAGTAGGAATGCAAAACCACTAAATAAACATATTGATGCAACAATAATAGGAAAACCTACGTACTTGAAACAATACTGAATTGCATCAGAAGCATTTAAATTAAGTGACTCAGCCTTTTTATATTTGGATAGAAAGTGTATTGTTGCATCTACGACTAGTCCTAAAGATACTAGAATAGATAAAGTGTGACTAAAAGTTACAATGTTTGTAAAAATTGCAAGTATTCCATAAGACAGAATAAACGGCACAACATTTGGAACTATACTAATCAATCCCAACTTCAGACTTCTAAGTGTAATTCCAATAACTATTACGATGAATGAAAATGAGAATAAAAGCCCTCTCATTAAGCCATTTGTATTTTCTTGATATACATATGGCATCATTATAGGTATACCGACTACCCCATCCGTTTGATATCCTTGAAGATTATTTTTAATCCATTCATCAGTTCTTTCATTAAATTCTATGGATTCTTTTGAAGTAGCCATATTAAGTCTAATCAATAATCTTGACTCTGATTTGTCTGCAGTCATTTGATTTTTTAAATCCATTCCATATGGCACAGAAAATTCATACATGAGAAGATATTGAGCATTAAGAGGTTTATTATCTGGGATTGAATAAAACTCATTATTTCCTCCATTCATATTTTTATTTAACGTTTTAATAATGTCGGAAACAGTGGTTACAGTAACAACTTCATCTTGTGTTTCAAGCCATCTGGCAAACTCATCAATTTTTTTCAGATATTCAGGACTTGTTATTCCATCTGTTTCTTCTGATGATAAGTTTGCAAATATAAAAAAGGAGCTGCCAAATTCATCATTAACAATATTTTTTACCTTAACCCAGTTATCTACTCTGTCAAAATAACTATCAAAATCATCATCGAAATAGAGGTTAGGAATGAGATTAATAAGTAATAAGGAGGCAAGTCCAATAAAAGTAATTATATAAAGTTTAAATCTATAAATTAGATCACCCAATTTACTCAGAGCATTTAGTACCACTGAGGATTTTCCATCAGTCTTGATGGGCATAAGCATGAAAATTATTGGTAGTATTGTTACAGATAAAATAAAGCTGAAAGTAGATCCAATAACAACAGTATTTGCCATTTCACTAAAAGCAGGAATTTTTCCAAAATTGACTCCCGCCACTCCAACTGCAGTAGTAAAGCTTGTAAGAAATACTGGAGTAAAATTAATTTTCATACTTTCGACAATTGATTTTTTCTTATCCATTCCTTCATTCATATTTGTTAATGCAATAGACAAAATATGAATGGCATGCGCTAAGGCTATAGTAAGAATCAAAATAGGTGCAATAATCAATGGCGGCTGCGCTTCAAAACCAAGCCATCCGGCCATTCCCATTGATGGTAGAATAGATAAAAAAATCACAATTAATGAAATTGCTGAAGCCGTAATAGATCTTAATAATATGTATGACAGAATAATAATAAGTGCCAAAAATCCCGGGTACATTGAAGTTGCATCTGATCTTGCTGTTGTTTGAAAGTTATTTGAATACATTGCTGAACCAGCAACTGTTACGAAAATATCTGGATATTTGGTATTAAAATACGCTTTTTGCTCATTGGCAAATTCGATCGGATCTTCAAAACCTGTATCTTCAGGTACATCAAGACTTATATTTACGAATGATACTCTAGCACTTTCAGACAATATGAAATTTACTATAGTTCTTTCTTGAAGCGCTAAAGATTTCAATTCCTGAAGACTGTTTTCATCCATCAAGTCAGTATCGCTTATGAAGTCAGATATATTAATGTCATCATCATCTACGGTCGTATACTGAAAATTTGTTAATGAACTTACTCTTGAAGAAAAAGGTGTTTGCCAAGACGCTTCAGTTAATTCATGTATTAATTGAATGACATCTTTTTGAAAAATATCGCCGTTGTTTGGTTTAATAACGAATGACAATGTGTCTATCATTCCATATTTTTCTTCTAGATTTAGAATATCTTGGTAATTTGGCTGGCCGCTCTCAACAAAACCTCTATATCCTGATGGTGCTTCCAAAAATCGAGCTCCAGCAGTTGCAACCAAAACTAGTAATAAAATAGCAATAAGCGTCTTAATTCTGTGGTCCAAAATACTGACTGTGTATTTTTCTATTATTGCTTCAAAATTCATAAGTTTAGTTCTATATGTAAAGTAATATAAGACAATGAATATAAAAGAAAATAAACAAATATTACTTATCTCGCCGAGAGGCTTTTGTGCTGGGGTTACACGAGCAATAGATACAGTAGTCGAAGTTTTAGAAAAGTTTGGACCTCCCGTTTACGTTAAACATGAAATTGTTCATAACAAACATGTAATTGATGATCTAAAATCAAAAGGCGCAATATTCATTGAGGATATCAACGATGCTCCTATTGATAAACCACTGGTTTTTTCAGCACACGGTGTAGCAAAAAATATTTTAGATACGGCCAAACAAATGAATAAATATGTAGTTGATGCAACTTGTCCATTGGTTACAAAAGTTCATGTTCAAGCAATAAAATTTTACAATCTAAATTACAAAATAATTTTAATTGGTCATAAAAATCATCCAGAGGTAGAGGGAACACTTGGTCAATTACCCGCGGGCGCAATTGTGTTAATAGAAAATTTAGATGATATTCAAAATTTGAAGTTTGAAAATGAAGATAAACTTGCATATGTAACTCAAACAACACTATCTGTTGATGATACGAAGGAAATTATAGATGCCCTAAAGAAAACGTTTCCTCATATAAAATCATCGCCTAAAGAGGATATTTGTTATGCAACAACAAATAGGCAGAATGCTATTAAAGACTATGCTCATGAATGCGACTCTTTCATTGTTGTAGGATCAAAAAATTCATCAAATTCAAATCGTTTAGTTGAAGTAGCAAAAAAATCTGGATGTGATCTTTCTGTGCTATTAGAAAATGCAAGTAATTTAAATATTGATAATTATAAAAATCATCAAACTATAGGCCTTTCTTCAGGAGCCTCTGTTCCGGATATACTTGTTCAAGATGTTATTTCTAAATTTAGAGAAGCATTTGAAATTAATGTTAAAGAAGTTGGTGCAGGTGAAGAAAATATAAGTTTTAAATTACCAAGAGGAATTTAAATTGAATTTAAACAATCTTAGCTGGAAATATAGTAATCCACATATCTTGGAATTTAAAGTTGCCAGTGATGACATTGATATTCTTGGCCATGTTAACAACAAAGTATATTTGAACTGGTGTGAACTAGTCAGTTGGGATCATTCTGCAAAATTAGGTATAACTCCTGATACTTATAAAAAAAATCAATGTGCATGTGTTGTTATTAGGAGTGAAAATAATTTTTCTGGATCACTTTTCATTGATGATAAAATTGCAATTTCAACATGGATTACTAAAACTGATAAAAAAATTAGATTGAGCAGATTTTTTCAAATAATAAATATTACAAAAAATCAAACTGTCTTTTCATCAAATGTTGATTATGCGTGTGTGAGTCTTATTAATTTTAAGCCAGTAAGAATGCCAGAAATTTATAAAAATAGTTATGAAGTTACTTGTGATGTTTAAGTTAAGAAATGTAACTATAGAGGATATAAAAGATATCATTTTGATTAATGAAGATGCCATTCCTGCTGTGAACTCCGTATCATATGAAGAGTTTTTAAATTTTTATGAAAAAAAAACTTATTTTAAAGTTGCTATCAACAGTGATAAAAATATTTGTGGGTTTTTACTTGTTTTACCTTCTGGCCTTGATTATCAGAGTTTAAATTATAAGTGGTTTACTGAAAGATATAGAGATTTTGCGTACATAGATAGAATTGCTATATCGAGTAAATATAGAGGATTGGGTATAGGTAAAAGTCTGTATCTCGATCTCGAAAGATCACTAGATGAATATAATATGATTGCATGCGAATTTAATATAGAACCACCAAATCCAATCTCTAAAAAATTTCACGAAAGTCTAAATTATAAGAATGTAGGCTTTCAGTTTACTGAAAATAATACAAAAAAAGTTTCATTAATGGTTAAAAATATCTAATGAGTACTAATTTCGTAGATGTACTAGTAATTGGTGGAGGGGTTATTGGATTAGCCATAGCTAAAAGTTTTGCCGCCAAAGGTCGTGCAGTGATTGTATTGGAAAAAGAAAATACTTTTGGTTCTGTTACCAGTTCCAGAAACAGCGGAGTAATTCATGCAGGTGTTTATTATGACAAGGACTCAATGAAGGCTAAATTTTGTGCCGATGGAAATCGTAGAATGTATGAATATTGTCAAAAATTTAATGTGCCTCACATTAATACAGGAAAGTTCATTGTCGCAACAACTCCCAATGAAATTCCCAAACTCGAGGAAATTTTTTCCAAAGCAGAATATAATGGTGTCGAAGGAATAGAAAGAGTAACAGGAAATTACGTTACCAGCAAAGAGCCTTTAGTGGAATGTATTGAGGCATTATTCGTGCCATCATCGGGCATTGTTGATCAAAACTCTCTCATGAGGTCTTATCTTGGTGAATTGGAGGAAAGCTCCGGCAATATTGTTTTTAATTCACAATTCTTACGTTCTGAAATTCATGGTGATAAATATTGCTCTACTGTGCTGAGTGATGGAGAAGAAATAATTATAGAATCATCAGTCATAATAAATGCTGCTGGTCTAAATGCTGAAAATATTGCAAATAATATTCTACCCTTAGATAAAAAATATATTCCCAAAACATATTTCGCTAAAGGTAATTATTTCGAAACAGGAAAAGACCTAAAGATTCGACATCTAATTTACCCAATACCAAATGATGCAAGTCTTGGTTTACATTTGGGATTAGATTTAGGAATGCAAGTTAGATTTGGACCTGATGTTGAATGGGTAGATGAAATTGATTATGAAGTAAAAAAAAATAGACAAGTTTTGTTTCATAATGATGTCATAAAATATATTCCCTCAATTAAAATTGAAGATCTTAAAGCCGGATATTCAGGTGTAAGGCCAAAACTTAAGAATAAAGGCGAGGGTAAAAGTGACTTTTCAATTCAAGGAGAAGGGACACATGGCATTAAGAATCTTGTTAACTTATTTGGAATTGAATCGCCTGGGTTGACCTCTTCACTTATTATTGGAGAATACGTTACCAATTTGATAAATTAAAAAAGAAACTCTTTCTTTTGTGAATTTGATATATAGGATTTCATCTTCATCATAGCACCTTTTTCTATCTGTCTTACACGTTCTTTGGAAATTTTTAACTCCTTGCCGAGTATATCTAATGTTTTAACTTCCTCTGAAAGGTGTCTATCCTTGATTATTTTTATTTCCCTTTCATCAAGTATCTCTAAAGTTTGTTTAATTAGGTCTTTTTTGAAATTTACTTGATCCTTTTCAAATACTTTATCATCAGGTCTAGCATCCTCGTCCTCAATGAGTTCCATAAACTCACTTTCACTTTCGTCATTAATTTTATGATTAAGAGAACTATCGTTTTGACTAATTCTGCTATCCATTTTTATAACATCAGAAGTTGAAATATTTAAATCATTAGCGATGCCTTGCGCAGTACGAAAATCAATTGATCCATGTTCCGTTTGATGAATTTTTTGTTTTAATTTTCTGAGACTAAAAAATAGACTTTTTTGTTTTGAGGTAGTTGCGATTCTCACTAATGACCAATTTTTTAGAACGAAGTCTTGAATTGATGCCCTGATCCACCATCCAGCATAAGTTGAAAATCTGACTTCTTTGTCCAATTCAAACCTTTCTGCAGCTTTCATTAGACCTATATTTCCTTCTTGAATAAGGTCGCTTAAATTAAGACCGTAGTTCTTATACTTAACAGCAAAAGCTATAACCAACCTTATGTGAGATTGAGTTAGTTCGTGCAATGCCTTTTCATCTTTATTTTTGATCCATTTTTTTGCTAAAACCTTTTCGTGATTCTCTTCAAGTAAAGGAATAGACATAGCTTTTTTAACAAAGGACTTCATTTCATTTGTATCATCAAAACTTGACATGCATGCAAAATACAAATTCAATGTGAAAAGACAATTTGAATCTTCAATTTTGAGGGGATAAAAACTGCCAATGTGGCTTAATTTAATATGAAAGACATTGTAAAATATGAAGATTTTGAAAAAATTGAGATTTTAGTAGGTACTATTCTAGAAGTAAAAATAAACGAAAAGGCGAGAAAACCAGCTTATGTGCTGAAAATAGATTTTGGTGAAAAAGTTGGTATTAAAGAAAGTTCAGCTCAAATAACAAACTATTCAATTGAAGAGCTTCTTCAAAAACAAATTATTGCAGTATGTAATTTTGAGAAAAAAAATATTGCAGGCATTGAGTCAGAGGTATTAATTCTAGGTGCAATAAATGAAAATAAAGATGTGATCTTGCTACATCCACAACAAAAAGTAGATAATGGATCGAACGTTTACTGACTTGTATTGGTGCGCTCGAGATGATTCGAACATCCGACCCCAGGATTAGGAATCCTGTGCTCTATCCTGCTGAGCTACGAGCGCATAATTAAAGATTTTTTCAAAAAAAAATAATTTTTATTTTATTTTAATTAAAATAAATAAAAAAAAATAAATTTTTGTTACTATAAAAAAAATCTAATAACTATAAGTATTTAAATACATTTACTAACAATTTAAAATACATTGAAAAAAAAATTTAAAATTCAAAAATTTCAAAAAACAGCGAAAAATTGACAGTTTTTCATAAAAGTTTAATCATTGTAATAGAACGAATCAATTTTGATTCATCTACTAACCTCTAACTAAACCCAAACGGGGGGAGATAATTATGGAGGAACTTAAAGTGATCTTTGCGAAAGCAAGGAAAAAAGCTAAGAAAAAAGCAGCGCCTAAGAAAAAACGTAAAGCTGCTAAAAGGAAGCCAGCTAAGAAAAAAGCAGCTCCTAAAAAGAAAAAGCGTAAAGCAGCTAAAAGGAAGCCAGCTAAGAAAAAAGCTGCTCCTAAAAAGAAAAAAAGGAAAGCCGCTAAGAAAAAAGCCGCTCCTAAAAAGAAAAAGAAAGCTGCTAAAAGAAAAAAAAGAAGATAATTAGCATTGATTAATCAATGCTTTTTTTTTGCGCCCTTAGTTCAATAAACTAGGGGCGTTTTTTAATTTATCTCTACCAAGAATCTTATCGACTTTTTTTATTGCATTTTCCTCGGTAATTTTAAGTCCAGCAATCACTTCTCTCAAAAATCGATCATAAGATAATTCAAAAAGTTGGCGCTCACTATAAGATTGCTCTATTTGATTATTTGCTCTGTTTAGATCTCTAACAACTTCAGCAATTTGTTCAATGTCACCTGAGTTAATTTTAAGGTCATATTCCTGAGCCCTTCTACTCCACATTGTTCTCTTTATTTTTGGTTTCTGAGAAAGGATTTTTAACACAGTTTGAATTTTAGATGGTTTTGATACTTTTCTTAAATTAAGAGATTTAGCCTTTTCAACTGGAACTCTCAAAATTAATTTATCTCGTACAAACTCTATCACATACATTTCCAGTTTTTGTCCAACGACCTCTCTTTTTTCAATATCTATAACTTGGCCTACGCCGTGTGTTGGATAAACAACATGATCTTTTGTGTTAAAAATTTTTTTAACTTTTTTTTCTTTAATCGTCTTTATTTCTAAAAATTTTTTAACTTTTTTTGCTTGATAGTGAGCAGGATTAATAATTCGATTATTAACTTTTTTGTCAGATTGTGGAGGAAGTTTAGGCTCTACAAATTTTCTTACTTCTTTTGTCTTTTTAACAACTTTTTTAACTTTATTCTTTATTGGGATCTTCTTTACTGAGGTTTTCTTTTTTACAACCTTAGTTTTTTTCTTTTTAGTTTTCTTTTTCAGAATTTTCTTTTTGGCGGCTTTACTGACTTTTTTCTTTTTTTTCATAGAACTGATTAACTCCCAGATTTTTCGGAAAAATATTTATCATATTTATTTTCTTCGCTCTCATACATTTTTGCATCAGTTGGAGAGTCTTTTTTCATAGTAATGTTCGGCCATATTTCAGAAAACTTTTGATTCACTTCTAACCATTTTTCATTTTTATCATCTGTATCAGGGATGATTGCATCAACAGGACACTCTGGTTCACACACACCACAATCTATACATTCATCAGGATTAATTACTAACATATTTTCGCCTTCGTAGAAACAATCAACCGGACATACCTCAACGCAATCAGTATATTTGCATTTTATGCATTTTTCGTTAACTAGATAGGTCATTTTATACTATTGTGAGATCTTTTTCTTTATTTCACCAACTTTAAAGTCATCGATATATAGAAGACCAGATATTTTACGCACTAAAGCATTTTCATAATCATCAACTCTGCGATCAGCAATTACAATCTTCCATATCATTTCAATTATCATTATTTTTTCATCGTCAGTTAGTAAGCTATTAATCTTTGAAGTAAATTGGTGAATATCACTCGCGTTATCAACTAGTTCGCAAGAAGCCTCAAAAAGTTTATTTAATTTGTCATTATCTAAATTATAAAAATTACCAAGTAATTTTAATATCTCATCTTTTTCAATCTTATCGAATTCACCGTCGTGCAGAGCAGTAGTAACCATCAACGACGCTACAGCTAATTGCGATGCCTCAAACTCTTCTTCTTTGACATCTTTCTTGTCTGATAACAGCGTTTTGAATTTATCTAACATAATAACATATTTGTATATTAGAATTTAAAGAGTACTATATCTGGTGTCCATTATAGAACAAAAGGTGTAGATTATATGTCCGAATCACCAACTTGGAATGTTCTTTAAATATTCTAATTTTTTTTATTTCTAATTAACTATATATATCACTTAATCAAAATTTAAAAGTTTCAATAAAAATGACAAATAAATCAAATAATGGCTTTAATACTTGGCAAAAAAGTTTCGAAAAAGAAACTAAGAAAAAATTTAGTGATGTAAAATCAGAGACTGATGAAGGAATAGATATTAAGCCAGTATACACTAAAGACGACCTAGAAAACTTTACATTTGTTGAGAATAACTCTCTTCCTGGCCAATGGCCTTATACAAGAGGTCCCAAAGCATCAATGTATACAAATAGACCCTGGACGATCAGGCAGTATGCAGGATTTTCAACGGCTGAAGAGTCGAATGAATTTTATAAAAAAAATTTAGAGTCTGGTCAAAAAGGTCTATCAGTTGCTTTTGATTTGCCAACCCATAGAGGATATGACTCAGATGATGACTTGGTAATGGGGGATGTGGGTAAAGCTGGTGTAGCAATAGATACTGTTGAAGATATGAAAATTCTTTTTAATAATATTCCTCTAGATCAAATGTCTGTATCAATGACTATGAACGGTGCTGTATTACCAGTACTTGCATCATTTATTGTTGCGGGAGAAGAACAGGGCGTTGATAGAAGTTTACTATCAGGAACAATTCAAAACGACATCTTAAAAGAGTTTATGGTGAGAAATACATACATATATCCTCCTGAGCCATCAATGAAGATTGTTGCCGATATAATAGAGTTTACTTCAAAGGAGATGCCCAAGTTTAATTCTATTTCAATTTCTGGTTATCATATGCAAGAAGCAGGTGCTGATAATGTTCTTGAATTAGCTTACACTTTAGCCGATGGAATGGAATATGTAAGAGCAGCAATGTCAAAGGATCTTGATGTTGATGATTTTGCACCAAGGCTCTCTTTCTTTTTTGCAATCGGAACGGACTTTTTTATGGAGATTGCCAAACTTAGAGCCGCAAGAACATTGTGGGCAAAGATCATGAAAAATTTTGGAGCTAAAAATGAAAGATCTCTTATTTTAAGAACACACTGTCAAACATCAGGTGTATCCTTAACCGAGAAAGATCCTTATAATAATATTATAAGAACATCTTATGAGGCCCTGTCTGCTATACTTGGTGGAACACAAAGTTTACACACAAACTCATTTGATGAAGCAATTGCTTTACCAACAGACGAATCTGCAAGAATTGCAAGAAATACTCAATTGATTCTTCAAAATGAAACTGGTGTAACAAAAACGGTTGATCCTCTTGCGGGGTCATATTTCGTTGAAAACCTGACTGAAGAATTATCAAAAAAAGCTTGGGATATTATTACAGAAATTGAAGAATTAGGTGGGATGACCAAAGCTGTAAAAGCAGGTATTCCTAAATTAAAAATTGAAGAGTCTGCAACTAAGAAGCAAGCTAAAGTCGATAGTGGATCCAGGGTTGTAGTTGGAGTAAATAAATATAAAAATCCAAAAGAACCTTCGGTTGATGTGAGAGTAATTGATAATAATCGTGTTCGAGATGATCAAATAAAGAAAATCCAGGCAATAAAAAAGTCACGTGATATAACAGCTGTCGAAAAAGCACTTGATAAGTTAACAAATGCTGCAAAAGATGAAACAAATCTTCTAGCGCCTTGCATAGAAGCTATTAAACTAAGAGCAACGGTTGGAGAAGTATCAAAGGCATTAGAGCAAGTATATGGTAGACATTTTGCAAAAAGCTTAAGCGTCTCGGGAGTTTATGGTAAACATTTTGAGGGTGATCAAGAATTTATGAAGGTAGAAAATAAAATTAAGGAATTTGAAAATTTAAATGGTAGGAGGCCACGAATACTTGTAGTGAAGATGGGTCAAGATGGTCATGATAGAGGCGCAAAAATAGTTGCAACTTCGTTTGCGGATATGGGCTTTGATGTTGACATGGGTCCGCTATTTCAATCTCCTAGAGATGTTGCTAAAGATGCTATCGAAAATGATGTTCATGCAATTGGCGTTTCAACTTTAGCTGCTGGCCATAAAACTCTTGTACCTGAATTAATAAAAGGTCTAAAAGAAATTGATCCTAATTCAAAGATAATTGTTTTTGTAGGCGGGATAATTCCTGAACAAGATTATGAATTTCTATATGAAAATAATGTATCAGCTATTTTTGGTCCAGGTTCCAACATCATAGAGTCTGCCGAAAAAGTTATCGATTTAATTACAGATAACTTAAGTAAAGTGTAGTCAATGGATTTAATTGATAATATTCTTAAGGGAGAACGTGCTGCCATTGCGAAAGCTATTACATTAGTCGAGTCTTCAAAGGACTCTGATCAACAAATTAGCAGGCAGATGATCTCAGAATTAATTAAAAAGCCTGGCAAATCAATAAGAGTAGGTTTTTCTGGCCCACCAGGAGTTGGAAAGTCAACATTCATAGAGTCCTTTGGAAGTTATTTGGTTGGTCAAAATTATAAGTTAGGCATTTTAGCTATTGATCCATCCTCACAAATTACTGGTGGGTCAATATTAGGAGATAAAACTCGAATGGTAGAGATATCAAAAAATCCAAATACTTTTATAAGATCTACACCCTCAAGAGGTTCTTTAGGAGGTATCTCTATGGGAACTCGCGAAGCATCAATCATATTAGATGCTGCGGGTTATGACTTTATATTTATTGAAACAGTTGGTGTGGGACAATCAGAAATTGTTGCAAGTAATTTAGTTGACATATTCACCCTTATTATAGGCCCCGGTTCTGGCGATGAGTTACAGGGAATTAAAAAAGGTATTACGGAGTATGCAGATATATTTATAGTCAATAAAAATGATGGCGAGTTGAAAATTGAAGCTTCAAAAACTGCCTCTGACTATAAATCAGCTTTAAGTTACTATAAGAAAATAGATGAGCTTGAAAATCAGGTCTTATTAGTATCTGCAATTGAGCAAACTGGAATGGAGGATGTGATTAAAACCATTAATCAGATAATTGATCAAAATAAGTTAAAAGGGATATTTGAGGAAAGACGCGCTAATCAACTTGAATACTGGATAGAAGAAGAGGTAAAAAATATAATTGCTACAGGTATAACAAAACGACTGTCAAGTAAGGGAAATATTTCAAAATACTCTGAAAAAGTAATGAAAAATGAAATGTCAATGTTTGAAGCAGTTGAAACAATAACAAAAGATACCCTTAAGTAATAATCATATTGACAATAATTACCAAAAACTCTACTTAAAACTTACTATGACAAAAGCATGTGATTTATCAGGAAAAAAAGTACAATTCGGCAATAATGTGAGCAAAGCCAATAATAAGACAAGAAGAAAATTTAATGTTAATCTTCAGTCTGTAACTTTTAAAAGTGAGATTTTAAATAAGAATATAAGATTCTCTGTAGCTACTTCATCAATTAGAACAGTTTCCAAGTTTGGTGGTATCGATGAATTTTTAACCAAGACAAAAAGCAAGAAGTTATCTCAAAAAGCAAAAAAAGTACAACGTGCTATGAATAACGCACAAAAAAAGGCTAGTTAATAGTTTGACGATTTAAATTATTTTCATTTTCTTCAAAAAGATCTACCAATTGCTCAGTCATTACGTCGGCTAATTGTTCGGCATCAACAATTGTTACAGCTCTCTTGTAGTATCTTGTAACATCGTGACCAATTCCAACAGCAAGTAATTGTATTGAAGACTTTGACTCTATCCAATTTATTACACCTCGAAGATGTTTCTCTAAATAATTACCTGTATTTACTGAAAGTGTACTATCATCGACAGGTGCACCATCTGAAATAACCATTAATATTTTTCTTGCCTCATATCTTGCCTGAAGCCTTTTGTGCGCCCATAACAATGCTTCACCATCGATATTCTCTTTTAAAAGTCCCTCACGCATCATTAATCCAAGATTTTTCTTTGATCTTCTCCATGGTTCATCAGCCGCTTTATAAATTATATGCCTTAAATCATTTAATCTTCCGGGAGATGGAATTTTTTTATTTTGCATCCAATGCTCTCTGCTCTTTCCACCTTTCCAAGCTTTAGTGGTAAAACCCAGTATCTCAACTTTAACGCCGCACCTTTCAAGTGTCCTCGCTAGAATATCAGCACTCATTGCTGCAACTGTTATAGGGCGACCTCTCATTGAACCTGAGTTATCTATTAGTAATGAGACTACAGTATCTTTAAAATCTGTATCTTTTTCTTTTTTAAATGACAGTGAATGATATGGGTCCATAATTATTCTCGTAAGTCTTGAGGTATCAAGTAGTCCTTCCTCAAGATCGAAATCCCAGCTTCTATTTTGTTTAGCCAATAACTTTCTTTGTAGTCTGTTAGCTAATCTTGAAATTATCATTTGATAAGCTTTTAATTGCTGATCCAGATAAGCCCTTAATCTATTTAGTTCTTCATCTTCACAGATATTTTTCGCAGTAATAACTTCATCAAATTCCTCAGTATAGACTTCGTATTCGTTAAGTATTTTTTCTACTGAATTTTCTGCTTTGTATTGGGGAGTTGCGTTTTCAGTATTACCCTCATCTATTTCACTTAATTCATCATCTTCTTGTTGGTCAATATTCATCTCAGTTTCATCATAACCTACCTCTTCCTCAGATTGAGTAGATTCTTCATCACTAAAGGAAGACTGGTTTTCCATTTCATTCACCTCATCGTTTTCTAGTTGATCAATATTTTGATTTTCCTCTTCTTTATTGTCTTTATCATCACTATTTTCATTATCATAATAGTCTAGCTCTCTAATTAGTTTGTTCACATTTTCAGCAAATAGTTTTTGATCATGTATATTTTTTAAAAGTTGATCAGATGCGTCACTAATTTTATTATTCAACCATTTCTTCCATAGATTAAGGGCATTATTTGAGTTAGATGGAAGATAATCATTATTGATTTTATTTCTTAAATACAAGTCTATTGCATCTTCAATATTCAAATCTGATTGCTTTGAAACAGCGTCTAGGTTCTTCTCTCTAAATTTTTGTTCATAAAGTGTCTTTAAATTAGATTTAACTCCTCGCATTAACTTACTGCCTATAAGCTGGATTCGAGTATTTTCTAAAACTTCATAAATTTTTCTATTTTTTTCACCAGAGGGTTCAAATTGTATATAGGTTTCTTTGTTATGATATTTGTACCTAAGAGCCTCATTATCAGCATGCCCTCGTAATTGATTTAAATTTTTTAAGTCCTCACTATTTTCAATTTTAGGTAGTACAATTTTATTATCGGTTGATGAAAGATTATCCTCGAATACAACATCAATTTCTTTATCTTCAGCTATTGCTCGTGTAGTTGAAGATATAGCTTTTTTGATATCTTCTAAATAATCTTCTTTCACTAAACTAAATCAAATTTGCTTGCTTCAGTTGTGACCTCTTCTCCAAAACAGCGTTGATAGTACTCGGCTATAATTTGTCTTTCACTTTCATCACACTTATTTAAGAAAGTAAGTTTAAATGCTGCGGAATAATTGTGATCAAAAATTTCAGAATTTTGAGCCCAAGTTAGAACTGTCCTGGGACTCATAACCGTTGATATATCTCCATTTGCAAGACCTTTTCTAGATAAATCAGCAACTTTTATCATCAATTCAATGATCTCTTCCTTTTCAGGGTTATTAAATGAAGGAACTTTCGAGAGCATTATCTTTTTTTCTTGTTCAAGATCTAAATAGTTAAGAGTAGTAACTATGCTCCACCTATCCATCTGCCCCTGATTTATTTGCTGTGTGCCATGATAAAGTCCAGTTGTATCTCCTAATCCAACTGTGTTTGTAGTTGCAAATAATCTAAAGTATGGATTTGGCGTTAAAACCCTGTTCTTATCTAATAATGTAAATTTACCCTCAGACTCTAATACCCTTTGAATGACAAACATAACATCTGGTCTTCCAGCATCATATTCATCAAAAACCAAAGCTGTAGGTGTTTGTAATGACCAAGGTAAGATTCCGTCTTGAAATTCCGTAACTTGCTTTCCATCATTTAATACAATTGCATCTTTGCCAATCAAATCGATCCGACTAATGTGACTATCAAGATTGACTCTTACGCAAGGCCAATTAAGCCGAGCAGCAATCTGTTCAATATGTGTTGATTTTCCAGTCCCATGTAATCCTTGGACCATAACCCTTCTGTTATATTTAAATCCAGACAGTATTGCCATGGTAGTTGCCTTATCAAAACAATAGTTAGAGTCGATTTCAGGAACATACTCTGATTTCTTAGAAAAACCCTCAACATGAAGATCTGTATCAAATCCAAAAGCTTGATTCACAGATATAGATATATCCGGCTTACTTTGCATGAGACTTTCTGTTGTTGTCATATTGTTCCTTTATTATTTTATAGGCTTCTAAAACCTTAGTTAATTTTTCTTTATTTTTTTCATTTTTACCAACTGTATCAGGGTGTAATTCTTTTACAATCTTTTTGAATTTAGACTTGATTTCATTGAGCGAACATTCCTTATTTTCAATCCCTAAAGTTGCAAGAGCATTTAAATACTTAGAACTATAATAACTAGGATGTACGAGCTTATTTTCAAGATTATTCATCCCCTGAAACATTCTCTCTGAAATTTTAGATATTTTTTCAAAATAACTTGTATCATTTGACCCTATTTGCTTGGTTTTTCTATGGCCAATTATGTCATTTTCGATAAATGCCTCAATTTCATCGGCTGTCATATCTGAAAAATAATTCCATTTTTTGTTATATTCTTTTATGTGTTTTAGACAGAACCAAATGTATTTTCTTAGATCTTTTGTGGAAGACGGAGCGCGATATTCTCCTATTTCTTCGCATCCTTTAAAATGACATTTTCTTTTGTTCATATTGTCTTTTCATATGTTAGATTAGATTAATATACATGACTCTAGAAGAATCTATAGATAAGAAAATTAATGACAATCTAAACCCGTCCTTTTTTAAAATTATAAACTTTTCTAATCAACATAAAAATCATTATGAAGGTGATAACAAAGATACTTCACATATTAAAATCATTATTGTTTCAGAATCTTTTGATGGATATTCAAGAATAGAAAGAGAGAGGATTGTTCATAACATACTTAAAGAAGAAATATTGACAGAGATACACTCAATACGATTAAAACTTTATATAAAGTCAGAATACGATTTAATTAAGTGATGCAATCTTGACTTCCGAAATTAAATTTTTCTTTGTTTCAATGATTTCAAATTTAAATCCATAAAATTGAAAAACTTGTCCAGCTTTAGGAAATGACCTTGACTCATTAATTAATAAGCCAGAAATAGTATTTGCATCTTCATCAGGCAGATCCCAACCAAAACTTCTATTGATGTTTCTTATTTCTGTAGACCCTTGTACCTTGATTGAGCCATCTTTATTTCTAACTATATCAGCCAAATCGATATCATGCTCATCGCTGATTTCTCCAACAATCTCTTCAATAATGTCTTCAAGGCTTATCATTCCATTTAACACACCATATTCATCAACCACCATGGCTAATTTAATTTTTCTGTTTAAGTGCATTTGTAATTGATTTTTTAAAGGTGTAGTTTCTGGAACAAACCATGTTTTAATTAATGATTTTTTTATATCTTCTCTTGAAATTTTTACAGATTTAAGTTCATTTAGCTTCTTTAACAGATTTTTTGCGTGTACTAAGCCAATAATATTTTCATTATTATCTTTCCATACGGGTATTCTTGTGTAAGGACTTTCAACGACCTGGTTTATTATTTTTTCAGGATCTTCATCAATATTAACCATAAAGATGTTGCTTCTGTGAACCATAATATCCTCAACAGTTGTTTCTGATAAATCTAAAATTCCAGTCACCATATCCTTATCCATTTTAAATAATCTACCTTCTTTATGATGGAGATCTACAGTCCCCCTAATTTCATCAGCTACAGATAAACTTCTTGCATTCTGGTCATGTTTAATTCCAACTATATTTAAAATAGTAAAAACAATTTTTTCCATCAGCCATGTTACAGGCGCTAAGATGGTTACAAATGGTTTTAAAAATGGGCTTACTAATAGCGCCATTTTCTCTGCATTTGCAATAGCATAGCTTTTAGGAAGAATTTCAGCAAAAATCACAATTAATGCTGTCATTATGATTACGGCATAAGCAACACCTGTATTCCCAAAAATTTTAATTAATAAACTAGTAGCTAAAGCTGAAGCAAGAATATTAACTAAATTATTACCAAGTAAAATCGCTCCAATTAAGGCTTCTTTCTTATTCAATAAATCTATCGCGACATTAGAATTTTTTTTGCCCTTCATACCAAGGCCGGTTAACCTGCTCCGCGTACTTGCTGTTAATGCTGTTTCCGATCCCGAGAAAAATGCAGAAAATGCTAAAAGAACTATTATGGCTAAAAATAATACGATAACTTCAAATATCATCTAATTTATATACTTACTTATTACGCTATCTAATTTTCTAGTTGAATATCGATTGGCTAAATAAGCTTTGCCTAATTTTTTTAAAAGTATCAGATTTATATGATTATTTTTTACTTTTTTGTCAGAACTCATTATCTTTTTAAATTTATTAAGTGATGACTTGCTCTTTATATTGATAGGTATTTTGGTTTTCATTTTTAATTTTTGGAAATGATCTTTTATTTTATTAATATTTTTATCTAAAATGTTTCCTTGAAGTGATGACATTTCAAGAGCCATCATAATGCCAATAGACACGGCTTCTCCATGTGTTAATGATTTTTGGTAATTATTTATTGCTTCAATAGCATGTCCAAAAGTATGACCTAAATTCAGTATTGCTCTTATATTATTTTCTTTTTCATCTTGTCTTACAATTATTGCTTTATTTTTGCAAGAGTGAAAAATAGCCTCAATAAGATATTTTTTGTTAAATGTAATAAGCTTTGACTCATTATCTAAAAGCCAATTAAGGAATTTTTTATCCATAATAAGTCCATATTTAATTATTTCAGCATAGCCAGATAAAATCTCCCTTTTTGGTAGAGTTTTTAATAGCGAGACGTCAGAAATCACTAATTTAGGTTGATAAAAAGTACCTATCAGATTTTTGCCTTCTTTAGTATTGACGCCTGTTTTACCCCCTACTGCAGAGTCAACTTGTGATAATAATGTTGTAGGTATCTGAATAAAATTGATGCCTCTTAATGTGATACTTGCTGAAAAACCTACAATATCACCAATAACACCCCCTCCAAAAGCAATTAAAGTATCGTTTCTATCAACCTTATATTTGAGAAGTTTAGTCGTAATTAAATTAATAGTTTTGATATTTTTGTATCGCTCGCCATCATTAATTATTATCTTGTTGAAACTTATTTTATTTTTTCTTAATGAGTTCTCTAATTTCTTTCCGTAAAGCTTATAAATAAATCTATTAGTTACTATAAAAACTCGTGGATTAATTAATTTCTTTTTTATTAATGAGCCTGAGCTCGATAAAATATTATTACCAATAAAAATTTTATATTTGTCTGTCCCGCTCTTTACCTCTAAAGTTTTTTTCATTATTAGATTTTTAAAGCTTTGGTAATTTCTTTGATAATTTGATATTTATTTTTTTTGCTCACATCGATTGTGATTTTAGCCTTGGAGTAATTTCTCTGCCTAATTTTATTTAATTTTTCAAATTCTACTTTTATATTCTTATTAGATAAAAGTGGCCTTTTTTTTGATACTTTACATCTTTTTTCTAAAATATTCAAATCACATTTTAGCCATATTGAAATACATTTCTTCAATATTAAGTTTCTTATTTTTGATTCTTCAAAGCCACCTCCACCTAGTGCAATAATCGAATCTTTTTTATCTAATAATTTTATAGTAATCTTTTTTTCAATATTTCTGAAGATTCTTTCACCACTTTCATCAAAAATTTTCGAAATTTTTTGACCCATTTCTTTTTCAATTTCTTTATCTGTGTCATAAAAGTCTAAGCCCAATTTTTTCGATAAACCTCTACCAATAGTAGATTTACCAGAGCCCATATGGCCTAGAAATACTATATTTTTTTTTATTTGAGAGAGTCTTTTTTTTGACATTATTAAATGTGAATAAATTTCACAGTTTTAAAATATTCTGTTAAAAGAAATTAATATGTTTGATAAAAGCATTTGCAACAAAATTGTATTATATATCATTAGTTTATCTCTTATAAGCTCATTTTTCATTAATATTGATATTTTGGCGGAAGATAATTTGAGTCAAGAGCCATATGAAATTTGGCAAGAGAACAGTGTTATAAGCGAAATTGAAATTTCTGTAGATAATTCAAACACTCAGGAAACTGCAAACTTAAAGAATCAAGCAGTAAAACAGGAAAATTTTCTATTCACTAAAGATGATGCTATAGGTTTATATGATCCTACTAACGGTGGATTCGATGCTAATCTATGGAATGGATCCAATTTAGAGGATATAGCATATTTATTTAACATATCCCCTGAAGAAAGTACTAGTTCAACTCTTACCAACCTGGTTAAAAATGCAATGTTAACTACCGCAGCCCCGCCTGATAAATTAACTAATGATTCATTATCTTTTCTAAATCTCAAATCAGATTTTTTAATCTCAAGAGGCTATTACAAACATATCTCTGAATTATTTAGCTTAATAAGCAGTGATGAAAATAATGATATTTTAAGTGGTGGAATGATAGAGAATTTACTTATTTATAATCAATACAAAAGAATTTGTAATAGCAATGCTAATTTAATATCAGAAAGATTAAGTGACTTATATTTTGCATCATTTTGTAATGCGATGTCAGCCAATAAATTAACACTTGATCTAAATATTTCTTTGATGAGAGATGACGATAATTATGATGAAGAGTACTTATCTCTGCTATCTGAAATTATATACAGTGATGAACTTAAAGTTGAAAATCTTAAAGAAATAAATCTAATTAATTTAAACTTATTACAAAAATATAATGTTGATATAGATAAATATATCACTATAAATTCTCCAATAAAATTTAAATTATTCTACTTTTTAAATTATAAGAAAAATAATTTAAAAAAAGTTTCAATCGCTGAAGAGCTAGTAAAAAAAGGTTTGATAGAAACTAAATACCTTGGAGAGATTTACCAGTCCTTTGACATAAGTAACATCAAGGATTCGAGTGACGACAATTCAGCTTTAATAGAGAGAATTAAAATCTTTAAAGATATAAGAAAAACCTCATCTCAGGCTGATTTAGTAAATAAAATACCTAAATATGTTAGTTTATTTAGCACACATGGGATGTTGGAAATCGCATCTTTAATGATTTATGATAAAATAAAAATAGTTCAGCCAAAATTAGATTATATCGACAAGGCTTCGGGTATTTGCCTAATCTTTATACTAAATGATGACCCTGAAAAGTGTAATGAGTGGGTAAGTCAATTGAATTTCAATTCATATAAACTAGAGCTCTCTAAAGCTGAGTTTTATCTTTCATTAGCAAATGGAAACGTAATAAAAGAAGCTAATTTAAATCAATTAATTGATTATCAAGGTTTTTCTGTTAGGCAGAAGAATATTATTGTGAAGTATTACGAACTTATGACAAATTCACAAAAAAATAGTTATTGGAAGACCCCAAATGAGTTGAATAAAGTCTCCTCAATAACGGCAAATATAAAGCTTCATAATTATTATAGATCTCTTGAAAATCAACTTGGCGAAAAAATTATTTTGCTAAATATATTACATGGAGATGACAATTTTAATGAAAATGATGAATTTACTATTTTTCTTATAATAGATGGATTATTTGAGATTAATGAAATTTATGCACAAGATTATATACTAGAGTATTTTGCAAAGTATAATTTATAGTGTCAAAAATAGAACAATCTATAATTGAGAATTTCTTAGAGTCGTTGATATCTGAGAAAGGATTAAGTAAAAATTCAATTGACTCTTATAAGAGTGATATAAATCAGTTTTTAGAAAAACAAACAAATAACAAAACATCTGTACAAATATTTTCTAGAAAATCGGTTGAAAAATATATTTCAACGATGAATGACTTAGGATTTGAGAGGTCTACAATTCTCAGGAAATTGTCTTCTTTAGGACATTTTTTTGATTTTTTAGTTACTGAAAATATATTGAAAGATAATCCATTTCTTCAAATTTCAATTCCTAAAAAAAACTCAAAGCTACCAATTTTTTTAACAAATAATCAGGTAGACAGACTATTAGAGACAGCTAAAAATGATGAGTCTATTAAAGGCCTGAGACTATTAACTATGATTGAAATATTATATGCAACAGGAATAAGAGTTTCTGAGTTAGTTGGATTAAAATTGTCATCTTTATATGAAAAGGAAAATTTTATTTTTGTTACAGGCAAAGGAAATAAAGAAAGACTTGTACCCGTTGATCAAAATACTTTATCTACAATAGAAAAGTACTTAAAAGTAAGAGTAGAATTTTTAAAAGCGGACAAAAAAGAAGACAAATGGCTTTTTCCTTCAAGAAATTCAAAGCTAGGTCATATTTCAAGGCAAAGATTTCATCAACTTTTAAAAGTATTGTGTAAAGAAGCGAATATCGATTCTAAATACGTAAGTCCTCACAAGCTTAGACATGCGTTTGCATCACATCTACTCGCTAATGGAATGGATTTAAGATCACTACAAATGCTTCTTGGACATTCAGATATATCTACAACACAAATTTATACTCATGTTCTTAGTGATAGATTAAAAAGTACGGTGGAAGACAATCACCCACTATCTAAGATATTCAAAGAATAATTGTAATTCAAGTTGTCCTTGAAAAGAGGATTTTATAATGATAAACCAACAAAATGAGTTTTACACATGTACCCTCTAATACTATAAGAATTAATAGATCTCAGTTATTTGTTCCAGGGTCAAAGCCAGATTTGTTTGAGAAAGCTTCAGCAAGCAATGCAGATATAATCTGTTTAGATCTTGAGGATGCTGTGGCACCGCAAGATAAGGAACAAGCAAAAAAAAATGTAATCAAAGCACTAAACAATCATGATTTTGGAAAAAAAACTATTTCAGTAAGAATTAATGGATTGGATACTTATTATTGTTACAGAGATGTTGTTGACTTAATGGAAAATGGTGGTGAGCGATTAGATTTAATTATGATACCAAAAGTTGGCGTTCCAGAGGATGTTTATGCGATTGATATGCTAGTGACGCAAATAGAAGATAAAACTCAAAGACAAAAGAAAATAGGCTTTGAACTTATAGTTGAAACATCAATGGGAATAACAAACCTAGATAAGATCTTAACTGGGAGTAAAAGAATTGAATCTCTCCATTTTGGTTACGCTGATTATGCAGCATCAGTTAGAATGCGTACAACAAATATCGGCGGATCTAATCAAGACTATTCAATATTAACTGATGAAATTGATGGAGAGAGAAAAACTCACTGGAATGATATGTGGCACTATCCAATATCAAAAATGACAACTATTGGAAGAGCTCATGGCGTAAGGATTATTGACGGTCCTTTTGGGGATTTTTCTGATCCAGAAGGTTTTAAGTCTCACGCAAGAAGAACAGCAATTCTTGGATGCGAGGGAAAATGGGCAATTCATCCTAGTCAGGTAGATCTTGCAAATGAGGTATTCACACTTCCGGAAAAAGAAGTACAAAAAGCCAGAGATATTCTTGAAGCGATGAAAAAAGCACAAGAGTCAGGTGCAGGTGCTGCTACACTAAATGGAAAATTAATAGACGCCGCTTCAATAAGGCAAGCCGAGCAAATTATCGAACAAACAAAATTAATAGAAACTCTAAGTAAATAATTTATTATTAAATGAACACCTATCTTGAGTTTGAAAAGCCCATCGAACAACTTGACAATAAGGTTCATGAGCTCAAAAGCTTAAATGATAATGCGCCATCAGATAATCTTCTTGAAGAAATTACGCAAGTTGAAGAACAAATATATGAAACTTATAAGAAGATATATTCTTCAATATCACCTTGGCAAAGGACACTTGTTGCAAGACATCCTCAACGACCAAAAACAAGAGAATATATCCAAAATCTAATCGAGGATTTTTTTCCTTTATCAGGCGATCGTTTTTTTTCAGATGATAAGGCCATCCTTGGAGGTTTTGGAAAATTTAGAGGTAAAACAGTATTAGTCCTTGGTCATGAAAAGGGACACGATACGACATCAAGAATTGAACATAATTTTGGGATGCCTAGGCCTGAGGGATATAGAAAAGCTCAAAGATTAATGAAACTTGCAGAGGATTTTGATATTCCAGTTATATCTTTTGTTGATACCCCTGGCGCTTACCCTGGAGTAGGAGCAGAACAGAGAGGACAATCTGAAGCAATTGCAAAAACAACTGAGTGTTGTTTGTCATTAGGTGTTCCTATTGTAGCAATAATAATTGGTGAAGGAGGGTCAGGTGGAGCAGTCGCCATTGGAACAGGAAATACAGTACTTATGTTGGAAAATTCCATATATTCAGTAATTTCACCTGAGGGCTGTTCATCAATTTTATGGAAAGATAATACAAAAACTGTTGAAGCAGCCTCAGCCCTTAAGCTAACAGCCGAAGATATGTTAAAAATTGACGTAATTGACGAAGTTATAAAAGAGCCAACAGGTGGCGCACATAGGAATCCGCATCGGGCAATTGAGTCTGTTGGTGATGAAATTGAAAAATATTTAAACTTACTCTCAAATCAACACGGAAATGACTTAAAACACGCAAGACAAGAAAGATATCTTCAAATAGGAAGGTCGGGATTATTTAGTGATAAGACTACAGCGGCTAACACTGTTCTTGATGAAAAGTTTGGTAAATCTGGTAATAAAAAAAGGTTTTATAACAATTTTTTAGGACGAATTACCTTGGGAACAATTCTTACCTTACTGTTTATAGGTATAATAACTTACTTAATTAGCTAATTTTTCCACAACAATGTTTATATTTTTTGCCTGAACCACAGGGACAGGAAGCATTTCTTGATATTTTTTTTATCTTTATAGCTGATTTATTTATTTTTTCAGGTACACCGTTTTCATTTGAAGTTTGAGTTTGTCTTTCTCTTAACCTCATTCTTGAAAATATTTTTGAAACATCGATTTTTAAATTATTTATTAATTCCTCAAACAGTCCAAATGCCTCATTTTTATATTCATTTAGAGGATCTCTTTGTCCATACCCTCTTAGCCCAATAGTTGATCTAAGTTGTTCAAGATTATTAATGTGATCTTTCCATTTATCGTCCAGAATTTTAAGCATCACCATTCGTTCCGCAGAATTAACCTCTTCCTCAGAATGATTACCTCTTCTATTTAAAGTATTTTCTCTTATAAGTGCATAAACTTTATTCTTAATATATTGCTGAGTAATTTCATCATCTGAGTTATCTAAGATAACATCGACTTTTTTTGAAAAGTATTGACTTATTTCATTTTGAAGCTCTTGTAAGTTCCATTGATCAGCATAAGATTTTTCTGGGCAATAACGTTCAATAATTTCGTCGGCAACATCGTATTGCATTTCATTTGCTATTTCTGAAATGTTATCTGCATTCATTAATTCAAATCTTTGTTCAAAAATTGTTTTACGTTGATCATTCAAGACGTCATCAAACTTTAACAGAGTCTTCCTTATGTCAAAATTTCTTCCTTCTACTTTTTTTTGTGCTCTCTCAAGTGCTTTTGAAATCCATGCGTGTTTGATTGACTCTCCTTCCTTCAAACCAAGACTTTTTAAAACACTGTCAATTTTTTCTGATCCAAAAATTCTCATTAAATCATCTTCTAAACTAATAAAGAATTTTGTTTCTCCAGGATCTCCCTGACGACCAGACCTTCCTCTCAACTGATTATCTATTCTTCTACTTTCATGCCTTTCACTTCCAATTACATAAAGACCTCCAGCTTCAATTACTTCATCTTTTTTTTGGGCAATTATATTTTTAAGTCCATCTAATTCTGCTTGATCATTCTTGTGAATAGAATTAAATTCGAAGTTACCACCAAGTTGAATATCCGTTCCTCTACCTGCCATATTTGTCGCAATTGTGACAGCGCCTGGTTCACCAGCATTTGCAATAATTTTTGCCTCTTGCTCATGATGCTTTGCATTAAGTACCTCGTGTTTAATTTTATTGTTTCTTAGCTTTTTTGATATTTGTTCAGATTTTTCAATACTTGTTGTTCCAACCAATACGGGCTGGCTTTTTTGATTGCATTTTTTAACTTGTTCGACAATTGCATCATATTTTTCTTCAGCCGTTCTATAGATTTCATCTTCATTATCGACCCTTGAAACTGGAATATTTGTAGGTATTTCAAAAACGGACAAATTGTATATGTCACCAAATTCCTCTGCTTCTGTAAGTGCGGTTCCTGTCATACCAGAAATTTTTTCATAAAGTCTAAAATAGTTTTGGTAGGTTATTGAGGCTAATGTTTGACTTTCATTTTGAACTTTTACATTTTCTTTTGCTTCTATTGCTTGATGCAATCCATCTCCGTATCTTCTACCTTCCATTGTTCTACCTGTAAATTCATCAACAATTACTACACTTCCTGACTTAACAATATAATCCCTATCTTTTTCAAATAGTTTGTTTGCTCTTAACGCTTGATTAATATGGTGAACTACTGCAACATTAGAAATATCATATAAAGTTCCTTCTACTATAATATTTCTTTCTTTTAGTATTTTTTCTGCTTTATCATTTCCTACATCTGTCAAATTGGCAGTTTTTGATTTTTCATCTATCTCAAAATCGTCATTATTTAAAAAAGGGATTATTTTATTAATTGAATTATAAAGAGTTGTTTTATCCTCTATGGCACCTGAAATTACTAGTGGTGTCCTAGACTCATCTATCAATATGCTATCAACTTCATCAACAATACAGAAGTTGTGATCTCTTTGAACCATGTTTTGTTTTATTACACGTAAATTATCTCTTAGATAATCAAATCCAAATTCATTATTGGTTCCATATGTAATATCACATGCATATTGTTCTTTTCTTTTTTCACGTCCCTCTAAATCATTAGTTAAACATCCAACTGAGAGACCTAAATAATTAAATATAGAACCCATCCATTTCGCATCTCGCTTTGCAAGGTAATCATTTACTGTAACTATATGAACACCTCGACCAGTAAGTGAATTTAAAAATGCTGCTAAAGTAGAGACAAGTGTTTTTCCTTCACCAGTTTTCATCTCTGAGATACCACCGTTGTGCAAAACCATACCACCGATCAATTGAACGTCAAAATGTCTTTGACCCAGTGTTCTTTTGGCAGCTTCACGCACCATTGCAAAAGACTCTATTAAATAGTCATCAATATTTTTTCCAGATGAAATTTCAGATTTTATTTCTGAAATTCTTTTAAGAAGCATATCTTGAGATAGTTTTTCAATTTTGGGTTCTAAATCATTAATTAATTGGACTGTGTGTTGGAATTCCGCTAATTTCTTCTTCTCACTGCGGCTGAAAATTGTATTAAAAAACGAGTTTACTTTTAACATTTGATTAGATATTTGTATTTTCTATTTAATTACAAGCTTTTATACCTTAAATACTAACTCCAATTAAGATAAAATTGCTTAAATCACTGGTATTGAATTGTTCGAAAAATGTTAAAAAGATCACCTTTAGCGCCAAAAAACATAAAAACAATAAAACAGATTAATGGCATTGAATTGTATGTATATTCTGCGGGCTTATATAATAAGAAACGACTAGATTTAACTTTATTTCTTTTCAAAAATAAAACCACGGTTGCTGAAGTTTTTACAAAGTCTTCACTTAGGTCATGCACGTTGGACTGGAATGAAAAAAATTTAAAAAATAGGGAAATACAAGCTTTGGTTGTGAATTCTGGAAACGCAAATACTTTTACAGGTCGAGCAGGTATTAATTCGTTAACCAAAATAAGTAGCTTTGTTTCTAATAAGTTCAAAATCTCAGTTAAGAAGGTTTTTTTTGCATCTACAGGTGTTATAGGTGAAAAATTTCCTGAACAGAAAATACTAAATGCATTAAAAAAAAACAAATCCAAATCTAAGAATTGGCTACAAGCAGCTCAATCAATTATGACAACCGATACTTTTCCAAAGGCAATTTCAGTAAAAACAATGATTGAAAATAAGATGATCACTATCACAGGGATTGCGAAAGGTTCTGGAATGATAGAGCCGAACATGGCTACAATGCTGGGATTTATTTTTATAGATTGCTTGATACCTCAAAATATTTTGCAGAAATTATTAAAAGACCTTGTAGATAAGTCATTCAATAAAATAACTGTTGATGGAGATGAGTCTACTAACGATACTGTAATTATGACTAGCACAAATAGTGTTTTATTAAAAAAAGCTATTTCATCTACAAAAGATAAGAGAATATCAAAAATAAAAAAAACTTTACTTCCTGTGTTTAAATATTTAGCTGAACAAATTGTAAGAGATGGTGAAGGTGCTACTAAATTATTAAATATAAATGTTGAAAGTGCTAAAAATATATATCAAGCAAAAAGAATTGCTAAGGCTGTTGCAAATTCACCACTTGTAAAAACTGCCTTTTATGGAAATGATCCAAACTGGGGAAGAATCGTAATGGCCATCGGTAAAACATATGAAAAAATAAACCCAAAAAAGCTTAAGATTTATATTGGTAGGCAAATAGTTGTTGTTGACGGTGCAGAATATAAAAAATTAAATTTTCAAAGATTAAAAAAATATATGGCAGGTAAAGAAATTGATCTAAGACTCGATCTCGGACAAGGCAATTATTCCTATGAGTCACAAACTTGTGATTTTTCACACAGATATGTTGATATCAATGCAGAATACAGGACATGAAGGTAGTATTTTGCTCTTCCGCAATTATCAAAAATAAAAATGGCGAAATTCTTTTAATGAGCAGAAAACGAAAAAAGTCTTTTGCCAGTTCTTGGGAGTTTCCAGGCGGTAAATTGAAAAATAACGAAAATTTTGTATTTGCATTATTCAGAGAGCTAAAAGAAGAGTTAAATATCAAAATAGACATAGGCAAATTATCAAATTATAAATTTTTTAAGCATCAGTATCGTTCATTTTTATTAATGATGTACGTTTTCGAGGTAACTGAATGGACAGGAAAAATTACAAGTAAAGAAGGTGAACGATTGAGGTGGGTGTCTGAAAAGGAGTTGAAAAAAGCGAAATTATTGCCTGCAAACACTAAAGTTACTAATTATTTTTTAAAATAACAACCAGTTTCCTCAGTGAATACAGAAACTATATTATATTCCCCATATTCAATTGAAATTTCTTTTTTTTCCTCATCTTTAATATAACCTAATAGCTTAATTTGATTGAACAATTCATCGTCAGACACTGATGCACTTATAATTCGATCATATGCTTCATCACAATAATCACTTTTCATCTCAGATATAAAGAAACAAACACAATAGTGCTTTGCTGAAGCATTTAAACCAATTAAAGTCTCATCAGACTTCACAGTATTAATATTTATAAAAAAAAATAATATAAATATTATTAATGTGTTATAAGTTTTCAGAGATACTAAATGCATAAAATTATTAAACTTTTAACTTGTTTATCCTTTATTTTTATTTGGGTCAATCCATCATTAGCTATTATTAATCAATTACCACATAACGATGCAATCGAATGGCCAACAAATATATGGTCACAAAACCTAAAATTGATTGACGATAAAGAGTTTAGTTCAATCATTAATTATACTTTCTCTGATAATTCCTACAATGAATTGGGACGTACGAATGCACTTTTAATTATTCAAGATGGAAGTATTGTATTTGAAAAGTACAATTCTCCTATTACGCAAGATACCAAACTTGTCTCCTACTCAATGGCAAAAAGCTATATTGGTCTATTGACTGGGATGATGATTGAAAGGGGGTACATAAAATCAAAAGACGAAACAAATCTCTTACCAAGTTGGGATGACAATAGAAAAAATATTTCCATAGGACATATGCTTAATATGCAGTCAGGGCTGGATTATGTTGAGGAATATGAATTAAGTGGAAGGTCAGATACATTGGATATGTTATTTGGGCAGGGAAGATTTGATCAAGCTGGGTTTGCATCATCCATGAAACTAAAAACTCCTCTACCAGGTATGAAATACAACTACTCGACTGGAGAAACTAATATTATAAGTAAAATAATAAAAACAAGGCTTGAAGCTCAAGGAATTGACTATTTCGATTTCATAAAAAGCAATCTTATTGAAAAAATAGGTATAAAAAATTCGATCTTAGAATTTGATAATTCTGGAACTTTCATTGGTGGCAGCTCAATTTTTGCAAACGCAAGGGATTATGCAAGATTTGGATATTTATATTTAAGAGATGGATTATGGGATGGGGAGAGAATTGTATCAAAAGAATGGATTGATGATACAAGAACTCCAGCTAAAAACTCCTACCAAATGTATAGCAATCAGTTTTGGATGCCTCATCCAGCATTTATACGTGGACTTCCAAAGGATACTTACTACGCCGCAGGTTTTGGTGGGCAATATATATTAATTATTCCGTCTAAGGATATGATCGTTGTTCGATTAGGTGAAACTTACATGGAAAAAGATAAAGTTTTTAAAAATATTTCTGAAATCATAAGTTATTTTGACGATAGGATCTAAATTTATGAGTGACCAAATAATTATTTATTCATCCTATAATTGTGGATATTGCGACTTAGCAAAAAAACTTCTTGATAAAAAACAAATTAAATATCACGAAATTAATATTCAAGATAATCCCTCCCAAAGAGATATTATGTTAGATAGAGCTAATGGAAAAAGAACTGTTCCACAAATTTTTTTTAAAGAGCTGCATATTGGTGGATTTGAAGAACTAAATAAGCTTGAGATGTCGGGTACGCTTGATAAAATTTTGAATGAAAAATAATTTAATAGTCGCCTGTCTTCAGCTTACATCAAATTCAGATATCTATAAAAACTTAAAAGAGACAATAGATCTTTCAAATAAAGCTATTGATAAAGGCGCATCTTTTATTTCAACACCAGAAGTTACAAATATTATCTCATTAGATCGACAAAAATTAAAAAGGTCAGTATTTCTGGAGAAGGACGATCCATTTCTTTTTGAATTTACAAAAATTGCAAAGAAAAAATCAGTATGGATATTGCTTGGCTCTATTGTTATCAAAGACAATAAGAACAAATTGTATAATCGTTCCTATTTAATAAACAGCAAAGGCAATATTCAATGCAAGTATGATAAAATTCATATGTTTGATGTGAAAATATCCAAAAAAGAAAGCTATAAAGAGTCCAAAATCTTTAAACCAGGTAAAAAAATTGTGGTTACTAATACTCCTTGGGGAAAAATTGGTTTATCAATTTGTTATGATTTAAGATTCCCTGAACTTTATAGAAAACAAGTGATGATGGGGGCAAAGTTAATTACTATTCCTTCAGCATTCACAACCACTACAGGTAGGGCTCACTGGCATAATCTTATAAAAACACGAGCTATTGAAAATGGTTCTTATGTTTTAGCTCCTGCACAATACGGAAAAAATTCACTAAAACGACATACCTATGGACACAGTTTAATTGTATCTCCATGGGGCGAGGTATTAGCTGAAAAAAAGACAGGAAAAGGGATTATAATGGCTTGTTTGGACTTTAAAAAGCTTGCTAAAATTAGAGCTAATATACCAAGTTTCAGGACACAAATATTGAAATAAACAAGATAATTACAATATAGAGTTATTATGATCGTTTTTAATTTACAATGCAGTAACTGTTCTCATTCATTTGAAGGATGGTTTGGGTCATCCAAATCATGTGAAACACAAATCAAAAAAAAGTTAGTTCAATGTGTTTCGTGCGGGTCCTCAAATATTACTAAAGAACTTTCATTGCCAAATGTATCCATAAAAAAAACTAACTTTACTCCAAACGAAAAAGCACTCAGAGACTTTCGAAATAAAGTAAAAGAAGTAAATAAATTTGTTAAACAAAATTTTGAATTTGTTGGAGACCAGTTTGCATACGAAGCAAGAAAAATTCACTACAATAGATCTAATAAAAAGCCAGTATACGGCAACGCTTCTAAAGATGAAGTTACTGATTTAAATGATGAGGGTATTGAGGTAACTTCTATTCCATGGATTAAAGAAGATAATTAATTCTTTTTTCCAGAAACAATAAAATTTGCATCCATTCTTTTAGACATAAACCATTCGTCTCTTAATGGATTATAATTTACACCTGTATTACTAATCACATCAAAGTTGTTTTGAATAAAAAAAGAGTAAATGTCCTCAGGAGTTAAAAACTTATTCCAATCATGTGTACCTTTAGGAAGAAATCCTAATACATATTCAGCCATAAATTTTGCAAAAATAAGCGAAAAGATGGATTTATTAATAGTTGCTATAAACATAATACCATTATCAGATACCAGGCCACTACATTCTTTAATAAAATTTTTTGGATTGTTAACATGTTCTATTACTTCCAAATTTAAAATGACATCATACTTTTTATTTTTATCAAGATTTTCAGCAGTTGTATTAAGATAGTTAATATCTAAATTATTTTCTTCAGCATGAATTTTTGCAGTGATGCAATTTTTCTCTAAAGCGTCAATACCAGTTACTTCTGCACCTAACCTTGCTAATGGTTCAATCATTAGTCCCCCACCACATCCAATGTCCAAAACTGATAATCCCTTTAAAGGTAGTTCTTTTTTTTGGTCTATTGCATAATGATCTTTAATTGTATTAATTATATATTCCAGTCTTATGGGATTAAATTTATGCAGTGTTTTAAATTTGCCATCATGCTTCCACCATTCCTTGGCAAGATTTTTAAACTTGTTAATTTCAGTTTTATCAATCGAAGAAATGTCCATAAATCAACCATTTAACTAATACTTGATTAAAGTATAGTATTCAAGTAATCCTTGTTTTTGTTTAGAGTATTAAGTAACACAAATTAATAACGAAAAGTCAAATGTCCACTATAGTTTTAAAATTTGGCGGAACATCAGTAGCTACTACTGAATTAATTGAATCCGCGGCTAATATTGTCAAATCAGAATATGATAAAGGCAATAATATAGTTGTAGTTGTTTCCGCCATGTCTGGAGCCACTAATCAGCTAATAGGGCATGTCGATAAGATAAATTATAATGATGATAGTGAATACGATGTTGTTGTTTCATCAGGAGAGCAAGTAACAGCAGGATTAATGTCACTGGCTCTAAAAAAAATTGGTCTACCATCTCGATCCTGGCTTGGTTGGCAAGTCCCGATAATTACTAGAGGATCGCATAGAAACTCATTTATTGATAAAGTGATACCGGATAAAATCATTAACGATTTTGAAAACAAGAAGATTGCTGTCGTAGCTGGTTTTCAAGGTATTTCAAATGAGGGTAGAATTACGACTATTGGTCGTGGAGGTTCTGATAACACTGCAGTATTCATGGCTTCAGCTATAAATGCCGAAAGGTGCGATATTTATACTGATGTTGATGGAGTTTATACCTCCGATCCTAGGATGACAGAAAATGTAAGAAGACTAGATAAAATTTCTTATGAGGAGATGATCGAAATGGCTTCACAAGGGGCTAAAGTTTTACAAACAGCTTCAGTTGAATCTGCAATGAGCAATGATGTAGACGTATATGTTCGATCAACATTCAGTCCATCTGATAAGGGAACTTTAATTTCAAATGATGTAAATAATGAAAACGATAGGGCAGTAACAGGAGTTGCTTATTCTAAAGATGAGGCGAAAATAACTCTTATCGATGTGGAAGATAAACCCGGAGTTGCTGCAGAGATTTTTAATAGGCTTGCAGAGAATTCTGTTAATGTTGATATGATAGTTCAGAACAATTTTGTTGAAAGAAAAATGACAAATCTTACTTTTACAATTCCAATGATAGATCTTGATAAAGCGCTAAAAATTTTAGAAAATTTACAAAAAAAACTCACGATTTCAAAAGTTTTAAACGAAAAAAACCTCTCAAAAGTTTCTATTATTGGATCAGGAATGAGAAATCAGCCAGGTATAGCTGCGAAAATGTTTGAATGTTTATCCAAAAATAAAATCAATATCGAAGTAATCTCAACATCTGAAATAAAGATAAGCGTCTTAATAAATAAAGATAAAACAGAAGAAGCTGTAAATGCACTGCATGCTGTATTTCAGCTAGACCAGATATAGTGCCGATGCTTGATATTAACTACTATTCTATAAGAAATAATCATTTTGGGTAATTGATGGGTTTATTTTTTTTATTTTAAGGTTTAATTAATTCACAGTGTATGTACCAGAATTTTCTATTTGAACTTAAGAACCAGAGAGAAGCTAGGGGCTGTTCAGTAGACGATTTAAGTAAAGAGACAAAGATTTCAAAAAAAGTTATTATTGAAATTGAAAATCTTAATGAAAGTGAAGTGGACTCATTTCCACAAAAGCATCTACTTTTTTTATACGCAAAACACCTAGGCGTAGTTGTTCCTGAAAAAAAAATTACTTTTACTCATTCCACAATAGAAAGTTCTACTAAGTTATCGAGCAATCTATCAGCGGCCAACTCTTTTTTATCGCTAATAAATAATTTTAAATTCCAAATTCTATTTCCTTTATTTTTAATTTTTATAATTTTAAGCTTTAATCATTCCTTAAAAAATAACAATTTATCTGTTGAATTAAGATTAGATAATACTGAAATAATAACTCAAAATGATTTAGAAAATAATTTAGCTGAAAATAGTTTTTTTAGTTTTAATCAAACAAATACAGAAAAATTAAATCCACATTTAAGTTATTCTAAACAATCTGCCAGGTTATCCAGCAATAAGCAAAATTTTTTGGAAACAGTTAGTTTATCAATATTATTTGACAACGAAGTTTGGATAGAGGTTGATAATGCAAAGGAAATATTAATTAGTCAGGTTTTCAAAGAGGGTGAAGAGCTTAATCTTGAGGTATCAAAAAATGACGAAATATTTGTAACCTCGGGGAATATGGGTCTTATTTCAATAAAAGTTAACAATGGCCAAATAAAATTTCTAGGCTCCATAGGCGAGATAGGTAGAAAACAGATTTTTTAAGTTTTCAAATCAACTCTTTCATTATATTTAATACCTACCTAATTTATAAATAAATATGAGCCAGTACTCTCAAAACAAAATAATACGCCGGCGTACAAAGAAGATTAAGGTTGGAAGTTTAGAAGTTGGTGGCGATGCAAGAATTTCTGTGCAATCAATGACAAACACGCTTACATCAAATGCTGATGCAACATTAAAACAAATTAATGATTTAGTATCTGAAGGCGCAGATATCGTTAGGGTGTCTTGTCCCGACCGAGAGTCCACAAAATCTCTTAAAGAGATTATTAATAATGTGGATGTACCAATCGTTGCAGATATTCACTTTCACTACAAGCGTGCGATCGAAGCTGCTGAAGCGGGCGCTGCTTGCTTGAGAATAAATCCTGGTAATATTGGAGTAGATAAAATTATTGAGGTTATTGATGCAGCTAAACAAAATAACATTTGTATGCGTATAGGAGTAAATGCAGGCTCTATTGATGAAAAAATTCTAAAAAAATACAGTGAACCTTGTGCTGATGCCTTAGTCGAGAGCGCAATAGCAAATATACGCCTGCTCGAAGATAATAATTTTGATAATTTTAAAATAAGTGTCAAGGCATCAGATGTATTTACTACAATTGAAGCTTATGAAAAATTAGCAAAACTATGTGATTATCCATTTCATGTTGGGTTGACAGAAGCAGGAACTTATTTATCAGGCTCGATTAAGTCATCCATAAGTATTGGCAATCTTCTCTCACAAGGGATTGGAGACACAATTAGAGTTTCATTAACAGCAGATCCTGTTGAGGAAATTAAAGTAGGTCACGAGATATTGAAGAGTTTGAATTTAGGTTCTAGGGGCATTAAAATTATTTCCTGCCCTTCTTGCGCTAGACAGGCTTTCCCAGTAATAGATACAGTTCGTGAGCTTGAAAGAAGATTGTCACACATTAAAGATCCTATAACTCTCTCAATTATTGGCTGTGTTGTAAATGGTCCGGGAGAAGCATTAAATAGTGATATAGGGGTAACCGGTGGCGGAAAGGGAAATAATATGATTTATTTGTCAGGAGTTGCTGATCATAAAATAAAAAATCCCGAAATAGTTGATCACGTAGTTAATCTTGTAGAGAAAAAGATTCAATCACTTCATGATTAAGCAGGATGAATTAGAAAAGATTCAAGATAAATACAAAAATCTTGAAAATGAATTAAACCAATCAGTAAATGATAAAGATAAATATGTATCCCTTTCAAAAGAATATGCTGATTTAAAGCCTTTATATGATCAAGTTAATTTATACTTAGCTCAACAGTCAGAATTAGAAGAATTAAATAGTGTGATCAACGGTAACGACACTGATTTAATTGAAATAGCCAAATCTGAAATCAATAATGTTAAAGAAAAATTATTAGTGGCTGAAAATGCTTTGAAAGAATTAATGATTCCAAAAGATCCATTGGATCAAAAAAATGTAATTCTAGAGGTCAGGGCTGGTACTGGCGGCGATGAGGCCGCTTTATTTGCTAATGATCTTTTGCGCATGTATCAGCGCTATGCTGAAAATCAGGGCTGGAAAATTGAATATATTTCTATTTCAGACTCTGAAAAAGGAGGCATTAAAGAAGCCGTTGCAAAAATTTCAGGTAACAGCGTTTATTCAAAACTTAAGTTCGAGTCAGGTGTCCATCGAGTTCAAAGAGTTCCAGAAACTGAGTCTCAGGGAAGAGTTCATACTTCTGCAGCGAGTGTAGTTGTATTACCTGAAGCTGAGGATCTAGATATTCAAGTCGATGATAAAGATATTAGAGTCGATGTATTTAGATCTAGTGGTGCAGGAGGGCAACATGTTAATACAACTGATAGTGCAGTTAGAATAACTCATCTTCCATCTGGTATCGTCGTACAACAACAGGATGAAAAATCTCAACATAAGAATAAAGCCAAAGCTATGTTAGTTTTAAAAACAAGATTATATGATTTCGAGCGTAAAAAACAAGATGATGATATAGCAGATAAAAGAAAATCACAGATAGGTTCAGGTGATAGATCAGAAAGGATCAGGACCTATAATTTTCCTCAGGGAAGAGTGACTGATCATCGCATAAATTTAACGCTCTACAAACTAGAGCAAATATTGAATTCTACAGGATTAGAGGAAGTGATCACAAATCTAATACTTGAAGATCAAGGAAGATGATATGTCCTCATTAAATAAACTTCTATATTATGAAGACTCTTGTATACCTATTTTAGAAAAAAAAATACTTTTGAAGTATATTCTGAATACTTCTAATGAAGAAATTAATATTAGTCATAATAAGTCACTAGATCATATTGAATTGGGTCAATATAAAGAACTAATTCAGAGAAGAAAAAAAAGTGAGCCAATTGCATACATAATAAATAAAAAAGAATTTTGGAACGATACATTCTTTATAGATAATTCAGTATTAATTCCAAGACCTGACAGTGAGATTATCATTGAAACTGCTATCAAATACTTTCCTGATACAGACCAAAATCTTAAAATATTAGATCTAGGCACAGGCTCCGGATGCCTGATAATATCGCTCCTGAGGGAATTTAAAAATAGTCAGGGTATTGGCATCGATTTCGATAAAAAGGCTTTAAAAGTAGCGAAGCAGAATAAAAGTAATTTACTAAATGAAAATAGATTAAAATTTTGCAATGCGGATTTTTCTGAATTCAATACGATAAATTATGATCTTATAGTTTGTAATCCACCATATGTTTCAATCTCATCAAGAGATATTATGCTCAAGGATGTTCAAGATTTCGAGCCTGAAATCGCTCTTTTTGCAAAAGATAACGGATTAAGGTGTTTTAAAATGGTTTTAGATAATCTGATTAAATATGAAAATAAAAAACAATTGATCATTTTTGAAATCGGTTACAATCAATTGAAACCAATTCAAAAACTGCTAAAAAATACTGGTTTTCAGCTTATTTCAGTAGAAAAAGACATTTCTGATATACCAAGGTGTATCGTTACAAAAAGAATATAAATTAAAACTTGATTAATTTTGTACTTAACACTAGTTTACATAATCTCGAACAATAAATTACCTAAAAATTAGGTTTAAATTTTCAAAGTGAAAAATAGAAGAAGCCGACCTTTTAAAAGGTCAAACAATAGGAACAATGACAACTTTGCTAATGGTAATAATAATACCAGAGTCAGAGGTAATCTATCCACAGTTCTTGAAAAGTATAAGGTTTTAGCAAAAGATGCAGCAGCATCAGGCGATTATGTAGGTGCGGAAAACTATTTGCAGCACGCCGAACATTACAGCAGACTAATCAATGATCGCCAAGACCGCTATAATGACAAAAATGGCTCGATAAAAACTAATGTAAATGAAGCATCTAGCGTCGATGAGACTGTTGAAACTCTGGATCCTGCAAAGGCTATTGAAGAAGCTAATTCATAGAGTTTAATTCAGATACTTCAGCATTAATTCGATTTTTTTCAGCTAAAAAAATTTCCAAGTTTTTGTCTTTAAGTTGTTTACCTGAAGGTAATTTCATTTTCATTGGATTGATTCTTTTTCCATTAAAAATTACTTCATAGTGTAAATGAGGGCCTGTAGATAGTCCCGTATTACCAACATAGCCAATTACTTGTCCTTGCCGAACTTTGATGTTTTTTTGAATACCTGAAGCATATTTACTTAGGTGAGAGTAACTAGTTTTATACCCATTGAGATGCTTGATACGAATATATTTTCCAGCTCCCCCATTATTGCCGACAAATTCTATATGGCCTGTGCCTGCAGCCATAATAGGTGTTCCAGTAGGCGCTGCAAAATCAACTCCTTGATGTTTTTTATTGTACCCCAAAATTGGATGTTTTCTCATTCCAAAACCAGAGGATAGCCTTGCCCCATTAATTGGTGTTTTCATAAGTGCTTTAGTTGCGCTTTTGCCATCACTATTAAAGTATTCAACAAATTCATCCCCCTCTGATTGGAATCTATAAAGCTCATAGGATTCATCATTAAGAATAATCTCTGAAAAAAAAATGTTCCCAGATTTAATATAATTATTCTGTGAATCTGTATAAATCTCGAAAAATATTTTGATCTTATTTCCTTTTCTAATATCTCTTTGAAAATCGATGTCGAAACTATACAACTGAACAAACTCCATTATAATTTCATCTGGTGTATCTATTTTTTTAAGAGACCCATAAATACTGTTATGGATTTCAACTTCGTAGAGTTTTAGCTTACTGAATAGTTTTTTTCTGTCTTCACCTGCAACAAATTTATTGTTAACTTTTTTTACATAGATTTTTTTTTCAACATCAGGATATATAATTATTTCATTAATTATCTTTTTATCATTAATGGACTTAGTGTAAGTTTCAATTAGTGTTCCTACTTTTAATTTTCTTAAATCTATTTTTTTAGATATAATATTAACAACATCATTAATTTCATCATCTTTAAGATCTGCTTGCTTTAAGACTCCAGTAAAAGTCTCTCCATCCTGTAGGTAGTATTTTTGGACGAATGTAAAATGAATTTCTAATTTTTCCTCAATATGGATTGGGTCTTCATCTGTTATAATTTTCTTAGAAACTTTTTTTTCTCTAGCTAAATTTTCTCCGAACGAAATAGACAAAAAATATGAAATACCCAGTAAGAAGATAAAGCTCAGTAACAGAATAATCTGATTTCTATTGATGATGGTCATTTTGGGATATTGGTATAAACATTTTTAGAGTTTTTTCATAAATATTTGTTTTGATTAATACGAAACTCTTACTTAATCAAATAAGTAATTGAATTCGTTATATAATTGTAATTCTATAAAAATACTAGTTTTCTGCCTTTTATGTCCTTTGCTGCTTGACTTTTTGGCTCTATACAGTAAAAAACGCTCACCCTTGTTCGGTGATGCTCTGAGCTTGCGGCATATGACTATTTATAGTCTTAATATAATCTATCCGGCATTTAATTCCTTATCTTTAGGGTAAGGACTTTATGCTTGTTGGTTATGCTATTGGAAAAGTAAATTGAAAGAGAAACGTGGGCGGTAATTCCGCAGTACAGAATAACCGTACACGTTTATTGGATTGCATAATTTATTTTATGCAACTCCGCCAATAAGTTTGTGTGCGTCATTTTTAAACTTGAGAGTTTGATCATGGCTCAGAATGAACGCTGGCGGCACGCTTAACACATGCAAGTCGAACGAAATCTTCGGATTTAGTGGCAGACGGGTGAGTAACGCGTGGGAACCTGCCCAGTAGTAGAGAATAACTTGGGGAAACTTAAGCTAATACTTTATACGTCCTTTGGGAGAAAGCTTTATGCGCTATTGGATGGGCCCGCGTTAGATTAGTTTGTTGGTGAGGTAATGGCTCACCAAGGCGACGATCTATAGCTGGTCTGAGAGGATGATCAGCCACACTGGGACTGAGACACGGCCCAGACTCCTACGGGAGGCAGCAGTGGGGAATATTGGACAATGGGGGCAACCCTGATCCAGCGATGCCGCGTGAGTGATGAAGGCCCTAGGGTTGTAAAACTCTTTCGTCAGGGAAGATAATGACGGTACCTGAAGAAGAAGATCCGGCTAACTCCGTGCCAGCAGCCGCGGTAATACGGAGGGGTCTAGCGTTATTCGGAATTACTGGGCGTAAAGCGAGCGTAGGCGGATTTGTAAGTTGGAGGTGAAATCCCAGAGCTTAACTCTGGAACTGCCTTCAAAACTACATTTCTTGAGTTTGGTAGAGGAGAGTGGAATTCCTAGTGTAGAGGTGAAATTCGTAGATATTAGGAGGAACACCAGTGGCGAAGGCGACTCTCTGGGCCAATACTGACGCTGAGGTTCGAAAGCATGGGTAGCGAACAGGATTAGATACCCTGGTAGTCCATGCAGTAAACGATGAGTGCTAGATGTTGGGAATTTAGATTTCCAGTATCGCAGTTAACGCGTTAAGCACTCCGCCTGGGAAGTACGGCCGCAAGGCTAAAACTCAAATGAATTGACGGGGACCCGCACAAGCGGTGGATCATGTGGTTTAATTCGAAGATACGCGAAGAACCTTACCGGCCCTTGACATACCAATCGCGGACTTAAGAGATTAAGTCTTTCACTTCGGGTGGATTGGATACAGGTGCTGCATGGCTGTCGTCAGCTCGTGTCGTGAGATGTTGGGTTAAGTCCCGCAACGAGCGCAACCCTTACCTTCAATTGCCAGCACATTATGGTGGGAACTTTGAAGGAACTGCCGGTGATAAGCCGGAGGAAGGTGGGGATGACGTCAAGTCCTCATGGCCCTTACGGGCCGGGCTACACACGTGATACAATGGTAACTACAAAGGGCAGCGAAGGAGTGATCTGGAGCAAATCTCAAAAAGTTACCTCAGTTCGGATTGCACTCTGCAACTCGAGTGCATGAAGTTGGAATCGCTAGTAATCGTAGATCAGCGCGCTACGGTGAATACGTTCCCGGGTCTTGTACACACCGCCCGTCACACCATGGGAGTTGGTTTTACCTGAAGCTGGTTCGCTAACCGTAAGGAGGCAGCCAACCACGGTAAGATTAGCGACTGGGGTGAAGTCGTAACAAGGTAACCGTAGGGGAACCTGCGGTTGGATCACCTCCTTTCTAAGAGTAATTTTTTGAGTTTCTAGGAATTTAAAAAATATTTTACTTAGTAATTATATGTGGCTTACCGTCCTCGTTTCTCTTTCATTGTTTAAAACTATAAAGCCTTACGTTTGGGCTTGTAGCTCAGTCTGGTTAGAGCGCACCCCTGATAAGGGTGAGGTCGGTAGTTCGAGTCTACCCAGGCCCACCATGACGTGGTATCTCTTGGGGCTGTAGCTCAGCTGGGAGAGCACCTGCTTTGCAAGCAGGGGGTCACCGGTTCGATCCCGGTCAGCTCCACCAAGTTTTAAGCTTTTCCATTTACATCGTGAAGTGACATCAATACTAAATTAAAATTTTATTGAGAATTCAAATCTAAGTGTCACAAGAAACATAAGTTTGTTTTTTGTACATAGAATAATCAAGCGTTTAAGAGCATTTGATGGATGCCTTGGCACACAAAGGCGATGAAGGACGTAGTACGTTGCGATAAGCTTCGGGGAGTGACGAACACACTTTGATCCGAAGATTTCCGAATGGGACAACCCAACTCTTTTGAGTTATTGCTAACTGAATACATAGGTTAGTAAAGCGAACCCGGTGAACTGAAACATCTAAGTAACTGGAGGAAAGGATATCAACCGATACTCCGTAAGTAGTGGCGAGCGAAAGCGGACCAGGCCAGTAGCATTAATTGTACAACCAGAATTACCTGGCAAGGTAAACCATAGAGAGTGATAGTCTCGTATGGGTAATGACAATTAATGTTCTCGAGTAAGACGGGACACGTGAAATCTTGTCTGAACATGGGGGGACCACCCTCCAAGCCTAAGTACTCTTGTGTGACCGATAGTGAACTAGTACCGTGAGGGAAAGGTGAAAAGAACCCCGACGAGGGGAGTGAAATAGATCCTGAAATTGAATGCTTACAAGCTGTCGAAGCCCGTAAGGGTGACGGCGTACCTTTTGTATAATGGGTCAGCGAGTTAGTTTAAAGTGCAAGCTTAAGCCATAAGGTGTAGGCGTAGCGAAAGCGAGTCTTAATAGGGCGAAAGTACTTTGGATTAAACCCGAAACCGAGTGATCTAGCCATGAGCAGGTTGAAGATAAGGTAACACTTATTGGAGGACCGAACCAGTTGACGTTGAAAAGTCTTTGGATGACTTGTGGTTAGGGGTGAAAGGCCAATCAAACTCGGATATAGCTGGTTCTCCGCGAAAACTATTTAGGTAGTGCGTCATATGAATACCATCGGGGGTAGAGCACTGGATGGGCAAGGGGGGAGAGATCCTTACTAAGTCCAACCAAACTCCAAATACCGATGAGTAATGTATGGCAGACAGACTACGGGTGCTAAGGTCCGTAGTCAAAAGGAAAACAGTCCAGACCAACAGCTAAGGTCCCCAAGTTATTGTTAAGTGGGAAAGGATGTCGGACGACCAAAACAGCCAGGAGGTTGGCTTAGAAGCAGCCATCCTTTAAAGAAAGCGTAACAGCTCACTGGTCTAAATAAGTTATCCGGCGCCGAAGATGTAACGGGGCTAAACAATACACCGAAGCTTTGGACACAATTTATTGTGTGGTAGCGGAGCGTTCCGTACGTTGTTGAAGGGAGACTCGTGAGAGCTCCTGGAGATATCGGAAGTGAGAATGCTGACATGAGTAGCGACAAACAGAGTGAGAAACTCTGTCGCCGAAAATCCAAGGGTTCCTGCGCAAGGCTAATCCGCGCAGGTTGAGTCGGCTCCTAAGGCGAGGACGAAAGTCGTAGTCGATGGGAACAAGGTTAATATTCCTTGACCAGATGAGATGTGACGGATGACGTAAATTGTCTATCCTTATATGGATTGGATGGGCAGTGAAGTTGTTCCAGGAAATAGCCTCATCATAGACCGTACCCGAAACCGACACAGGTGGATAGGTAGAGGATACCAAGGCGCTTGAGAGAACTATGCTGAAGGAACTCGGCAAATTGCCTCTGTAACTTCGGAAGAAGGAGGACCTATGTTTGGGCAACCAGATGTAGGTGGCACAGAAATGGGGGTAGCAACTGTTTATTAAAAACACAGGACTCTGCAAAGCCGCAAGGCGAAGTATAGGGTCTGACGCCTGCCCGGTGCCGGAAGATTAAAGTGAGTGGTGCAAGCTACAACCTGAAGTCCCGGTGAACGGCGGCCGTAACTATAACGGTCCTAAGGTAGCGAAATTCCTTGTCGGGTAAGTTCCGACCTGCACGAATGGCGTAATGATTTCCCCGCTGTCTCCAGCGTAGACTCAGCGAAATTGAATTCTCCGTGAAGATGCGGAGTACCCGCGGTTAGACGGAAAGACCCCGTGCACCTTTACTATAGCTTTACATTGATATTAGAAATTACATGTGTAGGATAGGTGGTAGACTTTGAAGTGGAGGCGCCAGCTTCCGTGGAGTCATCCTTGAAATACCACTCTTGTAATTTTTGATATCTAACTGAGGTCCATTATCTGGATCCAAGACAGTGTATGGTGGGTAGTTTGACTGGGGCGGTCGCCTCCCAAAAAGTAACGGAGGCGTGCGAAGGTAGGCTCAAGCTGGTCGGAAATCAGCTGTTGAGTGCAATGGCATAAGCCTGCCTGACTGCAAGACTGACAAGTCGAGCAGAGTCGAAAGACGGTCATAGTGATCCGGTGGTTCTGAGTGGAAGGGCCATCGCTCAACGGATAAAAGGTACGCCGGGGATAACAGGCTGATACCGCCCAAGAGTTCATATCGACGGCGGTGTTTGGCACCTCGATGTCGGCTCATCACATCCTGGGGCTGGAGCAGGTCCCAAGGGTTCGGCTGTTCGCCGATTAAAGTGGTACGCGAGCTGGGTTTAGAACGTCGTGAGACAGTTCGGTCCCTATCTGCCGTGGGTGTTGAAGAATTGAGAGGAGTTACTCCTAGTACGAGAGGACCGGAGTGAACGTACCAATGGTGTACCAGTTGTCGTGCCATCGGCATCGCTGGGTAGCCAAGTACGGACGGGATAACCGCTGAAAGCATCTAAGCGGGAAGCCTCCCTCGAAACTAATTCTTCCATGAGAGTTGTGGTAGACCACCACGTTGATAGGTCAGGTGTGGAAGTGCAGTAATGCATGAAGCTAACTGATACTAATAACTCGATCGGCTTGATTTTCTATGTACTAGAAACAAACTAGCAATTTCAAGCAACACTTAATTTAGATGAACAAAAAATTAAATTAGTATTGTATTCACGTTTTGTTGATCTGGTGACTTTAGCGGAGAGGTAACACACGATCCCATTTCGAACTCGAACGTTAAGGGCTCCAGCGCCGATGGTACTTTGTCTTAAGGCATGGGAGAGTAGGACGTTGCCAGATCTACTAAACGTGAAATATTGTCACTTCATGTCTTAAAAAAATAATTTTCAATATATTCACAAATAATTTGCCCAACAGCTATATGCATTTCTTGGATTCTATCAGGTCTTGAAGATGGGACTTTGATTAAAAAATCGCACTTTCCAACTAGATCACCTCCTCCTTCACCTGTTACACCGATAACTTTACAGCCATTTTTTTTTGCTTCTCTAACGGCATTTAAAATATTTTTACTCTTACCACTTGTGGAAGTAGCGTAAAGAACATCACCTTCTTTACATAATGCATTAATTTGTCTTGAGAATATGTCATCAAATGAAAAATCGTTAGCTATAGCAGTAATCGTTGAAGTATCTGTAGACAAAGCTAAAGCAGCTAATGGTGCTCTATTCTTTCTGTACCTTCCAATTAACTCAGCAGCTAGATGTTGAGAGTCTGCAGCGGAACCGCCATTGCCACAAAACATAATTTTCCCACCATTTTTAAGGCACTTAATTATAACTTGAATAGAATCATGGATTTCCCTGTCATTATTTGAAAGTTTATTAAAATTTTGTGAAATTTCTAAAAGTGTTTCTTTTATCAATGTAATTCTTTTTTTTCTATTAGTTTTGAATATGATAATACAGTAAAAAGTAAAATATACTTATCAAATAAATTTATTTTTTATATGACAGGAATTTTGAATGCATATTATAACGGGTGCTGCAGGTTTTATAGGATCTAATATTTCCATTGAACTGGATAGATTGGGATATGATCTAGTATTGTGTGATATTTTAGATCATGAAATGAAAATTAAGAATATTTCAAGTCTAAAAAAACCATTAATAATTAAGCCCTCCCAATTGATAAATTTTATAAAAAAAAACTCAAAAAAAATTGAGTCAGTGATTCATATGGGGGCAATCAGTTCAACTGCAGAAACAAATTTAGAATTATTGATAAATAATAACTTAATATACTCTGAAAATTTATTTTTTATATGTAACAAATATAAAATCAAACTTATTTATGCCTCTTCTGCTGCAACTTATGGAAATGGAGAAAATGGGTTTGATGATAAAAACACTCTTTTAAATTTTATTCGACTCAATCCAATCAATTTATACGGACTGTCAAAACACTTATTTGATCTTAAAGTTTTAGAATCCATAGGAATAGGCAACATGGATAGTCGCCCGGTGGGCTTGAAATTTTTTAATGTCTATGGACCAAATGAGATGCATAAAGGGTTTATGATGAGTCCTGTGCCAAAATTTTTAAAACAAATAAAAGAAACAAAAAAATTAAATCTCTTCAAGTCTCATAACTCGAAGATTAAAGATGGTAAACAGGCAAGAGATTTTATATACGTTAAAGATTGTGTTGATATTATTTTGTGGTTGATCAAAAATGACTCAATTATAGGAATCATAAATGTAGGAACAGGAATAAAAAAAACATTTCTAGAGCTTGCAAAGATCATTTTTAAAAATCAAAAAATAAAAGAAAATATTCAATTTATTCCAACTCCTAAAGAAATAAGAAAAGGTTATCAATACATGACTAGGGCAAACATCTCTTTAATAAGAAAAAAAGGCTACAAAAAAAATTTTACCTCTCTCAAAGATGGCGTTAATGACTACATTAATAATTACTTATAAGGAGTTTTTATGATCATTGGAGTTGTAGGATGTGGTTATGTAGGTTTGAGTCTTGCTGTATTAATATCTCAAAAATATGAAGTACGAGCTTTTGATATTTCAGAGGAAAAAATCAAAAATATAAATGATAAAAAATCTCCTATAAAAGATACAGAATTAGAAGAGTTTCTTCAAAATAAACCACTTAATCTCATTGCCACTTCTGATAAAGAGGTAGTGTATAAAAATTCTGATTATGTGATAATAGCTACTCCAACAAATTATGACATTGAGAGCGGCTCATTTGACACTTCTACAGTAGAAGATGTAATTGGAGATTGTATTGAACTAAATGAGAATGCAACTATCGTAATTAAATCTACTGTGCCTCTAGGTTTTACAGACTCAATAAGAAAAAAATATAAAAAAAGGGACATTTTTTTTTCTCCAGAATTCTTAAGAGAAAGTAAAGCTTTATATGATAATCTTTATCCTGCACGCATTGTAATGGGTGATACGACTAAGAAAGCTCAAATTTTTAGCAAAATTTTAACTGAGTGCTCTAACTTAAATCCAAATGAAATTTCGTTAATTAATATGGGCTCAAAAGAAGCCGAAGCTGTAAAACTATTCTCAAATACGTTCTTAGCGATGAGAATAGCTTTTTTTAATGAATTAGACAGTTTTTCAGAAATTTATGATCTTTCGCCTGAAAAAATTATTGCTGGTGTAAGCGCTGACCCTAGAATAGGAAATTATTATAATAACCCATCTTTTGGTTACGGAGGTTATTGTTTGCCAAAGGACACTAAGCAGCTTTTAGATAATTACCAAAGTATTCCAAATAAATTAATAAAAGCAGTTGTTGAGGCAAATCAAACAAGAAAAGGTTTCATTGTTGAATCTATTTTAAAAAAAAATCCCAAAACAATAGGAGTTTATCGTATAATTATGAAAGAGGGCTCTGACAACTTTAGGGAAAGTGCGGTATTAGATATCATAAATGATCTGATACAAAACGATGTAAAGTTAATTCTTTTTGAACCACTAATTTTTGATGATTATTTTGATGGCATAAGAGTAATTAAAGATATTGGTGATTTTATAAATCAATCAGATTTAATTATTGCTAATCGTCTCTCAAATGAATTGGAAAATGTTATACACAAAGTTTATTCTAGAGATATATTTAGAGAAAATTAATTATATCTAAAATGGAAAAATTAGATCAAATACTAAAAATATTAAAAAATAAGAGTATCTTTGTAATATCAGCATTAGAAATAGAGACTAATAATTCAAATCAAATAATACATTCTGGGGTAGGTAAAGTTAATGCGGCGTTAGCAGTGGAAAATATAATCAATTTAAAAAAACCCAAAGCGATAATTAATTATGGTACAGTTGGTAAAATTAATTCATCACTAACTGGTTTGGTTGAATGCACTCAATTTATTCAACATGACATTGATGCTTCTCCTTTAGGTTTTCAAAGGGGAGAGACTCCATTTGATAAAATTAGTCAAATCAAACTATCAGAAGAAGGCTATATTTGTGCAACTGGAGATAGCTTTGTTACGAACAAAACCAATATCAATGCTGATGTTGTAGATATGGAAGCTTTTGCACTTGCAAAAGGTTGTTTCTTAAAAAATACAATTTTTAAATGCTATAAGTATATCACAGACGAGGCAGATACTGCGGCATCAGAAGATTGGCAGACTAATTGTAATAAAGGTATAAAGATTTTTACAGAATTCCTTATAAATAAATATGGCCCAATGTAGTTTTTCCATTAATTGACATCTTCATCAATAATCTATATGAAGTTTTTTATTATAACGCGGGGTGGAGCAGTCTGGTAGCTCGTCAGGCTCATAACCTGAAGGTCGTAGGTTCAAATCCTACCCCCGCAACCAATTCTTTGATTTTTAATTAATCAATCCGCCTTCTTTTAATATTATATCTTTAATATCTGCTGTCATAATATTTTTATATTTACTTTCGCTATTTAAAATTGCCATTGATCCTTCAGGAATGTGATATGCACTTCCAGGCTCAACTTTATTGAACTTTATTCCCCCGTTATCCCATGAAATTTTTTTATTTTTTCCGTTAGTAATTATGAAATAGCCTTTTTCTATATCTAACTTTTTTGGAGTTATAATAGATATATTTAAGCTGTTTCCCTCCTCAAGAATCGCAAAAATTTTCCTTCCGGAAGCAGTTTCAATTGAACTAATTTCATCAATGATAGTTTTTCTTACATTCTGATTTTTTACTTCTAGAGCTACTTGAGGAACCATTGCCAATCTTTTATTATATTTAGATCTATCAATACCTATAGACTTCATTAAATTTTCAACAGATACTATTGCCGCTTCTAAACCCTCATGATTTTCATAAATGACCGCTTCTTGCCCCATTCCTGATATAAAAAAGACCTTTATATTTTGTAATTTTTTATCAAGTTTCATTGTGTCCGCTAGAATTTCATCAAGTATTTGCATAGCAAAATCTATTGTTTTTTTATGCTCTTTATTAAATTTAGTACTTTTTTCCATAAAGTCCTCTGGAAATATATGTTTCCAATATCTATGCATGACGTTAGCAACATGGTTAGTAAAGAAAGATGCAAATTGCGGTGGATTTTTCTTAAAATATAAATACTTAAATATATCCCAACAAATAATTGATTGATATATAGGTCTTCGCTCATAAAAACTTTTATCATATAGTTCCAATATGAGCTGTTTTATAATTCTAAAGATTGTCCTAATCTTAAGAAATCTGAGAAGTCTCAAGAAAATTAATAGACTTTTAAATGAGATATAGCTTGTTCTTTTAACTACCCTTCCGTTTTCTGATACTTGCTCAAGATTAAATTCTTGAAAAAATTCAAGAGAGTTTGGATAACATGCTTTGTTGTGTGCAAATGTGTCAGGAATATAAAATCCACCATTTCCTGGTTCAATTGGAGGCCAACTTTGTAGTGATCCAAATACTCCAATATTAAATCCTTTTTGTCTGTATTCTTTCCATATAGGATTACCTTTAAAAGTATTCGGATCTTGACCAAGATTTTTAATATTATGTTTTTTGTAGTTCATTCCTCTGTGAACTGTAGGCCAAATAAGCCATGGATCTAACATTCCTATCTTATCGGAACAAATTGTTTTGTATTTATCTGCTTTTTCAAAAAATAGTTTAATGTTTTTGTATTTAGTTTTATACTTATTAATAATCTTCCAAGGTACTTCATTGATTTCTAACAATAGTATTTTATGCATTAAATAAATTCAGGATTAACATAAGAAATAAATTATATAGATCAAATTATTAAAAGAATATATGAAAAACCTTTATCTGAAGACAGTTTATTCAAAAGAAAGAAGACCAGAGACGGATTACCCAATAAAACTAGCCAATCATTTGATTTCAAAATATGGATTAATAAAGGGTAAGATACTTGATTTAGGTTGTGGGCGAGGTGAAATGTTAAACGCATTTTCTCACGGAGGATTTGAAGTTTATGGTGCTGATCTAGATAGTGATGCTAGAGAATTATGTAGACCTCACAGAGTTGAAGTATGTGACTTTGAAAATGAAAAAATTACTTATGATGATAATTATTTCGATTACATATTTAGCAAGTCCGTCATTGAACACTTAAATAATCCCCTTCTGGTTTCAAAAGAAATATATCGGATGCTTAAGCCTGGTGGAAAAATTATCTTGATGACACCGAGCTGGCAGCACACACGCTGGGGGCCTTTTTACCTAGATTTTACTCACAAGACACCTTTTACTATTCCATCTTTGAAAGATTTACTATTGTTATCAGGTTTTAAAGAAATCAATGCTAGCTTTTTCTTTCAATTGCCATTGTTATGGAAGTATCCCTTTTTAAAATTCATGTTTGCTTTTATCTCAATACTACCAATTAAATATAGCCCTATGCATGAAAAGCTATTCATTTCTGAAAAGTTAAATAAAGTGATTAGGTTCTCCAAAGAAGCAATGATTATTGGTGTTGGAGAAAAATAAAATAACTTAAAGAAAACAAAATAGACGCTTATATAATCTTAGTATCAAAATAAAATTCTTATTCCGAAAAAAATTTTTTCTTAAAAATATTAGAAATGACATAAAGTTTTTTTGTTTATATTTCTCATATTATTAGAATAAGATTTATTTACTCGTTACACTTTAATGCATATTCTGTTGCTTTTATTTGCTGATTAAGAAAAAGCCACAAATGGCGTTGATTTTTCTATTAATTCTATTTTCATATTTTTTTAGGTAATTCAAGTTTAATCACAAAATCTCTTAGGGATCTTACAATTAATATGCATTTAAATTGACAACTCAAATGCATATAAATAATTATTTTAAATATAGATATAATAATAATAATAATATAGTTAATATCTAAATACTATACACATGTATTAACAATGAATTCTGATATTTTTAATAACTATAATAAATTACTCCTAAGTTCTGATCTTGAAAGAATCAAAAAACTTATAGTCAGGTATAAAATTTTTGAAGAGACATTGAATGTCCCTGGGGACATAATAGAGTGTGGGGTATTTAAGGGTACAGGAATTATATATTGGTTAAAATTACTTAAGATCTTTTCTCCAAACTCAAGAAAAAAAGTTGTTGGTTTTGACTTGTTTGACGCATTTAATGATGATCAAGCACAAGAATATGAAAAAAAGAGTATTCAAGAATTTGTTAAAGAAGCAAATTTTAGCGGTCAGGACATAGAAGAGCTTAATAAGATTGCGAATTCAATTTCTATGTCAGACAGATTTGAATTAGTAAAAGGTGACATAGTTTCTACTTCAAAAGACTATGTAAAAAATAACAGAGGATTTAAAATTTCTCTTCTGCATCTTGATCTAGATACATACAATGCAACAAAAAGTGCCCTCGAGAATTTTTTTCAATTTGTATCAAAAGGTGGCATTATATTAATAGATGAGTATGGAGAAAGAGGATGGGGCGAGAGTGAAGCTGTCGATGAATTTTTTAGAGATAAAGACATTCAAATTATAACAGTTCCTAATTCATCAAAACCCACCGCGTATATTAAAAAAATTAATTTTTAAGCATGATAAATTTTGGAGTTATGCAGGGTAGATTGTCTAAAAAACAGAAACTGCAGGAATTTCCGTACGAAAATTGGCAAAAAGAATTAAAATTGTTATCTAATTTTGGATTTAATTGTATCGAATGGCTCATTGATAAAAGAGATGATGATAAAAATATATTTTTTGATAAAAATTTTACTTTTTTTAAAAACGAGCAAGAAATAAAAAATATACTAATTAGAAGTGTATGTCTTCACTATTTTATTGATAATCCAATTAATTTTGATGATGCACCTAAAAACTATTCATTTACATTTTTAGAATCTATTCTATCCATATGTTGTATTAATAATATCAATAATATAATTTTTCCAATTTCTGATGAATTACTAAAATTTAAAGGTCAGCAATTAGTCTGCTTCTTTGAAAGAATTTCTCGTTTAAAATTCATCAAACCAAATATTAGAATTTTATTTGAGGTTGATAGTGAATTTGAACTGTCAATTAATTTAATAGATAGGTTAAATAAAAATTTCGATATTTTTGGTCTATGTTACGATTTAGGTAATGCAAACTATCATGGACGCAGCATAATTTACGACTTCAAATTACTAAATAAGTATATTTATGAAATTCATGTAAAAGATAAGGATAAACTCGGTAATAATGTTTATCTAGGCAAAGGCAACGTAAAATTTGAAGAATTTAAAACAGAATATCCAAAACTTGGAAAATTAAATAATATAATATTTGAGACAAACACTTATCTTGATCCTTTGGATACAATGAAAAAAAATGTTAAATTCATTAGAGCTTTTTTATGAGATTCTTAATTATTGGATTGGGATCAGCAGGACAAAGACACTTAAAGAATATTTATAGTATTTATCCGGGAAGTCATTGTTATGCACTTAAAAGCACAAATATTAATAAATTAATAAACCATAAAAATCAGCTTTTAATAGATAAAAGAATAGAGCATGCTTACAAAATAAAATTTCTTAAAACAATAAACGAAGCCAAAATTATAAAGCCAAATTTTGTTATCATATCATCTGTAACATCCAAGCATCTGGAACATGTAGAGTTTCTTTTAAAGCTCGATTGTAAAATACTAATTGAAAAACCTCTTTCAAGTAATTGGCGGCATATTGATAAGTTAAAAAAAATAAAAAATATTGATAATAAGGTATTTGTAGGTTTTCAATATAGATTCCATCCAATTTTAAACAAAATTAAGAACACAATTAAAAAAAAATCATTTGGAAATTTAGTTTCTGTACATTTTTATAATGGAGAGTATCTGCCATATATGCATAAATATGAAAATTATCAAAATGGTTATGCTGCAGTTAAAAAACTAGGCGGAGGGTCATTACTTACTCAGATTCACGAGATTGACTTAGCGCTATACTTTTTTGGCAATCCTATAAAAATTTTCTCAGTGGGAGGGAAACTGTCTAATTTGAAAATTAATGTGGAAGATTCTGTTCACCTTTTAATGGAATTCAAAAGGTTCCAGAAAAAATTCCCCACTTCAATTATATTAAATTTTTTGTCACCATTAAAAAAAGAAATAGAAATACTAAGTGATAAATATAAAATTACATTTAATTTTAAAGATAAGTTTTATAATTGTTATAATTTGAAAACTTTAAGAGAAAATAAAATTAAATTTAATTTTACAAGGGATGATATGTTTATTGCAGAACTAAAGGCCTTAGTAAGTGGAAAAAATTCAAATAAATTAGTTACTTTTAATGAATCTATAGAAGGCTTAAAAATCATTAAAAGGGTAAAAAAAAATATTAGCGTTTAATCAATGAAAAATATTAAAACTTTTTATGCTTTAATTCCGGCAAGAGGAGGATCAAAAGGTGTTCCTAGAAAAAATATTGTCAAAATCAATGGAAAACCTCTAATCTCATATACAATTGAGCAATCAATCAAGTCTAAACTAATTGACAAAACTTTTGTTTCAACAGATGATCCAGAAATTGCATTGATATCAAAAAAATATGGTGCAATCGTTCCATTTAAAAGGCCAAAAAAAATATCAGGGGATTTTGCTACAGATCTTGATGTGTTCTTTAACTTTGCAAAGTTTTTAGAAAAAAATGGTGATTTGCCAGATTATTTTGTCCATTTAAGGGCAACAAATCCAATGAGAAAGTTAACCACAATTGATAAGGCCATTAAGATAATGAGACAAAATTATAGTTATGATACTCTCAGGTCTGTAAACATAGCCAGTCAATCCCCATATAAAATGTGGCTGATAAAAAATAACAATTTGGAACAATTAATAAAATATAGAAATTCTGATAATTCTCATTCTATGCCAAGACAGTCATTACCAATCGTATATTGGCAAAATGGATATATTGATATTATTAAATCGTCAGTGATTTTAAAAAAAAGCTCAATGACTGGTAGCAAAATATACCCATTAATAATTAGTGAAAAGATATATGAAGTTGATTATCCTGAGGACGTAATAAAATTAGAAAAAGCTATGAAGAAAAAAAAATCCACAAGCTTGAAAAAAGGAATAAGGTATCCAGTGTGAAAGGGGATAAACTGAGAAACTTCAACCTAGATGGTAAACTTATCATTTTAACAGGTGGCGCGGGTTACTTAGCTGAAGAATTTACTGAGGAAATACTTAAATTTAATGGAAGAGTTATATTAGTTGATATTAATTTAAAACTATTAAAATTAAGAATTAAGAAATTTGAAAAAGAATATAGAAATAAAATATTTACATATAAATGTGATCTTACTTCTGAGTCGCAGGTAAAAAAAATGTTTGGGGATATTGAAAAAAAGATTGGTCTGCCTAACGTATTAATAAATAATGCCGCTTCAAATCCAACCATGATTAAATCTTCAAAAGGAAGCAATAATTTTGAGAATTTTTCAATTAACCAGTGGCAATTCGATATAGCATCTGGTCTTACCAGTGCTTTTTTATGTTCAAAATATTTCGGAAAGATAAATACATCTCAAAATAGAGTAATACTCAATATTTCATCAGATTTAGGATTAATTGCTCCAAATCAAGGGCTTTACCAGGACAAAACAGGAAGTAACTTTAAACCAGTAAGCTATTCAGTAGTAAAGCACGGGATTATTGGTCTTACAAAATATACAGCAACGTTTTGGAATGAAAAAAATATCAGGTGCAATGCAGTAGCGTTTGGGGGAGTTTTTAATAATCAAAACCTAAAATTTTTAAATAAAATTAAAAAACTGATTCCAATGAATAGAATGGCAAATAAATCTGAGTATAATTCGGCGATAGTATTTTTAATATCTGATGCTTCATCTTATATGAACGGATCTGTAACAGTAATTGATGGAGGAAGAACTGCTTGGTAAAAAAAAATTCAGAATGCTATTTATGTAAATCTAAAGATTTTAAAAAATTATTGAATTCTACTAGAGATTTAAAAGGCGTCTATCCAATTATTTGCAATAAGTGTAACCTCGTTACTCTGAATTCATTTACTCACATAAAAGAAAATCATTATGAAAATTCCGGTATTCATGGAAAAAATAAATTATCAATTTCTGATTGGATTAAACTTGCAAAAAAAGATGATGAAAGAAGATATAATTACTTAAATAAATTTATAAAAGGTAAAAAGGTACTCGATTTCGGATGCGGTGCAGGTGGTTTTTTAGCTATGTCTAAAAAGATTGCAAAATATGTAGCAGGGGTTGAACCAGAGATAAGAGTTCAAAAGTATTGGGATAGTAAAATAAATATACAACCAGAAATTGAAAAATTTAATCAAAAATTTGATTTAATTACTTGCTTCCATGTAATAGAACATGTGATGGAGCCAATAAATACAATAAAAATTTTAAAAAAATTTTTAAATAAAAATGGTACATTGATCATAGAAGTTCCGAATCATGAAGATGCACTATTGTCACTATACAACTCAAAGAGTTTTATTAACTCTTATTACTGGAGTCAGCACTTATATGTCTTTAATGAAAAAACACTTAAGCAGCTGATAAAAAAAACAGGTTTTAAAAATATTAATATCAAACAAATTCAAAGATACCCTTTATCAAATCATTTATACTGGCTCTCTAAAGGTCTACCAGCTGGTCAAGTACATTGGAGTTTTTTAAATGATACTGTAATTGAACAGAAATATTCACAGCAATTAGCTAGTCAAAGTAAATGTGATACTATCCTTGCGCTTTGTAAATAAACCCTTTTTTTTAGATAAAATTAATATATTAGTTACTAATGAAAAAAATATTTTTTATTGCTGAAATTGGAATTAACCATAATGGCGATTTGGATATTGCTAAAAAACTAATTGATGAGTCAGCTAAAGCAGGTTTTGACGCAGTTAAGTTTCAGAAAAGGACAATTGATATAGTATATGATAAAGCTCTTTTAGATAGTCCAAGAGAAAGTCCTTGGGGAACAACTCAAAGAGATCAAAAAGAAGGTTTAGAGTTTTCGGAGAAAGATTATCTCGAAATTGATAAGTACTGCAGGATGAAGAATATTGAATGGTTTGCTTCAGCATGGGATATCGAAAGTCTAGATTTTTTAGATCAGTTTAATCTTAAATTCAATAAAATTGCCTCAGCAATGATAGTTGATGAAGATTTTTTGACAGCAGTTGCGGAAAAAAAATTGCATACATTTATCTCAACTGGCATGTCCACAATAAAAGATATTGAAAAAGCAGTTTCAATTTTCAGAAATGTGAACACTTCATTTGAGCTTATGCACTGTTTTTCCACCTATCCAATGAGGACTGAAGATGCAAATTTATTAACCATAAAAGATATGAAAGAAAAATTTAATTGTGATGTTGGATATAGTGGACATGAAAATGGATTAGCAGTTTCATATGCCGCTTCAATGCTTGGAATTTCCTCATTAGAAAGACATGTAACTCTTGATAGGACTATGTATGGATCAGATCAAGCAGCCTCCATTGAACCCAGAGGAATGCAAGAACTTATATCTGTAATTAATAAAATGTATATTGCTCTTGGAAAAATAAAGACGGGAGAAATATTGAAAGATGAAATTGCAATTGCAGAAAAATTAAGGGCTCATATTAAGAGATAGAATCTATCCAGATGAAAAAAATTTGCTTTGATTTAGATGGAGTAATTTGTAGTAACACATATGGTGAATACGATAAAGCCAAACCTATTCCAAAAGCTATACAAAAAATTAATAGGCTATATGAAGAGGGAAATGAAATAATCATTTTTACAGCAAGATTCATGGGAAGGACAGGTGGCGATTTTAAAAAATCCTATGAATTTGGATTTGATCAGGCAAAATCTCAAATAGACTCTTGGGGATTAAAATATCATCAACTGAAATTGGGAAAACCTGAGTATGATATTATTGTTGATGATAAAGGATTTGGATATAGTGAGAAATGGATTGATGAATTATGAAACACTTATTTATAATTTTTGTATAATGTTATGAAGATACTCGTTACAGGAAGTGGTGGATTTATAGGTTTTCACTTATCTAAGTACCTTCTTGACAAAAATCATACGGTCTTTGGATATGATAATATGAACTCTTACTATGATGTAAAATTAAAAAGAGATAGAATTAAAATTTTATCAAAAAGCAAAAAAAAATTCATTTTTACTAAAGGTAATTTGGAAGATTTTAAAAAATTAGATAATGTAGTAAAAAAAAATAAAATAAAAATAATTGTTCATCTAGCTGCCCAAGCCGGTGTAAGGCATTCTGTCCAGAATCCGAGAGATTATTTTAATAGTAATATTAAAGGATTTTTCAATATATTAGAAACTTCTAAAATCAATAAAATTGAGCATCTTCTATTTGCATCTACTAGTTCAGTGTACGGTGATGGAAAAAATTTTCCACTTAAAGAAACTGAAAATACCGATCATCCATTGTCTTTTTATGCTGCAACCAAAAAAAGTAATGAAGTAATGGCGTATGCTTATAGTCACATATACAATTTACCAGCTACAGGATTAAGATTCTTTACAGTATATGGCCCTTACGGTCGGCCTGATATGGCGTTATTTAAATTTATTAAAAATATGATGATGAAAAGACCTATTGAGTTATATAATAAAGGAAATCATATTCGAGATTTCACTTATGTGGATGATGTAGTTGTTTCAATATCGAAGCTTATAAATAAACCTCCAGTTAAGAAAGTGCCATATGATGTTTTTAATATAGCTGGTAATGAGCCTAGGCACCTAAAGGAATTTTTACGTATTATAGAGAAATATTTAAATATCAAACCAAAAGTTAAGCTTTTAAAGATGCAAATTGGAGACGTACATAAAACAGATGCTAATGTAAATAAACTTATTAATAAAATAAAATTCAAACCAAAAATAAAAGCTGAAGAAGGAATATCGAAGTTTATCGATTGGTATAAAAATCAATTCAATCAAGAAAGTAAAAAAAATGAAAATAGTTGTTGATCTTTTTAACCAACATTCAGGAAATTTCTCAGAATTAAAGAGATTATCTAGTTTAGCATTTATTAATGGTGCTGATGTAGCAAAAATACAAATTTTAAACTCAGAGAGGATCTGGGGCGATAAATCTAGAGAATATCTAGAACTTGATTATTACCAGGTAGAAGAAATATTTGATCATTGCAAAAAAGTTGGAATAGAGTTTTTAGCTACGGTCTTTACAGCTGAACATTTAGAATGGTTAGATAAACTTGGTATTGATAAATATAAAATTGCAAGTGTCACATCCAGCTTTAAAACTCAGAGTCCTGAAGATGATAAAGCATTATGTAGAGAAATCATTGAAAGAAAAAAAGAAACCTATTTATCTCTTGGCTTTCAGAGTCCTAATGATTTTCCTTTTGGACTGAAAAGTCATATTAAGTATTTATTCTGTATTCCAAAATATCCTACCTTACTTGATGATGAAGACTTAATTAATTTTCCTGATAAATTTTCTTCTCAAGGATATTATGGTTACAGTGATCACACATTGGGACTTGCAGCAGGCATTAAAGCATACATGAACGGATCCCAGATCATTGAAAAGCATTTTACATTTTCAAATTCATATCAAAAAACAAATGAAAAAGGTCATTTATGCTCTTTTAATCCAGAAAGCTTAAGAGTATTTAGAAAAATCATCACTGAATTGTCTATTTTAAATCAATAAATATCTAATATCGAAGGGAATTATGGAAATCTCAGTAATCGTCACAAGTTATAATTATGATCTTTACATAGAAACTTGTCTTCGAAGTTTAATAAATCAGTCATTTAATAAAGAAAAATATGAAATTATTGTTGTAGACGATTGTTCAACTGACAATACAAAAAAAATTTTAGATTATTTTAAAGACATTAAAAATTTAAGAATAATTAGAAATAAAAAAAATTTAGGCGTAGCTGAGTCATCAAATATTGGAATAAGAGCTGCACTTGGTAAATATATTATCAGAGTTGATGCAGATGATTATGTAAATGAGGAATTTTTATATCAACTTCATTTATTTTATCGATACAACTCACAAGCTTTTGGAGTAGCCTGCGATTATATATATGTTAATAACAATGGGACTAAATTAAAACGCGTCTCTGCGAAAGAGGTACCAGTTTCATGTGGTATCATGTATTCAAAAGACAAACTTGTTAAGAATGGTCTTTATAAGAGATCTTGGCGTCATAGAGAAGAAGAAGAGCTAAGAAAAAGAATTGGAGAGGATTATAAGATCGAATATCTTTCGATGCCTTTATACAGATATAGAATGCATAAGAGTAATAAAACTAAACAACTCAAAAATATGCGTTCATTCAAACAAAAATTAAGCAAAAGTCTAAGATTAAAAAAATCAGCTGGGCATACCGTAGTTGTTATTCCTGCAAGAAAAAATTCAAAAAGATTAAAAAATAAAAATAAAACATTATTGTGGGGTGAGCCATTAATTAGTTGGTCAATTAAAGCTGCAATGAATGCAGAGTATGTTGATGCTGTATTTGTCTCAAGCGATTGCCACACCATTCTAGAAATTGCAAAAGAATTGGGGGCCTCAGTTATAAAACGACCTGCAAGCTTAAGTCTTAATAGTATTCCAAAACAAAAAGTTATAGAACATGCTATCAAATATATTGAAAAGAAAAAGAATTTAAAAGCTAAAGTAGTAGTGAGTTTACAGCCTAATTCACCTGAAGTCACATCTCAAGATATTAATAATTGTATAGAGATGTTAGTAAAAAATAGGAATAATGAAGTAATGTCTGTTGATGAGGACGGAAAACAAAATGCTGCAATCAGGGTTATGAAGTATGAAACTGTTTTTGATAGAAAGTTGAGTACATACTTTCAAGTATACACTAAAAATATTATTGATGTTCATACTTACCACGATATTCAAATTCTTGAAAACAGAAACCAGATTTCTAAAGATGTTGAAGAAATATAGTTTTATATGTGTGGCTTTTCAGTAATCTTAAATTCCAATAAAAATAAGTCAGAACAATTAAAATTAATTAAAGAAATGAATCGTTCTATTCAGAATAGAGGACCAGATCATTCAGGAGTCTATAATGATGAGTATATCATCTTGGGTCATCAAAGGTTGTCAATTATTGATTTAAGCAGCGCCTCTAACCAACCAATGATTAATAATGAGTATGTGATTGTTTTCAATGGTGAAATTTATAATTTTAAAGATATAAGATCTGAATTGATTTCTGTTCACAATGAGAAGTTCGAGACTCATGGCGATACTGAGGTGCTACTTAAATCATATAAATATTGGGGTAAAGATTGTCTAAAAAAACTAAATGGTATTTTTTCATTTGCGATATGGAATCGAAAAAAGAAAGAACTATTTTGCGCCAGAGACAGATTTGGTGTTAAACCAATTTATTATGCTTTTCAAAATGATGGAGAATTTATTTGTTCATCAGAAGTCAAAGGAATTTTTGCTTACGGTAAAAAAAAATCACCTAATTACAATACATTAAAGCATTATTTAATTCAGGGTGTTTATGGGTATAATGGACAAACTTTCTTTGAAGATATTTTTCAGTTACAAGCTGGGCATTATCTATACCTCAATAGTAATAATCAAATTACAGTGGAGAAATACTATCAGCTTGAGGATAGTATTAAAAACTCAACAAAATACAAAAGTGAAATGGAGGCATACGAGGAATATTCAAAATTAATTAATGATAGTATTCAATTACAACTTGTAAGTGATGTAAATTTAGGGGTAACACTTAGTAGTGGTTTAGACTCTTCTATATTATTTTCTCATGCATTAGCAAACACAAATAAAAATGATCTTACAGCCTATACTTATACGTTTAATGATAGTAAATATGACGAGTCAATATATGTTAAGGACTGGGTTGCAGAAAATAAATGGAGAAAGATTTCTTGTGGTGGATCTGATTTTTTTGATGATATAAAAAAATTAATCATTAATCAATGTGAGCCAATAGGCGGCTTATCATTACTTGGTGTTTCAGAGATATTTAAAACAGGACGTACACTTGATGATACAATTGTATATTTGTGCGGTGAAGGAATTGATGAGCAATGGTGCGGTTATGATTACTATCAAGAGGCAAAAAAAACGAATTTACAGAATATTAGTATGATTCAGGGAACTAATAGTGCCATTAATAAAGGAATTCTTCATGAAGACTTTAAACAATTTTATGAGAAAATAATATTTCCCACTCCATTTGAAACAAATATTGATAATCTAAAATTTAGAGACTTATTTCTCACAAAGGTACCTCGAAATTTAGGATTTCTTGATAGAATTAGCATGCTCTATAGTGTTGAAGCAAGAGTTCCATTTTTAGATCATAGACTTGTTGAAGCTAGTTTTCGGTTACCTGAAAAATTTATGTTAAAAAAAAATCAAGGTAAATATTTACTAAGAGATTGGTACAGTCAAAAACTTCCTAATTATGCAACTAGAAAAACTAAGCAATTTATTCAAAGTCCACAAAGAGAATGGCTTGGAAATAGTGAGTATATCGAAGATATGATAAGTTCCAAAAGTTTCAAAGAGAGATCAATTTTTAATAATAAAGAGGTTAAAAAATCCTTTAAAAGGTATAAAAATGGAGTCTTTGATAATTCCTTTTTTATATGGCAATGGCTTAATATAGAAATCTGGTTTCAAACAATTATTGAAAATTAATTACAAATCCAAGTATAAAAACAGCGTTTATAATAGAAACACAGTTTGAGTATCGCTATCTTGGTCCGTTTATAGAAATATATTTATTCACCTGACTTGAAATATTCGAGCAAGTTTATTTACAAAGTGACTTTAAAGGGTTAAATTTCTTCAATCTTAAACTGATCAATCAAAAATAGAGAAAATACATGGAATCAAAAAATAAATTGAAAATGAGAAAGAATCTTTTTTCTAAAGAAAAATTATTTTTTAATAAATTAAAAAAAATAATTAAGTCTCAACCCTATTTTGTGATTATTGTACTTCACGAATATTTTCGTAACATTTACCCATCAGATCCCCACATAAAATTTAAGAACCAAGATGCATATTCAAGAATTAATAATAAACTTGATGAACTTTTAGAAGCAATCAAGATTTTTTCTTCGTTTGGTGTCTATTCACTTAATTTTGATTTTAAAAAAAATAGGCAGGAAATTAAGAAAAAAACAGGCGCACTTTATGGTGATCTTTGGGAGATTTTGACAAAAGAAGAAAACTTAAGAGCTAAAGACTTTATAATAAAAAGATTTAAAAAAAATATAAATGTAAAAAATTATTTTAAAAACAAAATTGTTCTCGATGTAGGCTGTGGAGATGGTCGTTATTCTCACGCGATATGTCAGCTAGGAGCAAAAAAAGTGTATGGAATTGACTATGGCACCAAGGGACTTTCTATTGGAAGAAAAATTTTTAAAACAAAAAAATTAACTCTTAAACAAGCAGATGCACTGAAGATCCCTTTCAAAGATAATACTTTTGATTTTGTATGGAATAGTGGCGTTGCACATCATACAACTAATTTTGAAAAAGCAATAAAAGAATTGGTAAGAGTATGTAAAGATAAAGGGCAAATATATTTTTATGTTTATGGGAAAGGTGGAATTTTATGGTCATCAAGAAGAAAAATGAACGAGCTTATAAAAAATAATATTCCCCAAGAATACTCACAACAGATACTAAATATGATTGGCATGCCCTCAAACAGATGGATATTCATGGATAATTGGTATGTGCCTATAGAAAGGCATAATACTTACAGTGAGGTAATAAAAATATTTAATAAATTGGGTGTAAGAAAAATTGAAAAAATAAAATCAGGTAGATCAATTGATTTACATATTGCTGCTACTGAGGATAAAAATGGAGAACTTATTTGGGGTAATGGTGAGATAAGATTATTAATTACTAAATAAAAAGAATATTAAAAGTTAGAACAAATGAAGCAATTATCGTCAAAATTTAAATATATTTAATTTTTATTTATGGTTTTAAAAAATCTTTTAAAATTATGCAAGTTGCTCTAAATGAAGACTGGGTTTGTAATAGAATCTCAAAGTGAATACCGCCAATTGGGACCTCTTATTGATGAACTTTTACTTAATAAAGAAGATGTTTATATCTTTATAAATAGTGGTTTTTACTCTCTTTTAATGAAAAATTCAATTAGGCCCTGGTTAGTGCCCAATCAAGAAAACGTTCCAAATTTTATGAACGGGAAACCAATGATAGTTTTTACTCAAGATGAAAAAGATATTTGTGAGAAAATATGTAATACAAAACCTGACCAATTATTTTTTCATTCAGGTGTTCACCCAGATAGTAATCTTGTTTTTCGACCAAGAAAGTATATTCAATATTTAAAACAAGAACTCAATAGAAAAACAAAATTTTACAGTTTTGCTGGAGAGTATTACGATAGTGCACTCTGGGGATTAGAAGCAATTCAAGGATTCGATAATATATTTATTATCAATGAACATGCTAAAAAAGTTCAGTTTGATATTTTAAATAAAAGAAATTATGAAAAACAAGACATTAAAAATTCATTTAATAAATTAGTAGTTAGTGGGAAACCAGTTTTAGACCATATTATAAATCAAAAAATACCTGATTTAAAAGACTCAGTTATATTAATGACTCACAACTTCTCAAACAGTCAGTTTAGTAGAATTTGCTTTGCAAATAATAAATATATACAACTTCTTAAAATCTTTATAAAGGAAGACAAATTTGATTATAAGACCTTATCTCACTTATTCAAAAACACTTCATATAAAGACATTATTTCAACGATTTATAAATCATCAAAAGGATCAAAACTTAACTTCATTATACAATCAAGAGCAAAAGACTCTCAAAATAAAGTGTATCAAAATTTTTACGCCCTAAATAGCGATATTTATAATTTAGATGGGAATAAAATACCGTATCCAAATATTAATACGCACCAAATGATTATGAATTCGAAAAAACTTATTGCTTTTAAATCGTTTTCTTTCATTGAAGCAGTGATTTCAAAAACTAAGGCGCTTCACTTAGAAATACCGACTGAGAATGCTTTCCATAAGATTGATAAGTATAATATTTTCAATAAGTCAGTGAGAGGATGTGATCAAGGATCTCTAAATAATTACAAGAGTTGTATTCAAAGTATTAAATGGCATAATTTAAAAAAAATAGAGCAATTTATTGAAAAAGATGAACCAATTTTAGAGCATGATAGAAATGAATATTTGGAGAAATACGTTTACCCTCCTAATTTTGACACGTCAAGTGAGTTCATTTATAAAACCATTTTGGAAAATCACTAAAAAAAATTATAAATAAACACATGGGTGACTCAAATAAAATTATATTGCCGTTTCAAAAAAAAGTTGTTGACCAATTTTTGAAGAATAAAGATTCTGATGAAATTAATAAAATAGCATTTCTAGGTAGCAGAAAACACAACTTAGAATTTAGTAATACAGTTGAAAGCTATTGTAAAATGAAATTTAATGCAAATCATATTGATACATATGACATATTAGATGATGGTTGGGATTTAAATAATGACTGGAATATCAAAGGCTATGACTTAGTTATTTGTCTTAGAGCAACTCCATTTATTAAGTCAAAGAATCATTTTTTTACTCAATTGAAGGCTTGCTGCGATGATAACAAAAGAGTTTTATTTGATTTTACGATATATTCTGGAAGTATTTCTAAAAATAATGATGATGAATTTAAATCATTAATACCACCATTTAGCAATCGTGTAAGATTGCCTCCCCATAAACTAGAGACATTGAGTTATGATTTTAGAAATCAAATAAGCAAAATATTACAATATAGATTAATTTTATTTTACGGAATGGGTCTTAAATATCTTAAAAATGAAATGATTAATAGTTTTAATTATGAAGACTTAGTAAATAGCAGCTTAGTTCCAAAAAACTCCATTTACTATTTTAATCATATAAAACGTGATTTATTAGCATTTTTATATTGGGATTAAGAATAAGAAAAAATTATAAGTCTCAAATACGATTTTAGACTAGGAGTATAGTTCTTTCCAAAATCTTTCTTTATTAGTTTCAAACCAATTATCAAGAAAAATATCAATAGTGTCTTTATAACCTTTTATATTTTCTGTTGAAATTTTATTAAAAATTAGATTTTTATTAATCATATCTTTAATAGGCGGTGAAATATAGTCAGTATTGTTTATAATATTTTTTTTACTGCCAGGAAAAGGACAATAAACAGGACACTTCATCAAAGCCGCTTCAACAGATGCAATTCCACTTTGATCAGAAAGATATAAAAGTTCTGATATGTACAAAAGCTTATAAATTGCTGATGGAAATCCCTCGTTATGATTAATTTCTAAATCAATTAGATGTTTTATTTTAGATGTATCAATATTAGGAGATTTTTTAACTTTATAAAAATCTATGTCTTTAGGATCTACTCTTCTTCTGCAGATGATGAAATAACCATTAGTTTTTAGTAATTCAAGATTAGATCTTACTGAGTCCATGTATTCACTGTCTGATTTGAAAAAGCTAAAACCGTTTCCAGCTTTTCTAAAGCTAAATAAAGCTATTTTTTTATTTTTTGGGATACCAAATTCTTCTTTAATATTGTTAATCCCAATATCATCCAAGATTTCTCTTGTGCAACCAAGTATGTCGACATAATTCACCTTATCCATATTTTGTATAAGTAAACTATCATCAATCCCATCCATTAATTCCCAGTTATTAACCATTTGAGGATTTAACCAGTTTCTACCTGAAAACATTATTTTAAAATTAATTTTTTTCTTTAAAAAGTACGGGAGACAGAGATTTAATCTGGTATAAAAAATACGATTGATGCAAATGATCCGATATTTAATTCTTTTACTTGGTTTTATTACATATAAATCAAGTCCACGTGTTAAATGAACTTTTGTTCTAAGCATAATCCATTTGTAAGCAATGTATGATTTTACATGATAAAAATCATTTTTAGAAAAATAATTTTGTAAATCAACTATTTGTTCATTCGAAAATTCTTTTTTTAGATATTTTCTTTTATACTTATATTTATACTGATCTTTTTTGTAGAAATCTAAAGCTAATATTTTTACCCTCTGCGGTGAAAGCTTATAAATTATTTTTGCTAGTTGTATATCTTTACTATCATATAGTGCAAAAGTAATCATGATTATAATCTAATGGCTAAATTGTTTAAAATTCACTAATTGTTCTAAGTTTATTTAATTATATAGTAAGTTTATAGCAATGAAATTCAATTGTGATATTATCTAGTTATATATATATAATCTTTAATTATGATTATTTATATCTAGTTTAAATAATATATTCATAAATTAGCCTTTATTTATTTAGTATATGTCTTCTTCTTTAAAAAAAATTTTTAGTATCTTAAATTTCAGTCAAAAAAGAAAAGTACTAATTTTGTTTATTGCAATGGTCATTGTAATTTTTTTTGAAATGCTAAGTTTAGCTGCCGTAATTCCATTTATTGCTGTAGTCCTGGGCGAAAGTGAATCTTATTTTTTTTCTAATGTTTTTATGCAAGATTTTTATTCTTTATATAATAAAAATCAGATTATTTATTTTTGTAGCATATTATTACTTAGCGCTTTTTTAATAAAGGCAACTCTCTTAATATTTTTAACCTGGCTTCAATCAAAATTTATCGTTTCTTTGAGAAATGAATTATCTGAAGTTCTTTTTGATTATTACATGAAATATCAACCATTTTTAAGTCATGTTATGAGAAGTTCACCGGAACTTATTAGGAATATCAATTCTTATGTAACAGCTGCTATTCAAGGATATTTAAACAGTCTTCTATTATATATTTTAGAGGCCTTTATAATTGCAAGCATCTGTTTATTTTTATTAATTTATGAGCCTGTAGGATTTTTTATAAGTTTATTTGTATTTGGAATATCAGTTTCCTGTTATTATTTGTACACTAGAAAAAAATTCACTTATTGGAGCGAGGGCCAGCTTCATCATGATAAACTTCGACTTAAAGCGCTATTTGAAGGTTTGCAAGCAATTAAAGAAATTAGAATTTTAAGAAGACAAGAAAAGTTTATTAATTCATTTATATATAATCAGGAAAAAAGCCTGGAAATAGGAATTAATCTTATTGTTTTCAACGCAATTCCAAGAATTGCACTAGAATTTTTAGCTGTATTTGCCATGTCAGTTATGGTGATTTATTTAAATTTAAGAGGATTTGATAACTCTCAAATTATTACGACATTAGGTTTATTTGCTGTCGCAGCTTTTAGAACGATGCCAGGACTAAATAAATTAACAGTTAATCTACAAAACATGAAATATGGTGCAGTGCATGTAGATTTCCTCTACGAAGAAATATCTAATTTAAACAATGAGATAAATAATGAGAAAATTAATTATTCAGAATTTAAAGACAAAAAAATTAATTCATTCAAAGAAATTCAAATTTCAAATATCAGGTTCAAATATAAAAGAGATAAAGAATTAAAAACACTCAACGATATATCTTTTAGTATTAAAAAAAATGAAACAATTGGAATAATTGGTCCTAGTGGCTCGGGTAAAAGTACACTTATAAATTTAATAATGGGGCTATTTAGCCCTGACGAGGGTGAGATTTTTTTAGATGGAGTGAATATAAATCATGTTAAAGAATCTTATCAAAAATTAATTGGCTATGTGTCTCAAAATATTTATTTATCTGATGATACAATCAGAAACAATATAGCTTTTGGTATCAATCCAAAAAATATAGATAATGAGAAGATATTGAAGGTAATCAAATTAGCATCCTTAGAAGAGTTTGTTGGCTCTTTACCAGATAGAGAAAATACTATTGTTGGTGAAACAGGAGCAAGAATATCAGGTGGTGAGAAACAAAGAATTGGTATTGCACGAGCCCTTTACAATGATCCAAAATTATTAGTTCTTGATGAAGCCACCAGTTCCCTGGATACGATTACTGAAGAAAATATTATCTCAAGTGTTATCAATAATTTTAAAGGCAAGATTACTATGATAATCATTTCACATCGTAAGTCTCCAATTAAAGACTGTGACAAAATAATTGACTTAGAAAAAATATCCAAATTGTGATATACAAAACTATTAAATGATTTTCAATCCTTTCTCTAAAATATTTATGCACATGGAAAATAGTGGATGGGTACTTACAAGAGAAGCTGAAGCAGTAAAAAAAATATTAAAACAAATAAACATACCGCTTACAAATATACCAGTCAGACAGGTATGTTATTTACCTGATAAATACTATGCCATTAATCAAAGTCAATTCCATTTACTTGGAAACAGACAAGTTTTTGACTATTTTCACGGCATACCATCTGTTTCTCCTCAATTCTCAGAATTATTTAAGTCTCTCAAATTAAAAAAAAATAATTTTGCAAAAATTAGAGTTTCTAATAATTTAGTAAAAAATTTTTTTTTAAATGAAGGATTTTCTGAAAAAATTTCTATGATACCAATTGGTATTGACTTGAGTTTTTTTAGTAATATTGAAAAAAAAGAAAGTACTAAATTAAGAATTGCTTATGATATTCCATTAAGTTCGGTGGTAGTAGGTTCATTTCAGAAAGATGGCGTAGGTTGGGGTGAAGGGAATGAACCAAAATTAATAAAAGGTCCTGACATTTTTTTGAAAACCATAGAGTTACTTAAAGAAGATATTACAGAGTTGTACGTATTATTAACGGGCCCATCTAGGGGTTATATGAAGAAAGGTCTAGCAAAGCTTAATATTCCTTATAAACATATCTATTTAAAAGATTATAGAGAAATCTCTAAATTTTATTCAATGCTTGATTTGTATTTAATTTCCTCAAGAGAAGAAGGTGGCCCAAAGTCAGTTTTAGAGTCAATGGCATCAGGTATACCAATTGTATCTACTCCTGTAGGGCAGGCATTTGATATGATAACAAATGATGTCAATGGTTATTCAAGTGAAACTTGGGACCCAGATGAATTAAAAACATTATCTTTAAAAGCAATAAATAAAAAAAACGACTTTAATAAAAATTCTAGACAAACTGCTGAACAATATGATTATTTTAAGCAGCAAGGTTTATGGAGAGATTTTTTTAATGATATTATGAAAAAAAATGACTAGTAAGAAAATTATTGCTTTAAGGATGGATGATGTAGGAGCATCAACAAAAAAATATGAAGTTTATTCAAAAAAACTTTTCGGTAATTTTTTATTTCTTAAACGTTTAAAGTATTTTAAAGCTTGGGGTCCTTATAGAGAACTAAATGAATTTGAATGGAATGATATTCTAAAATTATTATATAATTTTAATTGTAAATTAACTGTAGGGGTAACTGCTGGGTGGGTTGAAAGAAATGGAGAAATTGTACCGTTTAATAAAAAGTTTCCAAATTTATTAGGTGTAATCAAAGAAGGAGTTGAGAGTGGTTTATTAGAAATTGCAAATCATGGTTTAACCCATTGTATAGTAGGTAAACATTTACCTAAATATTTTAAGTCAAATAGGTTTTATCACAGAGAATTTTACGATTTTTTACCAGAGAAGGTTCATTTTGAACATATTAAAATTTCACAACAAATATTACATGATACATTTGGAAAATCGATTACAACTCTTATTCCTCCTGGAAATGTATATTCTGCGAAAACTGTGAGAAGTATGAGAAATAATCGAATTAAGGTACTAAACTCATCAATAAAGATACCTGAAATTGATGATCAGGAATATATCAATGAAGAACAAGTAATTGCCTTCCATGATCGTGAATTAGTTATATATGGAATTGAATGGTTGAAAAATTTAGTTAAAAATATTGCCGAAGAAAATGAATTTAGATTTATAAAAGAGTTAAAAAAATAAATTTTGTTAATCTTATAATTGTATTGATAGTTAAACTAATTTATAAAATAATGGCAATCAATTACATTGGATGTAAGTAAAAGTGGGTATTCCAAACAATAAAATTACTTTCTTATATTGGGAAAATTTAAATTAATTATTTTAGAAATAGTTTATGAGTAGTATTAGACGTGACTTACTTGATAAGATTCTTAAAAAAAATATTCATTTATTCACTGGAAAAGTATTAGATGTTGGTGGTAAAAAGATTGGTAAAAGAGGCAAATTCATTCCCCCAATTAAAAACATTGAGCGGTGGGAATATCTTAATACTGATGAGAAAACAAATCCTGATTTTTTAGCTGATATTTGTTCAATGCCTTTTGAAGACGATTCCTATGATGTATTATTGGTTACTGAAGTATTAGAGTATATAAAAGAACCTGTAAAAGCGGTTCAAGAATGCTATCGAGTATTAAAAAAAGGGGGTAATCTAATTATATCTGTACCTTTCATGCACCCAATGCACTACGATGCTGATTTTGATATGCAAAGATTTACTCAAATATATCTTAGAAATATATTGAGTAACTGCTCATTTTCAGAAATTAATTTTTATGAGATGGGATCGGTAGGAGCAGTTCTATTTGATTTCTTAAATATTGCCACTTCATATGCAAGTAAAAATAAAAAAAGTTACTTAAATATGCTATTACAAAGATCAAAATTTATTTTCTTATTAATTGATAAATATACACCCCACCAAAAAAAGTACATAAATACTGGATATTTTATCGTTATAAAAAAATGAAGGTTTGTATAAATATTGATATAACAGATGAACCGTATGGAGGCGGCAATCAATTTTTGAAGGCACTTAAAAACTATTTAATAGAAAAAGATATTTATACTGAAAATAAAATAGAGGCGGACACAATACTCTTTAATAGTCATCATAAAATGTTTGATAATCTAAATCTTAAATACAATTTTCCTAAAAAAATATTTATACATAGAATTGATGGGCCAATGTCTTATAGAGGAAAAGCTGGACAGCAACTAGATAAAAAGATATTCAGTTTAAGTAATAAAATTTCACAGGGACAAATATTTCAATCAAAATGGAGCCTTGATCAAAGTATATCTAACGGGTTAAAAATAAATAGAAATAAATGTATAATTCATAATGCGCCAAATCCAAATATTTTTTATGATAATAAAAATAAAAAATCAGGTAAAAAAATTAAATTAATTGCCAGCAGTTGGTCTAACAATATTAATAAAGGTTATGAATTATATCACAAGCTTGATAACTTATTAGATTTTAAAAAGTATGAAATGACTTTTGTCGGTAACATTCAAAAGCCATTTAAGAATATAAAAATGATAAAAGCAGTTAATTCGAATAAATTATCAGAAATCTTAAGAGATCATGATATATTTATTTTTGCAAGCAAGCTTGAGGCGTGTTCAAATAGTTTAATTGAAGCTTTACATTGTGGGTTACCTGCAATTGCAATAAATAGTTCGAGTAATCCCGAAGTTCTAAAAGGTTCAGGAGAATTATTTAAGGATATCGATGAATTAATCTACAAAATAGATCTAATATCAAAAAATATTGATAAGTACAAACACAAAATAAAAATTCAGTCTATCAATGAAATTGGAAATAAATATTTAAATTTTTTTAAACAAACTCAAAAACTTTATCTAAAAGAGAATAAAGGTGTAAATTATTATGATCTAATAAAATTTAAAATAGGATTATTATGAAGTGTCTTGTTACAGGTGGATTAGGTTTTATAGGTTCAAATTTTATAGCTAGCGCTTCAAGAAAAGGTTATCAAATTTATAATGTTGATAAATTTACTTATGCATCTCATAATCCTAGTTTTTCTCAGAAGTCTCTAAATAAAATTAAAAATTTTAAATTTTCATTAGAAAATAAAAGTAAAATCAATGATTTAATTATGCAATTTGATCCAGATTTAATCGTTGATTTTGCAGCAGAAAGTCATGTTGACCGTTCAATTGATAGCCCTGGAAACTTTGTCGCATCCAATATCATGTCTAGTATAAACTTACTGGAATCATTCAGGGAGCTGATTAAAAAAAAACGGCATAAAAAAAGACTATTGGTTCATATTTCAACCGATGAAGTATATGGATCTCTCTCAAAATACGACAAAAAATTTAGTGAATATAATAAATTTGACCCCTCCTCTCCATATGCATCTTCAAAGGCAAGTTCTGATTTATTATTTCTATCATGGCAAAAAACTTATAATTTACCGATTATATTAACCAACTGCTCAAATAATTATGGACCATTTCAACATCCAGAAAAATTAATTCCAAATTTGATACATAGATTGATTAATAATAATACTTTAGACATATATGGTGACGGTTCAAATGTAAGAGACTGGCTGCATGTTGGTGATCACATAGCTGCAATACACAGAGTGATTGATAAAGGAAGAGTTGGGGAAACTTATAACATTGGTGGAAATAATGAAAAAACCAACTTAGAGATTGTAGAGAAATTAATAACATTATTTGAAAAAAAAACTAGCAATAGAAAAAAAGACATGCGTGATAATATAAGATTTGTAGAGGACAGGCCCGCTCACGATGTACGATATGCTATTGATATTTCGAAAATCAAAAAACAATTAGGCTGGAAACCAAGAATAAATTTTACGAGGGGATTGGACGAAACTATTGACTGGTATCTTGAATTTTATAATAGTAAATATTTTGATAAAAATTATAAATTAAAAAGATTAGGATTAAATAAGTAATTTATATGCAAATTTTTTACGCAGAAGCGGATTACGGGGATAATGAAATAAAGGCTGTTAATGAGGTCTTAACAAATAATAGACTTGCACTAATGAACGGTAAAAACACTCGTGAGCTTGAAAAAAAAGTATCAGGTTTATTTAGAAAAAAATATGGCCTGATGACTAACAGTGGGTCCTCAGCAAACTTAATTGCAATGAAGTCGCTTAGACTGCCTCATCGTTCAAAAGTAATCACTCCAGCCTTAACTTTCTCAACAACTGTAGCTCCAATAGTGCAATCTGGACTCGTTCCACTATTCATTGATGTTGAATTAAGTACACTTCAGATTGATACTGAGAAACTAAAAGAAATAAACCTTGAAAATGTATCAGCGATATGTGTACCTAATTTGATTGGAAAATTAGCAAACTGGGAAGAAATATATGAGTTCTCAAAAGCAAACAAGTTAAAGATTATAGAAGATTCAGCGGACACAATTGGCTATAATTACGATACTAAAATTAGAGATTTTTCTGATGTATCAACCACGAGTTTCTATGCATCTCATGTTGTTACAGGTGCTGGTTTTGGAGGCATGACATGCTATAAAAGCAATGAAGATTATAATTACGCTAAATCACTAAGAAGCTGGGGAAGAAGGTCTTCTCAATATGGAGAAACCGAAGACTATGATAGAAGGTTCAGCTGTCAAGTTGATGGCATTGATTATGATGATAAATATGTATTTGATGATTTAGGTTATAATTTTATACCATCAGAAATTTCAGCTGCCTTTGCATTAGTTCAAATAAATAAGTTAAAAGACAATTTAAAAAAACGAAATGAAAATGTAACTTATTTAACTAATAAGATTTGTAATTCTAAAAATTTTCAAACTTTTAAAGACTATGCCAATTCTTCAAGTGGTTGGCTTGCATATCCTTTACTTTTAAAAAATAAGATGTCTAATAAAAGAAAAGAATTTCAAACGTTTTTAGAGAAAAATCATATTCAAACAAGAACAATTTTCACTGGTAATATTATGAGGCAGCCAGTTGCAAAAACTTTTATGTGGGATAGTCAAGGTGATTTTGAAGTTTCAGACGAAGTAATGAGAAATGGATTACTGCTAGCATGTCATAATAGAATGGATAAAGAAAAAAATGATTACATGTTAGATAAAATTTTTGAAGCTGAAAAATGTCTGATATAATTTATACAACCGGAGGGACAGGGTTTATAGGAAAAAATTTGATAAATGATTTTATAACTAACAACAGAATAGTTATAAATTTTGAAAGAAATAAAAAAGTTTCTATAATTTCAAAGACAAAAAATATAAAAAAAAATTTTTCAAAATCTATTTTAAAGGATTATCCAGCAAATATTTTAATAAATCTCGCTACTTATTATAATACTAATCCAAAAGACGTTAAAGAATTTGATAGACTTCTTCAATCAAATATTAATTTTCCAATTGATACTATTAGCTCTATAAAATCAATTAGGGAAATTTTAGTAATTAACGCTTGCAGTTATATGCAATTGTTACCTAATCATAATCAAAATATATATTCACAAACCAAACAATTATTTAAAATGTATTACGAAGGGCTTAATCAAAAAATGATAAACATATATTTGTTTGATACCTTTGGAACAGGTGACAAGAGATCAAAAGTTATTGATACATTTATTAATAAAATACATAATAATAAAGAGATTATAATACCTAATAATAAAGTGGAATTAAATATTGCACATATAAATGATGTTGTTTATTCAATAAAAAAATCCTTAAAAATAAAACCAGGCAATTATTTAATTCGTTCCCCATATGAAATGTCATTAAAAAAACTGGCTATTAAATTAATGAATTTAATGGAAAATAAAGTTAAAATTACTCACAAGGGATCTCATGAAAATTTATTAAGACTTGTAGATGCAAAAAAAAACAAAAATATTTTCATTTCGAAAAGTGATACAACAATTGACACGCAGCTTATAAGTAGAATAAATGAAATTACAAAAGCCAAAATTAATTAAAAAAGCTGTAAAGATAATTTCTGATAATAGGGGTTATGTTTCAGGAAATGATTTAGATAAATTATTTAAGGTAAAAAAAGATTTTTTGTTTATTCCAAAGTACAAATTGTTTTCACACACTAAGAAAAGAAATACTTTTCGTGGTTTTCATTATCAAAAAAAACCTAAGCCACAAAATAAGCTAATCATTATTTATTCTGGAAAAATAATTGATTTCATTATTCCGATTGAGAACCCAGAATATAAATATGTAAAATCTTACGAATTATCTGAAGGTGATGCAATATTTATTCCTTCAAACTATGCCCATGCATTTCTTTCATTATCAAAAGATGTAATCATGGAATATTATATGGACGAAAAATTTTATCCCTCAATGTATAAAGGTATTTATGGTTTAGATATTTTAAAAGCTAAGTTAAAATATAAAAATATTATAGTTTCTGAAAAAGATAGAAAACTTCCAAAATTAATAAAAAATAAAAATTTATAATATGAAAATATTATTTGTTGCGCCTAGATATCATACTAATCAAACTTATATTGTTAAAACTCTTCGAGAAAAAGGTCATAATGTATACTTTTTTGTATCAAGAATAGGTAAAACTGAAGATCATTCAATAATTAGACCAAAAATTATTAAAGTAAATTTTTTATCATTTATCATAATGAAGCTTTTTGGGTCAGGACCAAACAACAAAAATTATTTCCCTAACTTTTATTTATACTGGAAAGAAATTAAAGTATTGAAACCTGATATTATTATAATCAGGAATCATGGAAAAATATTTACATATATGACCGCTCTTTATGGGCTAATAATCAATAGTAAGATTATTTTTTATGAGCAAGTTAATACTAAATACCTGAAAAATAGAAAAAATATACTTGTTGATATTCTAAGAAAAATTAAATTTTACTTACCTTTAATGACATTCAAGGCAGCTTGGATGACACCTTTATTAGATAAAGAAGAAAAGTATTTACCAAAAAAATGTTTCTATGTCCCATTTGCTGTACCTGTTAAAAATAAAAAAAATAAAATTAATGAACCAGTAAAGTTTTTAATGGTAGCAAAATATCAGTATCTAAAAAGACACGGTTTACTACTTAAAGCATTAAATAACTTGAAAGATAAATATAAATTTCAGTTAACATTTATTGGAGAGATTGATGATAGAAACCATCAAATAGCATCCGAAAATTTTGAGGTTAGAAAGAATGTTGAGGAAGAAGTTATAAATCTAGGGCTTAATGATAGAATTGATTTTATTGATAATTTAGAATTTAAAAAAATGCCAGATGTATACCAAAAACATGATATTTTTATACTGCCAACCTGTAATGATAATGCTGCAATATCTGTTTTAGAAGCTAATGGTCAAGGATTACCGGTTATTTGTAGCGATATGTCAGGCACTGATGTCTATATTAAAGAAAACTATAACGGTTTTGTATTTCCTACAGATAATTTAGATATTCTTTGTGAAAAGATTGAGATATTTCTTAAAAATCCATTATTAATTTATGAGATCTCACAAAATGCAATTAATTATGCCCAAGAAAATTTTTCATCTGAAACGTACTACTATAACTTTAAAGAATTATTGAAAAATCAATTTAATATAAGATTATAAAATCATTTAATAAATTATTTTAATGAAAAAAATTTTATTCTTTATACCAAATCTAAATGTCGGAGGATCGGAGAGAGTAATATCAGAAATGGCCAATTATTTTTCATCAAATCATAAAGTTACTTTAGCTACTTGGTCTAATGAGTCTGAAAAAGATTATTTTCATATAGATAGTAAAATCGAAAGAGTTCACTTAGATATTGATAGACAGAATAGTAGTTTATTTTCAAAAATATATTATTCGTTAGTAAGAATAAAAAAAATACGTAGAACTATAATTGATATTTCACCAGATGTTGTTATCAGTTTTACTGAAGCTTCAAACATCTTTTCAATAATCTCTTCTATTGGTTTACAAAAAAAAATAATAGTTTCTGAGAGAAATAATCCTGAAAATATTCCATTTACATCGAACGAAGGATCTTCATTTGAAGTCAATTATAAATGGCACATTCTTAGAAAGATTTTCTATAGGTTTGCATTTACTGTTATAGTGCAAACAAGAGAAACAGAAGAATGGATTAATAGAAATTTTAATTGTAAGAAAACATTAGTTATTGCAAATTCAATACGTGATCTACCACACCCAAAAAAGCAAAGAAATAAATCTATCCTAGCTGTTGGAAGATTTACTTTACAAAAAGGATTTGATAAGCTTATTAAAGCCTTTGCACTTTGTCACGAAGATATCGATGAATGGAAACTTAAAATAGTTGGTGATGGCGAAGAAATGGAAAACCTTAGAGAACTTGCAAATAAACTGAATATAAATAATAAAGTTATTTTTATAGGTTATCATAAAAATCCTGAAGAATATATGGAGACATCAAGCATTTTTGTTTTGAGTTCTAGATGCGAAGGTTTCCCAAATGTTTTACTAGAGGCTATGGCTATGGGTATGCCGGTAATATCTACAGATTGTAAATCTGGACCTAAAGAAATTATACATAATGAAAAAAATGGCTTAATTGTAAAAGTAGATGACGAGCTTGGGTTATCTAAAGCTATAAAACGACTAGTTAATAACGAAGAATTAAGAATAACTCTAAGTGCAAACGCAGTTAATGTAAGAAAAGAGTATGAGTTAAATAAAACAATGCAAAAGTGGGAGTATATAATTTAAAATAAAATAATGTATTATGAAAAAATCTGAAGTAGATAATTTTAGTTTTGAGTGGAATATTCATAAAAAAACTCAATTAGATAGTAATGGCTATAATAGCTCTGAAAAAAACTTTAATATAAGATTTGGATTACCTAAGAAGTTTTGGAAAAACAAAAAAGTTTTAGATGTCGGTTGTGGTACAGGAAGATATACACAAATACCTCTTAAATATGGAGCTGTAGTAACTGGTATTGATTTGAGTAGCTCCATTCAAATTGCAAAAAAAAATCTGGAAAATTATAAAAGAATAGAATTGTTAGAGGCAGATTTATTCTCACCACCTTTAAAGAAAAATTATTATGATGTTATTTATAGTTTTGGAGTACTACATCATACAAATGATCCAGAAAAAGCTTTTAAAGGTCTTTTAAAGTACCTTAAACCTGGCGGCATTATTTGTATCACTTTATATCATAAATATGGAATGTATCACACAAGTCGATATTTAAGAACAATAACCACTAAATTAAATCCTAAACTACTTTATACTCTCGTCTGTTTTTTTGTAACCATACTCTATTTACCTTATAGATTTTTAGGTTTTAGGTATGGAATTTTAGGTAGAATAATGCCGATTAGCTTATCGAGTAATTTTTATGAAGCTATTCTTGATACATTCGATTGTTATTCACCCAAATATCAGTTTACATACGAGATTCATGAAGTATATAATTGGTTTAAACACTCTAACATGAAAGAAATTGCCGTTAGACCTCAAGATATTACTATTTTAGGAAAAAAATAATTTTATTACTTTGTAACTTCGCAACTCTAGAATTTTAAGATAAATGAAAAACATAAAGTTCTTATTTCTTTATCCTCCAGAACAAACCTGGCCAGGTTTTCCGTGTAAACCTAATGGTTCATTGGCATATCCATACCTAGTTGGTGCCTTAAAACAAATTAATGTTGAATCTAATATTTATGATGCATGCGTTGGAAATGACGATGATGATTTAGATAAATTTTTTTATAGATCTGAAAAATTACCTAGTGGAATGCTTCAAACGGGAGTAAGTGATGAAAGAATTCTAGATATTGTATCTGATTATGATGCAGTAGGAATAACGTCAATATTTTCACAACAAGAAACTCAAGTTTTAAGATGTGCAAGGTTAATAAAAAAACACTTTCCAAATATTCTACTTTTTAGTGGTGGAGTTAATGCCAGATCACGCAAGAAAAATTTCTTTAATGCCGGGTTTGATATAATTTGTACTTCTGAGTCTGAATTAACAGTCCAAGAAATTGCTAAGGTTATGCAGAGAAATTCAAGAGATTTTAGTGATGTTGGTAAGATAGTCTATAAAGATAAAGATCAAAAAATTATAGATAATACTATCAAGGGTGAGGTTATCATAGATCTTGATAATCTTCCGATACCTGCATGGGAACATTTACCAAATGAAAGATATTGGAAAATTGGAAGACCTCATGGAGGCAACATAAAACCAGGTACTAAATTAAAATATGCATCTATAATGACTTCTAGAGGATGTCCTTTTGCTTGTTCATATTGCCATATAGCAAAGGAACTTGATGGAAGTGAAGCAGGCGCCATAGGTAAATTTAGAGTTAAATCAGACGAGAGAGTTGTTGAAGAATTACTAATCTTAAAGAATCAAATTGGAGCCAAGCAAATTTATATAGAGGATGATTCTATTCTTGGCATAAAGCATAGAGCAGTTAGGTTAATGAAAAAAATGATAGGTCTAGGTCTTGATCTAATGGATGTGAACGGTATTAACATGATACATTTGGTCAAAAAAAGTGATAAAAAGGGCTGGATGATTCCAGATGAAGAAGTGATTGAGCTGTTAGTTGAAGTAGGGTTTACTGATATAAATTTGCCATTTGAGTCTGGGAACTCAAGAATAATTAAAAAGTGGTGCTCAAATAAACTTGCATTAGATAGATTTGATCCTCAGGAGCTTATAAAGACTGTTAAAAAGTACAATTTAAATGTTACAACAAATTATATGATAGGATTTCCGGATGAAACTAAGGAAGAAATTAATCATACGATAGAATTTGCAAAGAAAATGCATAGTTCAGGAATTGATGTTTCAAATTTTTTCTTAGTAATGCCATTACCAGGAACTCCTATGTTTGATTACTGTATTGAAAATAATCATTTACCAAAAGATTTTAATCCAGACACTTTTCAATGGACTAAGGCAAATTTAGATAATATTGCCATTGGGAAAAAAGAATTAGAGTCTCTAAGAGATGCAGCTTGGGAAAATTGTAACGGAGAGCAATTTAAGCAAAATAGGAGAGATTGGGCGGCAGTCGAGAAACAAAATTGACAAATCATTATTTACTTACAATTGTTTTAGCAAGTAGAAATGACTCAATTTTTATAAAACTTTTTCTAACAGCACTAAAAAAATTAACAAAAAATTCTTTCAAAGTGATCATTTGCGACAATGGATCTGATAAAATCAATCAGTTTCATTTATCTAAAATTGTTAGAGAGTTTAAAAATGTACATTTGTTTAGACTCGAGGCAGAAGCAGGAAACAGGGGACATGGAAAAACATTGGATTATCTCATTAGTATAGTGGACACAAAGTACTGCGTAGTAATGGACTCTGATTGCATCGTATTAAAAAAAAACTGGGATGAAATAATGTTAAAAAGTTTAGATGAAAAAATAAAAATTATTGGAGCCACTGCTTCGAAGCAAAGAAGTGGAAATAGAATTGGAGCAGGTGACTTTCCGCTTCCTTTTTTAGCAATGTTTGAAATCGATTTTTATAGAAGTATTAAAATTAGTTGTTTACCAGGAGATATTTTGTTGGGTCAGGATACATGCTGGGAGTGGAAAACGAAAATAGAGTCAAATAATTATAGAGGTAAAACTTTTGTAACAAAAAATACCCGGGATTATATTCAGGGGCCTTTTAGAGATTTAACAGGGGTTGAAGAATATTATCATGAAGATATTTTAATAGCAGCTCACTTTGGTAGAGGAGGTTCACAAGGACTAGCAAAATTTATTAAAACCAATGGAAAAGAAAATATATTTTTTTTAATTTACTTATATGTTTTATGGAAAATAAAATGGAAAATTGAAATTCGTAAGTGGAGTTTAATATCCCGAAAGATAATAGAAAGTCAGATTTAAAATCTTTAATTTTTAAAATTTATTTCCATACTAAACTAGCTTCATCAACCGATGATCTTTTTTTAATCAATTCTAAAACTTTAGAATTTTTTTTCTGATCAGATGTAGGACTAAATAGAGCCTTACCTCTATTATTAGTCATCTTCTTCGCAGGCGCCAAATAGTATGTAGCAATACTTTTCCTAAATTGTTTACTAGGGCAATTTACTTTTCCAACAAGCCCATGCCAACTATTCTGACTAGTATCAAATATTACTGCCCTATTATATTTAGGATATATTTTTTTTATTAACTTACCTGGTTTTATGGAGCTCTCATTTGAAAAGAAACCAAGTTCTCCACCCCAATTTGATTTCCAAGACGAGTTGAGATAAATAATTATATTTATTTTTCTTTGAAGCTTAAGCTTAGGATGAAAATTGTAATCAAGATGTAAGTTTAGTTTACCTCCTCGTTTATGTATATGCCAACCACCACCATTCAAACCCTCATCACTTGTTAGTGATCTTAATTTAGTATATTTTCTTAATAGTGTTAGAAATTTATTGCTATTTAAAATTTTGAATACTGAGTAAGTTGTCTCAGGAAATTTATTCCAATCATTAAGAGTTTTTTTTATTTCGATTGGATTATTGTATTCATGCCACATTTTGTCATTAAAGTCTGGAAATTCTTGCTCAAGTTTAAGGGCAATATCTGTATTAAAAAAATTATCTACAATACAGTAGTTAAAAATATCTTTTCTTTGATATTCTTTAAAAGCTTCTATTAATCGGGCTAAGTTTATAGTAGATTCAATATTTAATGGACCCATATATAATAAATATATTTGATTTACTTAGCATTATAAAGGCGAATTTATGAGAAAAGGCATAATACTGGCTGGCGGTTATGGAACAAGATTAAGACCAGCTACAAGTATAATTTCAAAACATCTACTACCAATATATGACAAACCAATGATTTACTATCCGTTGTCCACACTAATGCTAGCTAATATAAGAGAGATCTTAATTATTACAACTGATAGGGATGTTGAGCTATTTAAAAATTTAATTGGCAATGGATCACAGTGGGGTTTAGAAATCCATTATGCTATTCAAAACGAGCCAAATGGATTAGCAGAAGCTTTTATAGTTGGAGAAAATTTCATAAAGGGTTATTCATCAGCTTTAATATTAGGAGACAATATTTTTTATGGACACGATTTCCACCTTATTCTTGAAAATGCATCAAAAAGCAAAAAAGGAGCATCAGTTATTGCTTATAGGGTTAAAAACCCATCAGAATATGGTGTTATAGAATTGAGTTCAGATTTAAAACCAATAAAAGTTGAAGAAAAACCGATTAAACCAGCTTCTAATTATGCAATTACAGGTCTTTATTTTTACAATGAAGATGCTGTTGAATATGTAAAAGAATTAAAACCATCTAAAAGAGGAGAACTAGAAATAACTGATTTGAATAATGAATATTTAAAAAAAAATCAATTGAATGTTTTGATCATGAAAAGAGGTTATGCATGGCTTGACGCAGGAACACATGAGTCTCTAATAAACGCAGGTCAATTTGTTCATACAATTGAAAATAGGCAAGGTCAAAAAATAGCTTGCTTAGAAGAAATTGCATTTCGTAAAAAATGGATTGATGAGAACAGTCTCTTAAAATCAATTAACAATTATCTACATACTGAATATGGTGAATATATCTCAAGCTTGCTAGATAATAATTCTGTATAATTTACTTTAATATGTGTGGTATAGCAGGAATTTTTAATCAAGATGGTAAGACCGCAATATTAAAATCTGATATTACAACGATGATCGACGAAATATTTCACCGTGGACCAGACGAGGGAAAGACTTATGTTGATAGTAGAGTAGGTCTTGGATTCAGGAGGTTAAGTATAATTGATATAGAAAATGGCTCCCAACCAATGAAAGATGCGGTATCAGAAAATTATATTATATTTAATGGTGAAATATATAACTATTTAGAATTAAAAAGTGAACTAGTTGAATTAGGTTATAATTTTAAAACTAATAGTGATACTGAAGTACTATTAAAGATGTACTTACACTACAAAGAAAAGTGTCTCGAAAAGTTAAATGGTATGTTTGCTTTTGCAATTTGGGACTCGGCAGAAAAAAAATTATTTATTGCAAGGGATAGAATTGGTAAAAAGCCACTTTATTACCATCATGGAAATGGCACATTTTATTTTGCTTCAGAATTAAAATGTTTCAGTTATATAAAAGAAATTCCAAAAAAAATGTGCTACACAGCTTTTGATCAATTTTTCTCTCATGATGGTATTCCTAGTCCATTAACAATATTCAAAGATATTTATGAATTACCAGCAGCCACATATATGGTGGTAACAAAAAATAATGTTTATAAGCAAAAATATTGGAAAATATCACCTAGAATAAAAAAAAATGTATCAAATTCTGGTTTAATGACAGAATTAAAAGATCTTGTTTTTGATGCTACAAAAAAAAGAATGATTAGTGACGTTCCAATCGGCGCATTTTTAAGTGGAGGAGTCGATTCATCAATAATAACGGGTGTAATGTCAAATATATCCAAAGATAATGTAAAAACTTTCTCTATTGGTGGTGGGGAGGGGATATTTAATGAGTTACCATATGCTAAACAAGTATCTGATTTTAATCGCACCGACCATTTTGAGTATTTATTAAAAGACATAGACCTCAAGACTTTAATTCCTAAGTTATTGTCTTCGTTTGACCAGCCATTTAGTGACTCTTCAATGATACCAACTTATTATGTGAGTAAATTTGCAAAACAGAAAGTTACTGTTGCGTTGTCGGGTGAAGGAGGTGATGAATTATTTGGCGGTTATGAGAGATACATGAAATTATTATTAGTGCAGAAATGGAGAACTATGCCATTAAGCATTAGGCTTTTCTTATCTAAAATACTAAAAAAAAATAATAAAAATGCTATCAGCAATAGTATCTTGAACTCATTAATTAAAAAATTTTTAATAATGAATGAGAGCTCTTTAGCAATAAGTGAGAGTGAAATATACAAAATGTTCATTAACGTAATGAACCCAAATGAAAAGAAAAGAATATTTAGTAATGATTTACAGGATAATATTAGCTCTAATCGAAGTACAAATTATTTTGACATCGTTGATGATGTATTTTCTGGTAGTTCTCAAAGATCTATTCTTGAGAATGCTCAATTAACAGATCTTAGAAAATATTTACATGATGACATACTCGTGAAAGTTGATCGAATGTCTATGGTAAATTCTCTTGAAGTAAGATCACCGTTATTAGATTATAGAATTGTTGAATTTGCATTCTCAATTCCTGATTATTTAAAAATCAATAGAAATAATACAAAGTTTATTCTGAAAGAGTCAATGAAAGATTTTTTGCCAAAACGTATATTTGCGAGAAAGGATAAGAGAGGTTTTTCAGTTCCAATCTCAAATTGGATAAACAATGAACTTGCTGAAAATATTAGGGATATAATACTTGATAAAAAAACTACTGAGCTGGGTTTGTTTGACCGACAAGAAATTGAAAAAATGGTTACTCTACACAATAAAAAATTAGTGGATTATGGACCACAAATCTGGTCACTTTTCATAATGAGTTTGTGGGTGCAAAATAATAATATCTCTTTATAAATATATAAATGACACAATCTTTAGAATATAATTATGAGATCCAGTCCGAGTCAAGATTAGAGCAAACTCTAGCCTCAATACATGGTTATTTATCAAAGAATAAGAAGTTAGTTATTTATGACATTGGTGGATACGGTGACTTATCTCTACTAATTAAAAAAAGATATAATGATCATATAATAAATGACTTTAATACTGAGGATTTAAATACTGAGAAAATCAGTATTAATAGTGACTCTGGTGACTTGATATTTATGTGTGAAGTAATAGAACATTTATATAATCCAGATTTAGTACTACAAGAGTGTCATCGAATCTTAAAAAAAGATGGTAAATTGTTAATAACGACACCAAATTTGACTTCATGGTTTAATAGAATTCTATTATTATTTGGTTACTTTCCATTAAATTTAGATATTTCGTGCGCTCTTAGATCAAGTGGCAAAAAAGATATTTTAAGCAAAAAACCATTTCAAAATGTTAAGTTCAACCCTTTGCATGACGTTCATATCAAACTATATACTGTAAAAACTTTATCTATATTATTAGAGTTTTGGAATTTTGAAGTTTCAAAATGCTCTTCATATACCATTAACAACTCAGCACATCACAAAACTGGATATATAATAAATTTGATCAACAGAATTCTAAGTAAATTTCCATCTCTTGCTCATGGAATAATATTAGAAGCGACAAAAAAATAAATAATGTAAATGCCCGCTGAAAAAATTTATGAGTTCGAAGAAAATCCAATAGCTTCCGTAATCATACCATCACTTGATGGAGTGAGAAATGGAAATGTAAATAATTTAGTCGAAACTATCAAGCAACAATCATTTAAATCCATTGAAATTATTATAAGTAAGAATGAATCTCCTAATGGACACGCAAGGAACGTTGGGTTTAAAAAAGTTAATCACATGTCAAAATATTTGATATTTTTTGATGATGATGTCACTCTAGGCAATAATTCAATTATTAGTAATTTTATTGAAGTTCTCAATGACCCTGTAATTGGCTTGGTGGGAGCTTCTCAGATACCGCCAAAAGAAAGTACCATAAAACAACTGTGGTTAGGATATGATTTGAATAGAGCAAAATTTGATATTGTAAATCAATTAACAGTATCAGATATGGTTACTCATGCAGGAATGGCTTGCAGAAAAGAAGTATGGATAGAGTTAGGTGGGGAGAGCAGTAAGCTAGTCACTGGGACGGACACCGATTTAAGAGAACGACTAAACAAAAATGGCTATAAAAACGTAATTGCGCCTAATACTTATGTTTACCATCCATTACCCAGTAGTTTCATTAATCTGTTTAGAAATGCGATATTTCATGGCAAGAATCAGTATCAGTATAGAAAAAAAAATGGTTTTCAAAAAAGTCTAATTAAACCTTTTAAACGCATATATAACAGAAAAACTTTTTTATATTCTTTAATTTTTGAATTGTTTATTTTCATTCCTCACATATTCATAGCTAATAGAAAATTTCCATTTGGATTTAGGCCTATTAATGCAATTTTCAGATTCCTTATGGTTGTATCATACATAAAGGAAACATATAAAAATGAGTCTAGCAAAATTTAATATTTTCATTCTTTTATTTCTAATTTTTTCTGGAGCTATTTTTAGCAATTCATCCTTCTTTATATGGAATGAAAATGATTTATTTTTTGGAACAATTTACTTGTCACATTTCTATATTTTTTTCTTGTTTCTTTTTACTATATTTTCTTATTTTTTAAATAATAAGATTGTTATAAATGCAATTTTTTTATTTTTTCTTTTAATACTGTTTTCAATATCATTATCATTTCTTTTAAATTTAAATATCAGTGCTTCAAAAAATTATATCCCTTTATTTTGTTTAATTTTATTTTATATTTCAATTTACTTAGGATCGATTATATTTGATGATAAAGATAAAATTGATTTTTTTATAAAAATTCTTTTTTACTTTTTAATACTTCATACATTATTTTGCTTTTACGAAATAATAAAATGGATTTTAAATAATGGTTTTGTTTATAGTACTACATTTGAATTTCTAAGGCCAAAAGGACTGGCAACATCACCTGTTGAAAGTACTCTATTCTTAGCTATGGGAGTCTATATTTCAAGTATAGTGACAAAAAAAAGATTTAGCGTAATATTTAAATACATATTCATAGTGCTTTTACTTCTTACTTTCTCAAGACTTGGGATTATCTTAGCGACAATAATTTTAACGCACGAGTTAACGAAATTTTTTTTTGATAGAAAAATTTCACAAAATTATAAAATTTTATTCACAATATTTATGCTTTTATTTCTATCATTTTTTACATTAGCAGAGTACTTATATTTATTTAATAAAAAAGATATTTTTTTTATTGAGAGAATTAATTCAATTTTAAATGTAAATTTGAATTTACAGAGAATTCAAATATACGAAAAATTAACAAGCGATATTCTTTTAAATATGAAGCAAATGTTATTTGGAAATGGTTTTCAGGACTTTCATTATATAGTTCCTACAAATTATACATACGATACTTATGGCAACATGACAAAAACGGGCGACTCATTTATAATAAATAATCCACATAGCTCATATCTTTCCATAATGTTTCATCATGGTTTTTTTTAAAAAGCGCTAAAGCGGGAAGGTAATGAATATTTATAATATCAAATTTTTTTTTCAGATTATTATATTCTCTTTTAAATAAGAAAAAATAACTCGCTAATCGCAATATTGTGTTATTTGAAACTTCAAACCTTTTGATTTTTAAATTTTTTTTATTTCTCCATTTGGCGTTTGAAAGATACATATTCTGTCCCGATCTAATCTTAGGCACGAGACATATTACTTCATGTCCTCTATGACACAATGAATTTGCCAATTCATAAATTGATCTGTGTGACCCTCCCATTGAAAATGGAAATATACCGTCCGAGATTAAAAGTATTTTCATTTTATTCAGTTTTCGCTGAATTTAATGATATTAAAGAAAATAATAATCCAAATAATAAGACACTTGATGCAGTGGTATAAATGGTATCAAAAAGTCCTGCAAAGATATAAA
>CACLWE010000002.1 GCA_902610585.1 uncultured Pelagibacteraceae bacterium
ATCATTCCAGGTAAAAATGTTATTGGCATTGAAATACCCAATTCAATTAAGAACCCGGTATATTTGAGCGAGCTATTTAAAAACGAAAAGTTTGTAAATAATGAAAAAAATCTAATTTTAGCTCTTGGTAAAGATATTAGTGGTAATGCTAAATTTGCAAATTTAGAAAATATGCCTCATCTCCTGATTGCTGGAACAACCGGTTCAGGAAAGTCGGTAGGAATAAATGTCATGATAACATCAATTTTATACAAACACTCACCTGAAGACTGCAAGTTCATATTGATCGATCCAAAAATGCTTGAATTATCAGTATATGAAGGAGTGCCTCACCTCATCACTCCCGTTGTGACTGATCCAAAAAAGGCAATAATTGCTCTTAAATGGGTTGTTAGAGAAATGGAGTCGAGATACAAAAAGATGTCTTTATTAGGTGTTAGAAATATTGAAAATTATAATCAGAGAATAATAGAAGCGATTAACAAATCAGAAAAAATAGTAAGATCAATATCGTCTGGAATAAATCCAGAAACAGGGCAGCCAACAACCAAGCAAATTGAAATAGAGAATAAAAAAATGCCATTCATTGTAGTTGTTGTTGATGAAATGGCTGACTTAATGATGGTTGCGGGAAAAGAAATTGAACACGCAATCCAAAGATTATCTCAGATGGCAAGGGCGGCTGGTATCCATTTAATAATGGCAACACAAAGGCCAAGTGTCGATGTTATCACTGGTACGATTAAAGCTAATTTCCCGAGTAGAATTAGTTTTCAAGTAAGCTCCAAATTTGATAGCCGCACAATTTTAGGTGATGAAGGTGCTGAAAGACTGTTGGGAAAAGGAGATATGTTGATGATGACCGCAGGTGGGATAACTACAAGAATACATGGACCCTTCATATCGGATCAAGAAATTGAAAATATTGTCAAATCATTACAAAAGCAAGGGCATCCTGAGTATGATGATGAAATTTTGAGAGAGGAAACTGAGGATAATGAAATTGGAATAATATCTAATAGTGATCAGGATAGCTTATTTAAAGATTGTTTAGAGATTATTAAAAAAGAGGGTAAGGCGTCAACAAGTTTACTTCAAAGAAAATTGCAGATTGGTTATAATAGAGCTGCAAGAATTATAGATCAACTTGAAGAACAAGGTTATATCAGTACAGCAAACCATGTTGGCAAAAGAGAGATTAATTTTGAAAAGTTCAATATCTGATGAAACATCTTACCTTAGCTATTGCTCTATTTTTATGTCTGTTCGGTAAAGCAATTTCAAATGACATAATTACAAAAGTTGAGGAGAACTGGAATACAATTGAGTCAATGTCTGGCAAATTTGAGCAAACTGATACAGATGGTAAAATATTGCGAGGAGACTTTTTCTTCTTAAAACCCTTCAAATCAAAATTTGTATACACTAATGCGGAAGAAAATATTATAACCAACGAAAGCCTGTTAGTTATAGTTGATAAAGAAGGTCATAAGATTGAAAGTTATACAATAGGTAATAACATCATAAAAAAGTTACTATCAAATGTAGTTTCATTAAATAAAGAATTTGATCTAGTCGGCTTTGAAACCAGCGATAATTTTCATGAACTACAGCTGAAAATTAAAAGTGACATCTCTGATAATCAGATTAATGTTTTCTTTAGTAAAGATACGTTAGACCTTAAAAAATGGCAAATTTTCGATGAATTTAATAATAAAACAGAATTAAAGTTTACAAAAATTAAAAAAAATATATTTATAAGCCAAAATTTATTCGTGGTTAAATACAAATAATTAAACCACAGGCAGGTACAACACTTCAACTCAAATGACTGTTACTTCTAAAAGTGAACTTAAGCAGTGGCTTAAGGCAAATAAAATAACTGAGGTCGAGTGTATTTTTCCCGATATGGCTGGATCCTCAAAAGGTAAGATTCTACCTGTTGAAAGATTTGTAAAATCCGTAGAAGATCAAAGCCTGAAGCTTTCAGACTCAGTTTTTGGACAAACAGTATCTGGTAAATGGGTTTATGAGAGCGAAGTAATAGATTATGTTGAAGAAGATCTGTTTATGGCTCCAGATCTTTCAACATTGAGAAGAATACCCTGGAACAAAGAACCAACAGCGCAGATTATTTGCGATCTAAAATACAGCACCAACGAGTCTTCTGAAATTGCTCCAAGACAAGTATTAAAGAATGTCATACAGCAACTAAAGGATGAGAACTTGAAAGCAATAGTTGCACCTGAATTGGAATTTTACTTATGTGAGCAAAATCTTGATCCTGATATACCACTCAAAACACCGGTAGGTAAATCTGGTAGAAGAGAAACAGGCAGTAGAGTATTTGGTATTGACGCAGTAAATGAATTTGATGCGCTTACTGATGATATATATGATTATTGTGAATTAATGGATATTGGAGTTGATACGCTTGTTCATGAGTCAGGACCCTCACAGATAGAAATAAATTTAAATCATGGTGATCCTCTTGATCTTGCTGATCAAGCATTCATGTTTAAACGAGCAGTAAGACAAGTTGCACTAAAGCATGAAATTCACGCAACCTTTATGGCGAAGCCGTATCAGGGGCAACCAGGTAGTTCAATGCACATTCACCAAAATTTGGTATCATTCAAAACAAATGATAATCTATTTAGCGACAAAGATGGCAATAACTCAAAAGATTTTATGAGATATATTGGAGGTCTTCAAACATACTTGCCTGATGCAATGTTATTATTTGCTCCATACGTCAATTCATATAGACGGTTTGTTATTGATGCGTCAGCTCCAATTAATACACATTGGGGAATTGAAAATAGAACTGTTGCATTTAGGGTGCCAAGTTCACAGCCAGGTGCTAGAAGAATAGAAAACAGGATTCCTGGAGCAGACACAAATCCCTATTTAGCAATAGCAGCATCACTAGCTTGCGGTTTACTCGGCTTAAAAGAAAAAATAGAACCAGAAAAACCTATAACAGGTGATGCATTTGAAAGAAGGCATAATATACCTAAATATTTACCTGATGCGCTAAAAAGACTTAAAGTGAGTAATGAACTTTCTGAAACTCTTGGTAAAGACTTCATCACACTTTTTACTGAAATAAAACAGACTGAACATGATGCATATCAAAACGTCATAAGCGCTTGGGAACGAGAGCACCTGCTTCTTAATGTATAATTTATAAAAGGTCTTTATTCAGAATATAGCCTTTTTTTTCCTCAAAATTAATGAGTCTTTGCAAAGTTAAATTCTTTGTTATTTTTTTTCGAAGAGAATAAATATGGGTTTCAAGTGTGTGAGTATCTATATGCTCTGAGTAACTCCATACTTTCTCTAAAAGAACTTTCTTTGTTATGTACTCATTGCAATTCAAAAGCATATACTCGAATATGTTTGACTCTTTTTCAGTAAATCGAATTAAAATATTTTTATTAAAAAGTGTTCGATTTCTTGGATCATATGTAAACATTTTGAATTTTTGAACTCGCTCGTTTTGACTTTTCATTAAGTCGAGTCGATTAGTTATGATTTCAAACATATCATTAAATCTAAATGGAATATTTAAAGCTATAATCTCAGATTCACTGGAATAGGTTTCAAGAGTTTTATTTGATGTTTTAATTAGAATGAGTTTTTCAAAAGAGGCTTTTTGATCGATAATTTCATAATACATATCTTCATCAGCTAATATGAAAGACAATTCATTTTTGAAAAAATTATCTCTATCAAGATTTCTAATTTCAAAATTTTTATTGCTAAAATTACTTACTACCTCAGTGATGATAGAATTAAGACAACTATCTGCTATGCATGTAGGAATTATTCTTTTTTCCATATATTTATCTAATATAATATAAAAAATGAAATTATTCGTAAAAAATAATTATTTATATTTTGATACTGAGACTTTCAGGTGTGCAATTGGACTTAAAGGGGTAACTGCTAATAAACTTGAAGGCGACAAATGCACTCCTATTGGAGAATTCAGTTTTGATAAAATTTATTACAGATCAGATAAATTGGGTTTAATGAATTTTTCTATTCCGTCTGCTTCAATTTTGGAAGATGATGGCTGGTGTGATGATCCAAAAAGTAATTTCTATAATCAACACATCAAATTTCCATTTAGTGGTTCTGCTGAAAAACTCTATAGGAAAGACGATTTATATGATTTGATTTTTATTTTAAATTACAATACTAATCCGATCATATCAGGTAAAGGCAGTGCAATTTTTTTACATGTTTGTAAAGATGATTTTACACCTACAGAGGGTTGTATTGCTTTAGAAAAAAAAGCTCTTTTAAAAATATCTAAAAGGATCGATTATGATTCTAAAATTATAATTAAAGCCTAATTTCTCTCGCCAAATATTTGCGTTCCTATTCTAATATGTGTTGTACCTGCTTCGATTGCGTCTTTAAAATCACCGGACATTCCCATACTTAATGAAGGAAGTTTAAATTGGTTGCCTATCTTTGCTAATTTAAGAAAATGTATTTTTGGATCATCATTGAGCGGAGGTAAACACATTAATCCTACGATATTTAATTTATAGTTGTTAATACAATTAGATATAAAACTATCAGCCTCCGATAATGGTACACCATTTTTTTGTATTTCATTGCCAGTATTAATCTGAATAAAATACTCTCTTGAAACACCATGTTTCTTCTCAAGATCATTAAATAATTCAATGATTTTTATCCGATCAATTGAATGAATTACATCACAATATTGAAATATTGATTTTACTTTTTTACTCTGTATGCCTCCAATAAAATGAAGTTTTAAGTCAGAATACTCTTTTTTTAGCTGTATCCATTTACTTTCAACTTCTTGTATTTGATTTTCACCGAAAGACCTGTGACCAGCTTGGATTACTTGTTTGATGTTCTCGATTGATTTTTTCTTACTTACTGCAATTAATTCAATTTCATTAAGGCTTCTACCAGAAATCTCAACTGTTCTTTCATAAGTTTCTCTAAATTTTGTATATGATGTCATAAGATAAAAAAAAACACCCCGCATAAAATGCGAGGTGCTTTTTTAAAAGAGACTAATTGGTTTTTAAATTAGAAACCAACTACGTAACCGAAACGCCAGTTTTGCGTGTCGTTTGCAGTTCCGCCAGCTTCATCAGTGTCTGTATAGTCAAGACCAAAAGAAGCAGCACCCATTGACTTATTGACAGAAATTTCCATCATGTCAACATCAGTCGCAGCGTCAAGAGATGCAAACTGGATACCCATGTCAAAACCTGCCATAGATGTACCTACACCCATAGTTGTTTCTTCGCTTCCGTTGTCTGAGTCATACATTCCATAACCAAGATTTAAACCAGCTATAGAATAACTAACTGTTACGAAAGAAGGATCGATATCAGTTGTTGTATCTTTGTAATCAATTGATGTTACACCAGCTTTAACTGTTGCACCCATTAATGAAGTACCAACAGCATAAGACATTACTGGATCTACGTTAGCACCTTCCATACCTCTTGTGATCATAAAGTCTAAACCACCCATAGAGTTAGAATATGCAATTGAGTTTCCAGATAGTGTGTCACCATCTACCCACGCGCCTAGCTCAGCAGATCCACAAGAACCAAGTGAGAAACAAGCTGGGTTACCGTCGTTTTTATCAACAGCAGAGTCACGGTTGTTACCGATTGCAACAGTACCCATACCTGTGTCAATGCTGATACCTGTCAATATATTAGTTGAGTATATAGACATAGCTGAAGATATACCCATACCGTTATCTAGTGAATCACTATAAGACACGTATATTGAGTTTGTTGAGAAACCTTGTGACATACCGTTACCAGCGTCAGAAATGTTTCCAATTGTCAAACCACCGATTGACATTTCAGCTTGTGCTGCGCCTGCAGCCATAACTGAAGCCAACGCAGTAGCTCCCATTATTTTTGATCTATTCATAATAATTTCCTTTCATATGTAATTGATCATAGTTAAATTTAACTAGAGTACTTTTATCAAAAAAAGTGGCTTTTCATAAAGGTTAATTTACTAATGCAACACTTTATTTGTTAATTGTTGTATTTTAGCAACATACAGCTTTTGCTCAAAAAACAGTGAATATTGTGCTATCAAATGCTATTAATGTGTATTAATCCGATAATTTATCATGTAAAAGCAAATTTATAGATTTATGACTAAAAACCTCATTTTTTCTGTAATTTTTTCACTTTTTCTTTTATCATGTGGAACTTCAGTTCTTGAAAGTACTATACCAGACGATAGCGGAAAAACCGAAAAACAAAAATCAATGGAAAGGAAGCTTGAAAAAAGAGATGTTCGTTTGCCTGCTGACAGTCCACTGTTAAAAGGTGAGGGTATTTTCGATACTGAGGGGTTTTTTGATTTTGGTGGAAGTAATGATTCTTTCACAGTCAATTCAATATTATTTAATACAGCTCTCGACAAAATTGACTTCATGCCTCTCGTATCAGTCGACGCAAATTCAGGTGTCATAGTGACTGACTGGTATAGTTTCAATGAAGGCGTAACCCGAATTAAAATAAACATGAGGATTATTGATGAGGAAATGAGTGAGGGGAGTTTGAGCGTAAATCTATTTAAACAATCTTTTGAAAATAACATATGGGTTGATCGAGGAATGGATATAGAGCAGGCTGAGAAAATTAAAAATAGTATACTAACCTCTGCCAGAGATTTAAAAATTGCTTCTGAGCTTTAAAATAATTCATTAAACTCATCTGATGTCTGAAAAATATAACCCTAAAGTCATTGAAAAAAAATGGCAATCCTATTGGGAAGAAAATAAAATCTTTGAAAGCAAAATAGTACCTTCTAAAAAGAAGTATTATATTCTTGAAATGTTTCCCTATCCATCTGGAAAAATACATATGGGCCATGTTCGCAACTATACATTAGGTGATGTAATAGCTCGTTTTAAGAGAGCACAAGGATTAAATGTTATGCATCCAATGGGTTGGGATGCATTTGGTCTACCAGCTGAAAATGCAGCAAAGGAAAACAATATATCTCCAAAGAGTTGGACTTATGAAAATATTTCTACAATGAAGGGGCAACTTAAAAAAATGGGATTTTCCCTTGATTGGTCTCGTGAATTAGCTACATGTGATGAACTTTATTACCACCAACAACAAAAACTTTTTTTAGATTTTTATAATAAGAAACTCATTCATAAAAAAGAGTCTCTTGTGAATTGGGACCCAATTGAAAATACAGTATTAGCAAATGAACAGGTAATCGATGGCAAGGGCTGGAGATCGGGTGCTGATGTTGAACAAAAAAAATTATCTCAGTGGTTCTTTAAGATAACAGATTATGCTGAGAATTTACTGGCAAGTCTTAATGAAATGGATAAGTGGCCAGACAAGGTCAAAACAATGCAAAAAAATTGGATTGGAAAGTCTATTGGTTGCGAGGTAAATTTTCAAATTTCACCAAATGAATTTGAACTAACAAGCAAAAATTTACAAATATTTACAACTAGACCCGATACAATTTTTGGAGCAACTTTTTGTGCTTTATCGCCTTTTCATCCCCTGGTTGACGAATTACTCTCAAAAAATACAAAGATTGCTGACCAAGTATCTAATCTTAGATCACAAAAAATTAGTGAGGAATCCATCTCAAAAAATGAGAAAGTTGGGATAGATACCGGCATTTTTATTGAACATCCATTTATCAAAAACAAAAAACTTCCTGTCTATATAGCAAATTTTATCCTCATGGATTATGGATCTGGAGCAATATATGGATGCCCCGCTCATGATCAAAGGGATTTAGATTTTGCAAATAAGTATAACTTAGAGATACTTCAGGTCATTGACCCAAAGTCTGGAGAAAAATTTGATTTTAAGAATGCAATAACTGATGATGGTACTTTAATCAATTCTGATTTTTTAAATGGTTTGGATGTTAATGATGCTAAGGAAACAATAATAAAAAAGTTAGTTGAACTAAAAGCTGGAAAAAAAACAGAAAACTTTCGAATAAGAGATTGGGGCATTTCTAGACAGAGGTACTGGGGTTGTCCAATACCGATACTTTACAGAGAAGATGGTGAAATTATTCAGGTACCCGAGGATGATCTTCCAGTTAGGTTACCCGAAGATGTGGATTTAAGTTTACCCGGCAATCCACTAGATAATCATCCAACTTGGAAATATACCAAATGTCCTGTGACAGGAATGAATGCAGTACGTGAAACTGATACATTAGATACTTTTGTAGACTCGGCCTGGTATTTTTTAAGATTTTGTTCTCCAAATAACTCAAATGTGCCTTTTGATATTGAGGAAAGTAATTATTGGATGCCGGTGGACCAATATGTCGGAGGTGTTGAGCACGCTATACTTCACCTTTTGTATTCTCGATTCTTTACTAAAGCACTTGATAATAAAAATTTAGATGAACCATTTGAAAGTCTTTTCACCCAAGGTATGGTATGTCATCACACTTACAAAAATATTAGCGGTAATTGGGTTTTTCCTAATGATGTAGATAAGGATAGAGGGACTCTATCACAAATTTCAACCGGTGAGGAAGTTTTTCAAGGGCCTATTGAATCTATGTCTAAATCGAAAAAAAATGTAATAGATCCGGAAACAATAATTCAATCGTTCGGCGCAGACGCTGCAAGATGGTTTGTTTTATCGGACAGTCCACCTGAAAAAGATATCAATTGGTCAGACTCGGGTATTCAAGGATCTTGGAAAATATGTCAGAAAATTTGGACCTTAGTAAATGAAAACAAAAAGTTTTTGATTATGGATAATCCTAAAGTTGATAATAATTTATCTGAAAATGCTAGAGATTTGATGTTTTTAATCAATCAAAATCTTGATGCCATAACAAAAAGTATTGAGAAATTTCAAATGAATGTGGCAATTGCTAAAATTTATGAGATTGTGAATGGTTTATCTAAATATAAAGTAGTTTCAAAAGGTGATGAGCATGCACTGTGTTTAGCATTAAGAATACTGATTAGAGTGATTGAACCTATGATTCCTCATTTAGCTGAAGAATGCTGGTCTTTAGCAAAAATTAATTCATCGATTATGCACACACCTTGGCCAACAGTAGATAAGTCGTTTATTGAAAAAAATGAAGTTGTGGTGGCAATACAAATTAATGGGAAAAGAAGAGCTGAAATTAATATTGAGAAAGGTGCTTCAGAGAGTGACGTGTTTAACAAAGTTAAAAACATTCAAAATATTAGCGATGCATTATCTGGAAAAAATATAATAAAATCTATTTATGTGCCTAATAAGATACTTAACATTGTTTTAAAATCATGAATCGACACGAGCGACGAAAACAAAAGAAAATTAATAGCGGTATATCCAATTTACAAAATGAGTTACTAAAAGCAATTCAGTTTCATACAAAAAAAGACTTTAAAAATGCTGAAATATTGTATGAGCAAATTATTCTAAAAGAACCAAATAATTATGATGCACTTAGACATTTAGGGATTCTTAAGCAAGACCTAGGGAATTATGAAGAAGCATACGAAAACTATTTAAAATGTATCAAAGTCAAACCTGACGGCTTCGAAGCACTTAATAACTTAGGCGCGGTTCATGTAAGAAATAAAAATTACCAGCTAGCTATAAAATGTTTTAATCGCGCATTTGAAATAAACCAAACATATGTACCAACAATTAATAATCTTGCAAGTTTGTATCACAAATTAAACCGTCCTACACAAGCCCTTGATATGTCCTCAAGGGCACTAAAATTGCAACCAAATAATTTAATCACTCTAAATCAGTACGCTAAAGCTCTCATTATCAATAATGATCTGAATGAGGCGATCCAGATATTAGAAAAATATCACAAAACCTTCCCTGATCATGAGGACTTCGCGCTTAACTTGTCCACTGCTTATAAAGAAATAGGTGAATTTGAAAAATCAAATGAGATTATAAATATACAATTTAGGCGCAACTTTAAAAACCTTCAATACTTGCTTGGATATTCACATATAAAAGAGAACAAACTCAATAAAGAACATATTAGTTATTATGAAGAGCAACTTGCGCAAGGAAACTATATGGAGGACGACAAAGTTTTAGTTTGTCATGCATTTTTTAGAAATTTTTCAAACCAAGGCAAATATGACGATGCAGCTAAATATTTAATAAGAGGCAACGATATTCAATATAAAATTAAACCTTTTAATTTAGAAAAAGAAAAACAGGTTTATGAAAAAATTAAGTCATTATTTATACAAACAAAAAAAATTGAATTTGAGAAAACTAATAAACCTAAACCAATATTTGTTTGTGGAATGCCTCGATCAGGTACTACATTATGCGAGCAAATACTCTCTTCTCATTCAAAGGTTGAGGGGGCGGGAGAATTAAGTTACTTGGCAGAGATGTCCGGGATAAACGCAATTATATCGCCAGAGGATATTGATCTTGTTAAATTTGAAGACGTTATAAATAATAGAAATGCTTCTTTAAAAACTAGAAACAATTACTTAGATGCCCTTGAAACACACGCCGAAAAAAATCCAGAGTATATTTGTGATAAAATGCCCCACAATTATGTGCTCATAGGTTTAATTAAGTTTATTTTTCCTGAAGCAAAAATAATATATTGCAAAAGGGCTCCCATAGATAATTGCTTTTCACTATATTCACACAAATTTACAGAGCTTTCCCACCAATACTCCTATGATCAAAAAATGCTAGCCCAGTATTATAAATTACACGTAACACTTATGGATTTTTGGATTAAAAAGTTCAAAGACAGTATATTTGTGCTAGATAACGAGGAATTAGTTGAGAATCAGGAATTGATATCAAAACAACTGATTGAGTTTTGTGGATTAGAATGGGAAGATCAATGTCTTGATTTTCATAAAACAAAGAGGCAAGTTAGAACAGCAAGTATTGAACAAGTTAGACAGCCAATCAATAAAAAATCAATTGGAGCATGGAAAAAGTATGAAAAATATTTTACCGAGTTAAAAACTGAATTGGACAAAAAATGATAAGAATTGCATGTATATTGATAATCATTTTATTAACATTGAGTTGTGGATTTAAGCCAATATATAAATTCTCAGATGAGAATACGCGAAATATAGGTTATTCAGTTACAATTTTAAACAACACATCAAGGGAGATTATAGAAGAAATAAATACAAATATAATTACAGGTAACGATGAAAAATATTCTGCCTTGTTAACAATTAATGAAAGCTTGACACCGCTGATTATTAATACAAATGGAACTGTTGCAAAGTATAGAATAGAAATATCAATTAGTTATCAACTCGTTGACATTGTAACCAACGAAGAGGTCTCTAATGGTAGCGCGAGAGGTTTTGCACAATATGATGTTGGTACATCAGAAATTAATAATGAGGATACAAAAAAAAGCATGGTTAAGATAGCAACAAAAAATGCAATCCAATTGATGGTATCAAAAATTCAAAGCAGTATATCTCAGGCAAATGATAATTAAAGATTTTCAATTAGAAAAAATAATTAGAGAAAACAAAAATTTCATTAGCATTCTTATTTATGGTCCGAATGATGGTCTTGTTAGAGAATACATTGAAAAGATTACACTTAACTATTTATCCAAAGATGAATATGAGGAGATAAGGTTTAACGGTAAGGAGCTAGATAATGATCCACAAAGTCTTAATGACATAATACAAACCGTCTCAATGTTCTATACGAGTAAAATTGTTATTACAGATAATATCAATGATAAACATATAAAGATAATTGAGAATATTGTAATGAGTGAACCACAACAAGTTATTTTAATCTTAAAAGATGGCAATTTAAATAAATCCTCGAAAATAAGAAAGTTTTTTGAAACTGAAAAAAAATGCCTTTCACTGGCATGTTATGAGGACGATGGTCGATCAATAATGCGAAATATCGATGAATTTATAAAAAGCAGCGATATTAAACTAAACAAAGATATAAAAAATTACCTATTACAAACACTAAGCAATGATCGAATGGTGAGCAAAAATGAGCTCGAAAAGATTGCGATATTTTATAAGGACTCCAAAAATAAAACTGAACTAGAAAATATTAAGAATTTGCTAAATGACTCTAGTTCGCAAAATATGAATAAAATGAATGAGAGTGTAATGTTTGGAAATACATCTAAAAGTGCCAAGATAATGAACAAACTATTGTCAGAAGGAGCCAACCCAATTAGCCTTATAAGAAGCCTGACAAATTATTTATTGAGAATACAAAAAACAAAGATAGAAATGAAAAAGGGTAATAACTTTGACTTATCTATAAAAAGTTTAAAACCACCTGTATTCTGGAAAGATAAAGAAAATTTTCAAAGACATTGTCTAAATTGGCCTCTAAAAAGTATTGAGAAAAATCTCTTCGAACTTATGGAAGTAGAGATTTTGTGCAAGTTAAATAGTAAACTTGCTAATTTAAAATGCGAACGATCAATTTTGTTAATTGCGAGTAAAGGTAAGCAATACTTCAGAAATTAATTTTTTAATTTAGCAGTAACCAAGCCTAACTGGTCAAGAGTCTTATATTCAATTTTGATTGATCCGCCTTTTTTTCCCTTATGTTCAATCACAACATTTAGCCCAAGCTTTGCTGTTAAATTGTTCTCTAGATCAATGGTGTCAGGGTCTTTTAGTTTTATCTTTTTTATTACAGATTTTCTTCGTTTTGCCAGTTCTTCTGCAGCTCTTACACTTAAGTTTTCACTTACAATCTTTTCTGCGAGTTGTTCTGGAAAGGCACTATTCATAATAGCTCGAGCGTGTCCTGATGAAATTTTTCCCTCTGAAATCATATCCTGGATTGACTGAGGCAAACCAAGTAATCTAATTATATTTGCAATATGACTTCTGCTTTTACCAACAATTTCTGCAAGTGCTTCTTGGGTGTGACCGTGGTTTTCAATTAATCTTTTATATCCAGTTGCTTCTTCAATCGGTGATAGATCTGCACGTTGAACATTTTCAATAATTGCTATTTCTAAAGCTTCCACATCGTCTAGCTTTCTGATGACTGCAGGAACTTCATGGAGTTGTGCAATTTGAGCTGCTCGCCATCTTCTCTCACCTGCAATGATTTCATATGTTCCAGACTCTGTTGGTGAAGGTCTAACTAATATGGGTTGTACCAGTCCTTTTGATTTTATTGACTCAGCCAATTCATTAATACTGTTTTTATCAAATAGTCTTCTTGGTTGCGATGAGCTTGGCTTAAGGTTTGCAATTGAAATTTTTGTTTCTTGATTTGAAGTTTCAGTTTGAGTTGAAATATCTTTTGTATCACCCATGAGGGATGAGAGGCCACGGCCTAAACCTTTTTTTGAAATTGATGAACTCATTAAGCAGCCTCCTGTTCTTTATTTTGTCTTATGATCTCGTCTGCTAATCTTAAATATGCCTGACTGCCTGCAGCTTTTTGATCATAGATTAGAGCTGGCATTCCAAATGATGGCGCTTCTGAAACTCTTACGTTGCGAGGTATGATTGTTTCATATACTTGCTGACTTAAATGTTTTTTAACATCATCAGCAACTTGTGATGAAAGTTTATTTCTTCCATCAAACATTGTTAAAACTATACCATCTATTGACAGACCTTGATTAAGATTTTGTTTTACTCTATCAATTGTTTTTATTAATTGACTAAGACCCTCTAATGCAAAAAATTCACATTGGAGTGGAACGATAATTGAGTCCGCTGCAGTCATTGCCATAACAGTAAGAAGGCTTAAAGCTGGCGGGCAATCTATAAAAACAAAACTAAAATCATTTAATGAATTTTGATCCGTTAAAATTTTTTTAAGAGTAAAAGCTCTATCTTTTACTTCTGCTAGCTCGGGTTCAATTCCTGATAGATCCACAGTAGATGGAATAATTTTTAAATTTTCTATTTCTGTATTTTGAATTGCGTCAAATAAATTGCATTGTGATGCAAGAACTTCATAAATTGAGTTGTTTCTGTTTTGATAATCTATACCTAGACCCGTACTTGCATTTCCTTGAGGATCGAGATCTATAATTAAAACTTTTTCCCCAATTGCAGCTAAGGCTGTGGATAAATTTATTGCAGTTGTAGTTTTTCCCACTCCACCTTTCTGATTTGAAATAGCTATTATTTTACTTTTCATTAACTTATTGATTTTATTATATTTTTTAATTCTAAAATATACGAACCTTTTTCTCTTTCATTTTTATGCAAAACATGAGTAAAATTCCAACATTTAGTAGCTTGCACGAGCTCTTCATCTATATGTACACCTTTATGCAGAAGCAATGTAGTGTTTTTTTTACATAAATTGTAACTAATTGATAATAAATGGTTTAATTGGCTGACAGCTCTCGCTAAAATGATATCAAATTTTCTATTTTCAATTTTTTCCGCTTTAACGGGAATCACTTCAGTATTTTTAAGATCCAAGTTAACAATGCACTTTTCGAGAAATAATGTTCTTTTAGATCTATTTTCACATAAAAAAACCCTATTTTTTGAGCTAAATAATAATGAAATTGGTATACCTGGAAGGCCAGCGCCGCTGCCAATATCAATGATATCATTTCCGTTGCTAGTTATAAACTGAGCCAATCTTAAAGAATCATAGAAATGTCTTGTCCAGATAATGTTTTTATCATTCTTTGATATTAAGTTTTGGTCCTCTGCTAAAATCATTTCCCTGAATTCAGACAATTTTTCAATTGTTTCACGTGAAACATTTGGCAAGAGCTCTTTTAGAGCATCAGGCGAATCAATCATTATTTTGATATTAAGCTAATTTTTGAGATTTAGCTTTGGTTTTTATATATGATAAAATAACACTGAGAGCTGCAGGCGTAACTCCATCAATTCTTGATGCTTGAGATAAGTTTTTAGGCTTAATTTTTGTCAGTTTTTCAACAATTTCTGTTGATAAACTGGGAATTAATTCGTAATTCAGATTAGTGGGAATTTCAACTTTTTCCTCTTTAGTAATTGAAATGATCTCACTTTCTTGCTTCTTAAGATAGCCTTTGTAATGAGCCTCTGTTGTTATTTGGTCAAGAATTTCATTGCTATATTGCTTTAGATTTAAGTCAAAGATCTCATCTATTTTATCAATATCGATATTAGGATAAGCTAATAAGTCAAAAGCTGATCTTTTTTTGCCATCTTGATTAATTTGAACCCCGATCTTTGAAAGTGCATTAGGTGTAACATATTGATTTTTAACAATTTTATTGACTTTTTCTAGTTCAATTTTTTTAGCTGAATACTTTTCATATCTGCCAGCTTCAACTAACCCTAAATTGTACCCAACCTCTGTTAATCTTAAATCTGCATTATCTGCTCTTAATAACAATCTGTATTCTGCCCTAGAAGTGAACATTCTGTAGGGCTCCGTAACCCCCTTTAGGGTTAAGTCGTCAATCATTACACCAATGTATGAGTCGTTTCTTGAAAAAACATGTTCTTTATTACTTAAGGAGATTGCAGCATTCAAACCTGCTACAAGCCCTTGCGCAGCAGCTTCCTCATAACCTGTTGTGCCGTTTATTTGACCAGCAAGATAAAGACCTTTTATTTTTTTTGTTTCCAATGTTTGATAAAGTTCTTGTGGATCAATAAAATCATATTCAATTGCATAACCATGCCTTACTATTTTAGCATTCTCTAAACCATTGATTTTACTTATGAATTCGTCCTGTACATCTGGCGGAAGAGAAGTTGAGATGCCATTTGGGTATATTAAATCACTATCAAGTCCTTCTGGTTCTAAGAAAATTTGATGCCTCAATTTATCTGCAAATTTTACAACTTTATCTTCTACAGAAGGGCAATATCTTGGCCCTGTACCACTGATTTGACCTGAGTAAATAGCTGATTTTGTTATATTTTTTTGAATTATATTGTGAACTGCCTCATTTGTATAAGTCATGTGGCACGGTAATTGTTCATTATGAGTTTTTGTGGTTAAAAATGAAAAGTAAGAGTGCTCATCGTCAGCCTCCTGTTTTTCAAGTCTAGAAAAGTCTATTGTATTTTTATCCAGTCTCGCAGGTGTCCCAGTTTTTAAGCGTCCAATATTAAAGCCAGTTTTATAGAGTGAATCTGCAAGTCCTATTGAGGGAGAATCGCCGTGTCTTCCAGCTGGGATAGTTTTGTCTCCTAAGTGGATAAGGCCATTCAAAAATGTACCAGTTGTGATGATAACTTTTTTAGTAGATATTTTTTTACCACTTGCGCAAATCACACCAGCAATTTGTTTGTTACTATCAAAAATTAAATCTTCTACAGGATCAAAAAAGAGTTCTAAATTCTTTGTATTTTCAATCTCCTCCTGCATGTGTTTTTTATAAAGCTTTCTATCTGATTGAGCTCTTGGTCCTCTTACTGCAGGGCCTTTTGTTCTGTTGAGTAACCTATATTGAATACTTGATAAATCAGCTATACGCCCCATTATTCCATCCAGGGCATCGATTTCCCTTACTAAATGGCCCTTGCCAAGACCACCGATTGCAGGATTACAGGACATTTCCCCAATAGTGTCAAATTTATGGCTGATTAAGAGGGTTTTTGCACCAACACGTGCAGAAGTAGTCGCAGCTTCACAGCCAGCATGCCCTCCTCCAACTACAATAACATCATAACTAGTCATGATTAAGTTAATTAAATTAACTTAGACTAATTGCAATCAATTATTTTTTTATTTACCGATGCAAAAATCTTTAAAAATAACTTCTAAATATTCTTCAACATCAACATGACCAGTTATTTTTCCGATTTCTTGAATGGCTATTCTTAACTCCTCAACCATAAGTTCAGAATTAACTTTTAAATCTATACTTTTTGCACTGAGTAAACTTTGTATTGAATTTTGAACACCTAGAATGTATCGAGTCTTTGTTGGTATTGTATCGGTGTAACTTATGAATTTGCTTGATACGTGCTCAGCAATTTTATTGATTAAATTATCAATACCACTTCCATTTGAAACTGAGATATTGATACAGCCTTCTTTTTTATAATTATTATGCAAGTCACATTTATTTAGAACTGTAAGTCGATCCTGATGTAACTCAACATCATTTGGATCATCAAATAATTCCAAAACTAAATTTGCTTCTTTTATTTTACTTTGAGTTATTTCAATTCCTTTTTTTTCGATCTCGTCTTCAGTGTCTCTTAAACCCGCAGTGTCTGTTAAAATGACTGGAAATCCAGCAATATTTAGCCTTACTTCAATCGCGTCTCTGGTCGTGCCCTCCCTATCAGACACAATTGCAACATCACGATTAGCAAGTGAATTTATCAAACTTGATTTGCCAACATTTGGAGATCCAATAATGGCGACTTTATAACCGTCTCTTAATATTTCTCCTTGATTACGTTGTTTTAAGTGCTCATTCATTTCGTCTAAAAGTTTTTCAATTTTTGAATTGATGTTGTTAAGAACATTTTCAGGAATGTCTTCATCTGCAAAATCTATATCCACTTCGAGATAAGCAACTAACTCTATTAAAGACTTTCTCCATGATAAATATAATTTATTCAGTGAGCCATTCATCTGAGATAGTGCTTGATTATGTTGAATTTCAGTTTGCGCATTAATTAGATCACCCATGGCTTCAATTGCTGTTAGATCCATTTTGTTATTCACAAATGCTCTTTTTGAAAATTCACCAGGTTGAGCAAGTCTTAACTGATCAATATTAGAAAGTGATTTAAGTAAAAGCTGAACAGTTGTATGGCCGCCATGCACATGAAACTCAACAACATCTTCACCTGTGAAACTTTTTGGTTTTGAGAAGAACACAGCAAGACCTTTGTCAATTAAGTTACCACTTTCTGGATCATAAAATTCTGATTTTGTTAAGACGTTTGGATCGAAGTGACTCTTTCTAGAAATTGTTTTAAGAGCGGTGAGCGCTAGATGTCCTGAGACTCTTACAACCGCTAACCCCGCAACACCGCTGGCAGTTGATAGTGCAAAAATTGTCATTTTTTTATTTGAAGATTTTCAGCGATACGGTCATTAATAAGATGTTCATTGATTACTTGGTCCACATCTTCTTCTGTTTTACATGAGTACCAAACATTATCTGGATAAACAACAAGTGTAGGACCAAATTCACAATGATCCAAACAGCCTGATGCATTTATCCTTATTTTCTTATCGGAAACCAATTCTTTTGTTTTTTTCTTCATATAAGCTCTCAGCACTGTAGAATTTTTAGAGGCACAACAACCTTTTGGATGACCATCGGGTCTTTGGTTTGTACAAAAAAATACGTGTCTTTCAAAAAATTTGTTAGTCATAAGGTCAGAAAGTTATAATATCTTATATATATGAGCAGCTACGTTTTCAAATCAATCATTGGCAATATTGAGCTTGTCTCAAGCAAAAATAGAATAATTGCAGTTCATAGAACAAGGAAAAAGCCCAATAAAACAGAGGATAAGCTTCTAAAAAGATCTGCGCTTCAAGTTAAAATGTATCTTGCGCGCAAAAGGCAATCCCTTAATTTTCCAACAAGACAAATGGGCACAAGATTTCAAAACCGTGTTTGGAATTATTTACAAAGGATACCTTATGGTAGAACAACAACTTACGGCGATATTGCGAAGAAATTAAGAACATCGCCTCGAGCTGTTGGGGGCGCCTTAGGAAAAAATAATCTTATGATGACAGTTCCATGTCATAGAGTAGTTGGGAGTGACGGCAAACTCACAGGATTTACATCAGTGGGTGGATTAAGTACCAAAAGAAATTTACTGAACATTGAACAAAAAACTAAAAAATAAACTCAAAAAGAAAATTAGAGTAATTCCTAATTTCCCAAAAAAGGGTATTCAGTTTCAAGACATAACTTCAATCACAGACAGTAAGCCGCTTTTTACCGAAGTTGTTAATGAAATTTCTAAATATTGTAAAAAAAATAAATTTACTAAAGTAGCTGGTATAGAGGCGAGAGGCTTCATCTTTGGATCAGCTGTTGCCTACAAGCTTGGCTTACCTTTTATTCCAATAAGAAAAAAAGGGAAACTTCCAGGAAAAATAGTCAAACAAACATACAAGCTAGAGTATGGAATGGATGAAATCCAGGTACACAAACATTCTATCACTTCCAAAGATAAAGTTTTGATTGTCGATGACTTAATTGCAACCGGCGGAACAGCTAACGCGGCCGCAAAGCTAATTTCAAAGCTTGGGGTAAAGAAAATTGAATTTTTTATGATAATTGATTTATGGAACCTTAAAGGCTCAAAGAAGATTTCTAAAAAATATCAGATAAGGTCGTTGATGGAGGCGGAAGGATAATCTACTTATTCATTGACTGAAAGAAATCAGCATTATCTTTAGTTTCTTTCAGTTTACCGAGTAAGAACTCGATAGAGTCCATTGTTCCCATTGGGTTCAAAATACGTCTTAAAACATACATTTTCTGAAGCTCGTCTTTATCAAGCAGTATCTCTTCTTTTCGAGTACCAGACTTAGTAATATCAATTGCAGGATATATTCTTTTATCAGCAACTTTTCTATCCAATATAATTTCTGAGTTTCCAGTACCTTTAAATTCCTCAAAAATTACCTCATCCATTCTACTTCCTGTATCTATCAGAGCAGTTGAAATAATAGTTAATGAACCGCCATCTTCAATGTTTCTAGCTGCACCAAAGAATCTCTTTGGTCTTTGAAGTGCATTGGCATCAACACCACCAGTTAAAACTTTTCCTGAACTTGGAACAACCGTATTGTAAGCACGACCCAATCTTGTAATGGAGTCTAGAAGAATAACAACATCCTTTTTATGCTCTACTAATCTTTTTGCTTTATTGATCACCATTTCAGCAACCTGCACGTGACGTGATGCAGGCTCATCAAACGTTGAGCTGACAACCTCTCCTTTTACAGAGCGTTGCATGTCAGTAACTTCCTCTGGTCTCTCATCAATTAATAGAACCATCAAATAACATTCAGGATGATTATCAGTAATTGAATGTGCAATATTCTGAAGTAAGACTGTTTTACCTGTTCTTGGGGGTGAAACAATAAGTGCTCTTTGACCCTTACCGATTGGCGCAACCAGGTCAATTACTCTTGAACTTTGATCGCTTGCTGGTTTTTCAGTTTCTAATCTGATTTGCTCATCTGGATAAAGAGGTGTCAGGTTATCAAAGTTAATTTTGTTTCTGCTTTTTTCAGTTGCTTCGTAGTTGATTGTATCAATTTTTAATAATGCAAAATAACGTTCACCGTCCTTTGGTGCTCTAATTGGACCTTCAACAGTATCTCCGGACCTCAATCCAAATCTTTTAATTTGACTTGGGCTTACATAAATATCATCAGGACCTGGAAGATAATTGGCCTCCATTGATCTTAAAAAACCAAACCCATCCTGTAAAACTTCTAAAACTCCCTCACCGTCAATATCTTTGCTGTCACTTGCAAGAGTTTTCAATATTTCAAACAGCATATCTTGTGTACGCATTGAACTAGCGTTTTCAACGCCAAGTTCCTCTGCATAAACAAGAAGTTCTTGTGGAGTTTTTTTCTTAAGGTCTCTTAGTTTTAAGTTTTTATCCATTCGTTTTAATGATGATGATAATGTGGAAAATAGTTTGGAAGCTGCTTTCTAACCGTAATCGTTAAAGATAGCAAGTTTTATATTGGTTTAAAAATAACTAGAAATACGACAATTATCATCAAAACTGTTGGAAATTCATTGATAATTCTAAAAAAACGCTCTGATTTCGGCCTTTTGTCCTCTTGAAACTCTCTTGTTAATTTTGAGAAATACCCATGAACTCCAGACATGAGGATCACAAATATGATTTTTAATTGAAGCCATAATTGAAACAATGCGTCAATACCCAAATTTGATATCAACGCTAAACCAAACAACCATGAAAATATCATTGCTGGATTCATAATAATTTTAAGTAAACGTAATTCCATTAATTTAAAAGTCTCTGAAGAGTCAGACCCCACCTCTTTACTCCAATGATAAACAAATAATCTTGGCAAATATAATAAGCCCGCCATCCAAGCTATAACGCTGATGATGTGCAAACTAAGAAATAAATTATATAAAAAAATTGAATTCATCTTAATTCTTGATCACATTGTTTAAACGTTGCTGGACATATCTTTTGCCTGATATTCCCGCTCTCAACTTTCTCTGACTCGCTGACTATTTCAGATAAGCTTTCTATAAATGTTTGATCAATATTTAAAGACTCAGATCTATAATAATGCTTACAACCTAGTTCGCTTGCAAGTTCTTGGTACTCAATATCTAATTCAACAAGTGTTTCAGAGTGATCCGAGACAAACGCAATTGGAACGATAACCAGCGCCCTGTCTTCGCTAATTGCATTTTCAATTTCACTTGGTGTTGTTGGTTCAAGCCATTTAACTGGGGTAACTTTACTTTGGTAAGCCAAAACATGATCTTCATAACCATGAATGCCCTGCATGACCGCCTTTACTGTTTGTTCCACTTGCCACTGATATGGATCACCTTTTTTAATTATTGATACAGGTAAACTGTGAGCGGAAAACAGAACTCTTACTTTTTTATCTTTAATGTGGTTTATTTTATCTTGGATCAGTTTCTGATGGGCTTTGATTAATTTTGCGTCATATGGATAACAACAGGTGTATTTTGTTTTTGCATTTAATTCCTGGTTTTGTGCTTCGTTGAACCATGCATCCAGAGAAGATTTTGTTGTTGTTGTGGAGTATTGTGGATACAGGGGCAGTAAAAATATTTTGTCTGGGTTATAGTCTTTGACTTTTGAAACTACCTCAGCTGTCATTGGATGCCAATATCTCATGCAAACAAATACTTTGTTCTCGATGCCTTTGTTTTCTAACTCTTTCTGAAGGGCCTCTGCTTGGGAGTTTGTAATGTCAAGAATAGGTGATTTACCGCCTATTTCGGCATAAATTTCAGTGGCCTCTTTGGTACGACGGGAGGATATAAGTCTTGCCAATAAATACCTGAGGGGATTTGGAAGTCTAAATATGTTGGGATCATTAAACAGATTAAATAAAAAAGGTTTTACGCTTTCTTGTTTGTCTGGTCCACCCAAGTTAAATAAAACAACCGCTGTTTTCATGTTGACCTTATCTGTAAGAGCATTTGCTCAACCTTCTCAATTGATGTCTCGGGTAAAACCCCGTGTCCTAAATTAAAAATATGTGGTCTTTCTTTAAAAGCAAACAATATTTCTTCAATTTTCTGACTAAGATTTAGGGAGTCTTTTAATAGGTGTTTAGGATCCAGGTTTCCTTGAAAAACAATTTTATCGTTTAGCTCATTAATTTTATCTAAAGGAAAATTATAGTCTAAAGTAATACAGTCAAGCTTATCTATATTTGAATATTTTTTATAGCATGCAAGGTTAGTGTTTCTAGGAAAGCCAATAATAGGAATGTCTTTTATTTTTTTTATACTCTCAATAATTTTTTTTGTAGGTTGAATACACCATTTGTTGAACTGTTCGTCATTCAAGTGTTCTGCCGCTGATTCAAATATTTGAAAAGCATCAATCCCATAATTAATTTGCATTTCTGCATGTTGAATAATCGCAAGTGTCATTTGTTCGATTAAATTGTCTATTTGCGAAGTCTTTTTTATAACATCTTCGGATTTTAGTTTTTGGCGTTCATTCTTTTCATATAAACAATAAAACAGGGTCGTCCATGCTCCACCAGCAAATCCTATTAAGGGGACATCTGTATTTTCTTTAATTTTTTTTATTCCTGTTGCAAGGGGTAGGGTTTTTTCAGGGTTGTAATCTATATTTTCATTAAACTTTATTATTGGACCTTGCCCTTCGATAAAATTAACAGTTGATCCTGCAGCAAGGGGGGTTATAAGAATATCTGAAAATACAATACAGGCGTCCATACCATATCTTTTTACAGGCTGCATTGACACTTCAAGTATTGTCAAAGGGTCTAGAAACATATCCATTAAGTCCCCAAATCTTTTTCTTATGGCCATGTACTCAGGCAAATGTCTTCCCGCTTGCCTCATTAACCAAACTGGTGTTGGGTTCGTTTTCTTTCCTTTAAGTGTATCTATAAATATACTCATTATATTATATATATAATTGTAGTTGTTTATGTTCCTGTGGAATTGTGTATATATAAAAAGTCGCTTTTTGCCCACAATTCGATACACAGAACAATCGCTTTGAATTATAAGCTTTTTAACCTTATACACCGCCGTGGAAGAAAAAACACTGCATCTATAACAGGTGAACAAAGTTTGCAAAAATTCTCAATAAAGATAGAAAAATAAGTTAAAAACTACAAATGAGCAAAGTTAGTAAAAGTACTCACACGCCTTAGGAGGTTTATACAGGTTTATGAACAGAGATATAATTTTGGCATCTAAAAGCGAAACAAGGATTAAATTGTTACGTAACGCCGGTATAACCTTTGAGTCCGTTGCTCATGGTATAGATGAGGATGAAGTAAAGCTGTCGATGAGTAAAAATACACCCGAAGAGGTCGTGATTAAACTTGCCGAGATGAAGGCCTTGAAGCCCTCCATGTCTAATAAAAGTGCATTTGTTATTGGATCAGACCAAGGTTTGGATCTGAAAGGCGAATTGATTAACAAGGCTCTGGATAGAAGTGAAGCAAAAGAACAGTTGATTAAAATGAGCGGATCTATCCACACACTTATAACCGCCACAACAGTCGCTCAAGATAGTAATATTATTTGGAAGTATGTGGACAGATCCAAAATGCATATGCGAAAGTTGAGTGAGGACCTGATAAAAGAGTATTTAAATAAAGTCGACGATAATGTTCTTGATCTTGTGGGCGTCTATGCAATTGAGGAAGAAGGAATTAAACTTTTTGAAAATATTGGGAGTGACCTTTTTTCAATACAAGGCATATCATTAATTCAATTAACCCAGTTCCTTTGGGACAACAATCTTCTATTTGAAAACAATGTCACATAAAAAAATAGCAGTTATTGGAGATCCAATAGATCACAGCCTTTCACCTAAAATTCATAATCACTGGATTGAAAGAGAGAAAATTGATGTGGGCCCCTACCAAAAAATAAATGTAAAAAAAGAAAACTTTATCAAGGATGTTGACCGTTTAATAGAAGAGGGTTACTACGGTTTAAATGTTACAGTCCCTCTTAAAGAGGACGCTTACAAATATTGTGACAACACATCTGATGTTGCAAGAGCTCTCAAAGCAGTTAATACGATCAAAGTAAATAAAGATGGTGTTTATGGGGATAACACCGACCCGGTTGGTTTTGAAAAATCAATTGCAAACAAAGACCTAAATAACAAGTTATGTTTAGTACTTGGAGCTGGCGGATCAGCAAGGGCAGTTGTGTATGCGCTAACACACATGCAGTGTGAGGTTGGTATTTATAATAGAACAAAAGAAAACGCAGACTCACTTTGCAGTGACCTTGGTGTAGAAGCAACAATCCTAACAGAAACAACACTTAGAGAGTTTGTTGGATCCTCACAATTAGTTGTCAACACTACAAGCTTAGGACAACAAGAGGGCGAAGAAAACAATTTAATAGACTTTGATAACCTCAATTCATCAGCACATGTTTACGACCTAATATATAATCCAAGTAAGACGGCCTTTTTAAGACAAGCTGAGAAAAATGGCTGTACAGTTCAAAATGGACTAGAGATGCTAATTCATCAAGCTGCGCAGTCCTTCAAATTGTGGCACGACACAATGCCTGAGATTGATGAAAATTTAATGAGTGTACTGGGGGTTAAATAGTGTTGTTGGTTGGTGTAACGGGCTCTATTGGGATGGGAAAGTCCACAGTTGCTCAAATGTTTAAAGAGCATGGTTACGGCGTTTATAATGCCGACGATACGGTTCATTATATCTACGAAAACGACGGAGAGGTGATAGAAAAAGTAGAGAGACAATTTCCAGGCTCAACGAAAAATGGTGTAGTCAATCGACTAGCATTAAGAGATATTCTAAATAAAGATCCTGATAAATTTAGAGATCTAGAACAAATTGTTCATCCTGTTACAAGGAAATACCAAATAATTTACATAAACAAATTAATTGAAGAAGGAAAGACGGGTTGTGTTTTAGATATCCCACTACTCTTTGAAACTGGAGGAGAGAAATATGTAGACGTTTCTGTTGTGGTTACAGCGTCCGAAGCAACGCAACAATCTAGAGTGGTGTTGGAGAGAAAAGTACCGTTAGAGATTTTTAAAGCTATTAAAGATCAACAAATGCCAGACAGAGACAAATTAAAAAAAGCAGATTACATCATTTCAACCGATAACAATATTGAAGATACTAAATTAGAGGTAAAAGAAGTTGCTGCAAAAATTAAATTGATTAATCCAAAGGCGTGGAATACCTTCTTCAATCAATGAGACAAGTTGTTCTTGATACAGAAACCACCGGACTAAGGCCTTCAGAGGGTCACAGAGTCATTGAAATTGCCGCAATAGAGATAATTGATTACCTTCCCACTGGTAAAACATACCAACAATATATTAATCCCCAGCGAGATGTGCCGGACTCATCATTTAATGTACATGGTTTGAGCTACGAATTTTTAAAAGACAAGCCTTTATTTGAGCATATTGTATCAGAGTTCTTAGAATTTTTAGGTAAAGATCCAATTATTGCTCACAATGTAGACTTCGATGTTGGCTTCTTAAATTACGAACTTAACACTTGTGGTAAAGAATCTCTTAAAAATGATAAAATTGACACTGTCTCGATTGCTAGAGAAAAATTTCCTGGCCAAAGTGTATCACTTGACGCGCTTTGTAAAAGATTTGCAATTGATAACAAGCAGAGAGAAAAACATTCAGCTACTATTGATACCGAGCTCTTAGCCCGTGTGTATATAGAACTAATGGATGCTCGCGAACTAAGCCTGGATCTAAGCGCCAAGTCAGTAACAGCCAACTCCATCCCTTCTTTTGATACTGAAAAAATCAAGAATAGAAATCTAGCACCTCGAATTTCTGATCAAGAAAAAAAATCGCATGAAGAATTTATTCAAACACTAGGTGAGCACTCTATTTGGAAAAAAATTAATCAATCTAAAAACAATCAAACGAGTGAATAGCAAAATTAATCATATTTCTAGCGATAACGGCAATTATCAAAAAGTACCTACGCCAGCCGCATCAGTATTGCTAATACGAGATACTAAACAGCGGATAGAAGTGTTTATGATTAAAAGATCCATGAAAACAAATTTTGGTGGCGTATGGGTATTTCCAGGAGGTAAAATTGATAATGAAGATATTTCAAATAATTATTTAAAATACAGCCCCCATCTTGATGATGTTTTAGCATCAGAAAGGCTTGGATTAAAAAAAGACGGCCTTTCATATTGGGCTGCAAGTATAAGAGAGTGTTTTGAGGAAAGTGGAATTCTTCTTGCAAATAAAAAGGGAGTAAATTTAAAAAATACCTTTTTAAAAAATGATGATATTAAAATAATAGATCAATACAAAAGAAAAATTCTACAGGGTGAAAATATTTTTTATGAAATGATAGATATTTTAAATTTAGAATTGGCAACAAATGAACTTGCATATATTTCGCACTGGGTTACTCCAAAAATAGAAAAAAGAAGATACAGCACTAGGTTTTTTATAGCCCGCACAACCGATCAGGTAGCCGTACACGATGGCGTGGAAGGAGTTGAAAGCAAATGGATCAATCCTGAGAAAGCTCTTGAACAGTTTAAGGCTGGAGATTTTCCTATGATCATGCCAACAATTAAAAATCTTGAAATGATTTGTGGTTATGCTGATACTTCTGAGCTTTTATCTTTTATGAACAATAAAGATAAAAACGATATACCAAACGTTGAACCAGTTTTTGAGATTGTTGACGGTGAACCTAAATTAATCAGATACTAGTTCTTACCTTTTTTTTTCTTATAAAGTTCAGCAAAATTTACAGGATCCAACATCAGTGGTGGTAAAGAACCATCAGCGTGTAGATCATAAATGATACGTCTTGCAAATGGAAAAAGTATTCTTGGACACTCCACTAATAAATAAGCTTCTTTAATATCATCAGTTAAATTTTCAATTTCAAACAAACCTACATACTTAAGATCAACTAAATATAAACTATCTTCACCGCGTCTGGCGCCAACATTAATTTGAAGTTCTATTTCATAGACTTCGGTACCTTTACGACTCTGAGCCTTAACATCAATGTTTGCATTAATAGTTGGTCTATCACTTCCAGGTTGAAATGATCCTGGGCCATTTGGATTTTCAAAAGACAAGTCTCTAACAAATTGTGTGATAATTTTTGATTTCACATCCATTACTTTTTTTCCTCATCATCAATTTCAAAGTAATCACCTTCAATAGTTGAGTTATGCTGATTATTTTGATTACCATATCGAGAAAGCATATAACTTGCTACTAACTTGATAAAAATTATTCTTGAGATCGGTATTAATCCTAGGAAACCTAAAGCATCAGTAAAAAACCCTGGCGTAATTAATAAAATACCTGAAATAAGTATAACAAGTCCTTCAAACATAGTTTGAACAGGCGCTTCAAGGTTTTGCAATTGTGTAGCTAATTTCTGAAATGTATTAATGCCTTGCTGGCGAACAAAAAAGACTCCTACAATCGCCGTAAGAAATATGAGCATAATGGTATAAAGGGACCCGATTATACTGCCTATTTCAATAAATAAGCTAATTTCGATGATCGGAATAAGTATGAAAATTGCGATAAATATAAAAAACAAAATAAAAAGTAAATATTGAAAGTTTAGTTTAAATCCCTAAATAAGGACTCTATAATATTTAAACTTATGAGTGAAGCGTTTCAATACATAGATATTTTGATTTTAGCAATTATTGCTGGCATAGTCCTCCTCCGTCTTAGAAGTGTTCTAGGAAGACGCACTGGTCATGAAAAAACAGACAAAACCTCTTATAATTATGAAACACCACAGACTTCACAGGAAGAAAAAGTAATACCAATTGAACCAAAAACTTCATCCAGTAAGCGCGAGGACGGCTGGTTTGATAACGATGACTTCTTGCAGGGAGCAGCAAATGCCTATGAGACTATTGTTACTAATTTCGAGAATGGCAACAAAGATGCATTAAAGTCTTTACTCTCTGACGATGTGTTAAATAGTTTTTCATCAGTTATTGATGAAAGAAACAGTAAGAGTGAAACAGTCGAATTTAATTTTATTGGAATTGAAAAGTCAGAAATTGTTCATAAAGATTTAAAGAAAAATCCAATGGAAGTGACTGTAAGATTTATCTCTGAGATGATCACCTGTATCAAAAACAGTAAGGACGAAGTTATTTCTGGTAGCTTGAATCAAGTTCAAAAAATTACTGATGTTTGGACATTTGAAAAGATAAAAGATAAAAAAAGTTCGAATTGGCTGCTTACAGCGACTTCTGATTAATCAATTAAATACTTATTCAACTTTGTTCTTATATCGTCTGGAATAGTTGCAGATTTCATACTTTTTTGGTTGGTATTGACCCAAGTAATATTGGCTGAATTTAAAATTTCGTCTGATCCTACCCTATATATTTCTTGTATGAATGTCATACTTGAGTTTCCAAGTTTCTTTACACCTGTGTAAACTTCAAGTTGATCATTCAGTCTTGCGGGACTTTTAAAATTCATTTGAACGCCAACAGTATGAAAATCGTTGCTCGTATTTTTTATATACTCATCTTGATTAAAACAATCCTCAAGCATTTCACTTAAAGAAATATCAAAATATGTTAAGTAATGAGAGTTATAGACTATTCTTTGACAATCTACTTCCGAGTAACGTACTTTTATTTTATTTAAGTGAGTTTTTTTATTTTTTAAAGACATAAAAATTAAAGAATAAATTTAGAAAGATCAGTATCTTTTGATAATTCATTTACATTATCTTTTACGTAGTTTGCATCAATTGTTATTTTTTCTCCACTTTTATCAGCTGCAGAAAAACTAATATCTTCCAGTACCCTCTCAAGAATTGTATGTAATCGACGAGCACCTATATTCTCAATGGTTGAGTTTATATCTACAGCAAGAGTTGCAATTGCATCGATGCCATCTTCGCTGAAGCTAATTTTAACATCCTCAGTACCCATGAGTGCCTCATATTGTTTGATAAGGCTATACTTAGGCTCAGTCAGAATACGTTTAAAGTCCTCCTGTGAAAGTGCTTTGAGATTAACTCTTATTGGCAGTCTGCCCTGTAATTCCGGCAGTAAATCTGAAGGCTTGGAAAGTTGAAATGCTCCAGATGCGATAAAAAGAATATGATCAGTTTTGATGGTCCCGTGTTTTGTATTTACTGTTGTGCCCTCAATTAAAGGTAACAAGTCTCTTTGCACCCCTTCTCTTGAAACATCACCACCAACCCTCTCGCTTCTCGCACATACTTTGTCTATTTCATCAATAAATACAATTCCATTATCCTCAACCGCTTTTTTTGCCTCATTTACAATTTGATCAGTATCAATCAGCTTATCTGACTCTTCATTCACAAGGATTTCATAAGAGTCCGCTACTGTTGTTTTCTTCTTCTTAGTTTTTGGCCCCATGGCTTTACCGAGCATATCGTTCAGATTTATCATTCCTATACCTGCACCTTGTCCACCTTGAAGGTCAATTGTCGGGAACGACCCAGTGTCTTGAACAGCTATTTCTATTTCTTTCTCATTGAGTTCATTATTTCTAAGTTTTTTTCTGAAACTCTCTCTTGTTGCTGGCCCAGAACCTGGTCCAACTAATGCATCAAGCACACGTTCTTCAGCAGCTAATTGTGCTTTTGCTTTGACTTCTTTTCTCTTTATCTCACGAACCATTGTAATTGCTATTTCAATTAAGTAGCGAACAATGGATTCTACATCTCTTCCTACATAACCAACTTCTGTAAATTTAGTTGCCTCAACTTTTATAAAAGGTGCTTGTGCTAATTTTGAAAGTCTTCTAGAAATTTCGGTTTTACCAATGCCAGTTGGACCGATCATTAAAATATTTTTTGGAAGAACTTCTTCTCTCATATCTTCTGGTAATTGTTGCCGTCTCCAACGATTTCTCAATGCGATAGCAACAGATTTTTTTGCATCATCTTGTCCAATTATATATCTATCAAGTTCGGAAACAATTTCCCTTGGTGAAAACGCTTGCATTATCTAATACTCAATTTTTTCAAGTGTTACATTGCTGTTTGTAAAAATACAGATCTCACCAGCAATTTTTAGTGACTTCAAAGCAATTTCTTCAGCAGTAAGATCAGTATCAATAAGGGCTTTAGCAGCAGATAGTGCATAATTACCACCGCTACCAATACCAATAATTGACCCTTCAGGGTCTAACACATCACCCATTCCAGTAATAAGAAGTGATGTAGAAGAGTCTGCAACCGTAAGAAGTGCTTCTAGACGCCTTAAATATTTGTCGGTGCGCCAATCTTTCGCCAGTTCAACACATGCCCTGGTAAGCTGTTTAGGATGCTTTTCTAGTTTCGCTTCCAGTCTTTCAAATAAAGTAAATGCATCTGCAGTTGCTCCGGCAAAACCAGCAATAACACTACCATCACCTATTTTTCTAACCTTTTGGGCAGTGCCTTTAATGACTGTATTTCCAAGACTAACTTGCCCATCACCGGCGACAACAACCTGATTGCCTTTTCTTACACTAATAATAGTTGTGCCGTGCCATGACTGACTTTGTTGATTTTCCATGATTAATGTAATGTGGCTATTTATTTATTAACTTCAAGCCCTGACTTTTCATTAAAAATTACATTTTTATAGATAATTCAGTGATTTATTGATAGAAACCGACTGGATTTTGTTATGAGAACAGCAGAGTATAAAAGAAACACCAAAGAAACCTCCATCTCTGTCGATATAAATATCGACGGAACAGGTAAGTACGATATCAAAACTGGCATAGGATTTCTTGACCATATGCTTGAACAACTATCAAAGCACTCACTTATTGATATGAAAATAAAAGCAACAGGAGATACTTACATTGACTATCACCATACGACTGAGGATACAGGAATTGCAATTGGTGAATGTTTATCAAAAGCATTGGGTAATCGACAAGGTATTACACGTTATGCGCACTCATATATTCCAATGGATGAGACTTTATCAAGAGTTGCGCTTGATTTATCAAATAGACCTTATCTAATTTGGAAAGTACAATTTAGTACTCCAAAGATAACTTCTTCTCAAGGTGATTTTGATACTGAATTATTTAAAGAATGGTTCCAAGCTTTTGCACAAGCAAGCGGTACAACATTACATGTAGAAAATATTTATGGAGAAAATAACCATCATATAATTGAATCTTGCTTCAAGGCTTTGGCAAGAAGTTTAAGAAATGCTGTTGCGATTAACGAGCGAGAGGGAATGAATATTCCTTCTACCAAAGGACAACTTTAACAATGATTAAAGAAGGCCAAAAATTATCTTCATTCAAACTTAAAAATCAAAAGGATGAAGAAGTTAAATTTCCTACAAAAGAAGACACGGTAATTTATTTTTATCCCAAAGCTGATACTCCAGGTTGTACAAAAGAGTCTTGTGATTTCCAAAGTAATCTTCGAAAGTTAAACAATCTAAAGGTTAGAGTTTATGGTATATCTAAAGACACTGTTCAAAAACAAAATAAATTTGCTGAAAAATACAAATTAAAATTTGACCTTCTTTCTGATGAGAGTGATAAAATCTGTGAGAAATTTGGGGTATGGGTTAAAAAAAGTATGTATGGCAGAACGTACAAGGGCATAGAAAGATCTACATTTCTTATTATGAAAGGCAAGGTTGTAAAGGTTTGGAGAAAAGTGAAAGTAAATAATCATGTAGAGGAAGTTATTGATACTATTAAAAAAATAAATAAATGAAGTTAGTAATTATCAACTACGGCTCAGGAAATTTACATTCAGTACACAAGGCATTTGAAGTCGTAAATAATAACTTAGAAAATCCATATGAGATTATCGTTACAAATACACCATCTGAAATATTAAATGCCGATAAATTAGTTCTTCCCGGTGTAGGAGCTTTTCAAGATTGTAAGAACGCAATTCACAAAATAGACGGTTTGTTTGAAAGTCTTGAACAACTGGTAATTGTTGAAAAAAAAGCTTTTATGGGCATTTGTGTTGGTATGCAATTACTAGCAGAAAAATCTTTGGAATTCGGTGAATGTGAGGGCTTTGGATGGATACCTGGAGAAGTAATCAAGATCGAGGCTCCGGTTGATTATAAAATTCCACACATGGGATGGAATGAAATTACTTATAGTAATCATGAATTACTGATTAATATTCCACAAAATACTGATTTTTATTTTGTGCACAGCTATTACTTTAGAACTAAAAAAAATGAAAATTGCATTGCAACTACAAATTATCCAAATCCAATTACTGCAGCAGTAATTAAGGAAAACATTTTTGGTACACAATTTCATCCAGAAAAAAGTCATAATAACGGAAAAAAAATAATTAAAAACTTTCTCGAGTGGGAACCTTCATGATTTTATTTCCAGCGATTGATTTAAAAGATGGAAAGTGTGTAAGATTAAAACAAGGTGATTTTAAAAAATCAACAACATACAACGAGTCACCGTTAGAACAGGCTAAAATTTTTGAAGATTTAGGCGTGGAATATTTACATTGCGTTGACTTAGATGGCGCGCTCAAGGGCAATTTTGAAAATATTAAGTCTATTGAGCAAATAAAAAATAGCACGAATCTTAAAATTCAGTTCGGTGGTGGAGTTAGGAATATAGAGAGAGTCGAAAGACTCATTAATATTGGTGTTAATAATGTGATTATCGGAACATCAGTATTTGAAAATAAATCTTTTTTTGAGGAATCAGTTTGCAATTATCCTAATCGAATTTCAATTGCTCTCGACATTAAGCAAAACCAAATTGCTACAAAAGGTTGGAAAGAGCTAAAAGATTTACAAATTTCTGATTTCTTTAAAAGTATAGAATATCTTAATATCAACTCAATAATTATTACTGACGTTATGAGGGATGGTATGAAGCAAGGAATTAACTTTGAAATGCTAGAAAATTTAATGGTTCAAACAGAGTTTGACTGTGTTGCATCAGGTGGTGTATCAAATATCACGGACCTTATTAACCTGAAGAAAAAAAATTATTCACAAATGAAAGGTGTAATTGTAGGTAAGGCAATTTACGACAAAAATATTGATATTGATGAGGCATTAAAGATAGTTAGATAGAATGTTAAAAAAAAGAATCATACCTTGTTTAGATGTTGATCGTGGGAGAGTTGTTAAAGGTGTCAATTTTGTTGACTTAATTGATGCTGGTGATCCTGTTGAACAAGCAAAAATCTATAATTCTGAGGGAGCTGACGAGCTTTGCTTTCTTGATATAACTGCATCAAGTGACGATAGAGAAACTCTCTTTGAGGTTGTAAAAAAAACTGCTGAGAATTGTTTCATACCACTCACTGTTGGTGGAGGTGTCAGGACCATTGATGATATATCTCGTTTGCTTCATCATGGAGCAGATAAAGTGTCTGTAAATACAGCTGCAGTTGAAAATATTAACCTGGTTGCAAAAGCAGCAAAGAAATATGGTTCCTCAACAATAGTTATAGCTGTGGATGCAAAAAAAACTGGAGACAAAAGTTGGAATATATTTACTCATGGGGGAAGAAAGTCTACAGATATTGATGCATTAGAATATTGTATTGAAGTCGCTAATTTAGGAGCTGGTGAAATATTACTAACCTCAATGGACAGAGATGGAACAAAAATAGGATTTGATAATGAATTATTGAGTACTGTCTCATCCTCTATTGATATTCCTGTTATTGCCTCAGGAGGCGTTGGAAACCTCGAGCACTTTGTTGAAGGGGTATTAAAGGGGGGAGCTAGCGCTCTATTAGCTGCTTCTATTTTTCACTTTGGAGAATATAGTATTAAAGATGTAAAAACATATCTTGCTGAACAAAATATAGCAGTTAGGATTTAATTATGAAAGGTTATTGGGTAGTAAAAGTCAATGTATTAAATCCGGACAAGCAAAAATTGTATGCAGAGTACGCAACTGAGGCGGTCAAAAAATACAATGGTAAATTTTTAGTACGGGGTGGCGAACAAACAACTATGGAAGGTAAAGAGTTTAAAAGAAACGTCATAGTTGAGTATGAGACAATTGAAATAGCTAAACAGGCTTATAACTCAGAAGAATATCAAAATGCAAAAAAAATCTTGGGAGACGAAAAGGATAGAATTTTTGCAATTGTTGAGGGAGTGGAATGAGCAGTAAAAAAGTTGATGTACTAGCTCGGCTCTTTGATACAATTATTTCACATGCTAATGAAGACCCTTCAAAATCTTATACGGCAAAACTTATATCAGAAGGTAAAAGTAAATGTATAGAAAAGTTAAAAGAGGAATCACTTGAAACTGTGGAGGCCGCTGAAGAAGATAATGTAGAGCAAATAATTTATGAATCGGCAGATCTTATTTATCATTTGTTAGTCATGTTGAAAAAATTTGATATTACTCCTGATCAAGTCTATGAAGAGTTAGAAAAAAGAGAGGGCAAAACAGGACTTAGAGATTAATGTCATATGATAAGGAAAATATTTTTGCTAAGATTTTAAGAGGTGAAATCCCTTGTGATAAAATTTATGAGGATGAATATGTCCTGTCATTCAAAGATATTCGTCCGCAAGCACCTTCACATGCCCTAGTAATTCCAAAAGGGGAATACATAGACATAAATGATTTTAGTGCAAATGCTTCGGACGAAGAAATAGTTGGTTTCAACCGGGCTATTTCAAATGTAGCAGATATGTTGGGCATAAGTGAAAAAGCTGGAGGAGGAGGATACAGGCTTATCGCAAATGCCGGTAAGGATGCGCATCAAGAAGTACCTCACTTACACTTTCATTTACTCGCGGGAAGACCATTGGGACCAATGGTATTTCCTGAAAAACCTGAATACGAATAATCAATATGACTGAAAAAATCTCAGACGCTGAACTCATCAAGCTGTTTAATAAGAATAAATTATTTGATCTTTTTAATATGACTGTTCTTGAAGTTGATACTAAAGTCGGCAACATCAAAGTTGAGTTTGAAATTGATAAAAAATATTGTAATCCTGCAGGTGACGTCCAAGGAGGTATTGTCAGTGGCATGGTGGATGATACAACTGCATTAGCTTTTATATTTCAAAATCATTTCAAAAAAAGACCACCAACAATAGAACTTAAAACAAATTTTTTATATCCAACTAAACCGGGGAAAGTTATTGGATATGGACGAGTGGTGAAGTCTGGAAAAAATATTGTATTCTTAGAGGGTAGACTGGAGCAAAATAATAGGACCGTTGTTACCTCAACATCAACATGTGTAAGCGTTGATATGCCTCAGGTGAATTTAAAAAAAATGATTGGAGATAATAATGAAAAATAAACAGTGGATTTTAAAAAATTTTCCAGTTGGTGAAATCAGTGAAGGGGACTTAGTTCTAGAGGAAAATGAAGTACCCATTCTCTCAGATAGTCAAATTTTAATTAGAAATATATATCTTTCCCTAGATCCCGCAAATCGGGGATGGATGAGCGGACAAAAATCCTATGTGGATGCAATGCAGACTGGTGATATTATGAGAGGCGGTACAATCGGCATAATTGAAGAAAGTAAAAATGAAAAATTTAAAAAAGGTGAAATTGTAAACTGTATGGGCGGTTGGCAGCAATTTTGTTTAAGTGACGGTAAAGGTGTAAGGCAAATTCCTCAAGGCACCGGCTTTCCACTTGATAGTTATATGAGCGTTTTAGGAATGACTGGTCTTACAGCTTACTTTGGTTTACTTGACATAACTGATCCACAGCCTGGAGAAACACTAGTTGTGTCTGCAGCAGCAGGTGCTGTTGGATCAATAGTGTGTCAAATAGGAAAAATCAAAGGCTGCAAAGTAGTTGGCATTGCTGGCTCAGATACAAAGTGTAAATGGTTAGTCGATGAATTAGGTATTGACTCAGCAATTAATTATAAATCTGAAAATGTTAGGCAAAGACTTAAAGAAAGTTGTCCGGATGGAATAGATATATATTTTGAAAATGTAGGCGGCAGTATTACTGAGGCAGTTTTAACTCGAATGAATATTAATGGTAGAATTAGTCTCTGTGGCTTAATCTCAGTATATAACGCTGAGTCCATTGGTCCAGGACCTGCATGGGGAAATTTATTAATAAAGAGAATTAAACTCAAAGGATTCATAGTTTTTGATTACTTCAAGCGTTATATGGAAGCTTATCAAGATATCACTCAATGGCTTAAAGATGATAAAATCAAATATAAAAATCATATTATACCAGGCATTGAGAATGCAGGAGAGGCAATAAGAAAATTATTTTCTGGCGCAAATGAAGGTAAGTTAATAGTTCAAATTAGCGAAGAACCTAATTAGTGTTTTCAGAATACCTTAAAGATTTTTGAATAAAATTATCTTTTTCGTCTAAAATTGTTATCTTATGCTTTTTATTATCTCGCATTTTATCCTGTGCAACCATATGAATAATACTTACAGCTTCATATGGAGCATAATAATCAATAAATGAATTCAAATCAGTAGACCATCTATAAGGACCCATGTAGTTGCATATTTCTGGCAAAGCCTCGTATGCAAGTTCTTCATGGTATGAAATAATACCTAGCGCTAATTGCGTTGTGGTAAACAATCTTATTCTTTTATTATTAATTAGGAATTTTTGCCAATATCTCAGCCTTTCCCAATGTGGGGCATCTTTTGCAATTGCAAATATTCCAGCATTGAGAGTAGGCCTACAAATTAATTTGTTTGATATTTTGCTAGGCAGTTTAGCCTTACTCGCATTCTTGTATAAAATATTCTTCAAAAGATACAGAGGTCCAAAAATTTTTTTCACACTCATATGATGACTCTGAAGTCTTGAAGCTTGAGATACAATTGCAAGTTTATTTTTCTTTATAACAATACGTACAATATCCAATGCAGTACTGTTTTGAAACCACGCGTCTGCATCTACCCAGAATAAATATTCGGCATTTGGAAAAAGCTTATCCAAATTAGCTTTAGCAAGCTCCACTTTTAAAAATTTTTTATTACCTGCCCGCGCCTCTGTTTTAGTATCTGGCCAACCAGGATCAATAACATCAATTTTTTTTGAACGAAAAATATTTACTTGTTCCAAGGATAATCCGCCATCTAAAACTGAAATCTTTATATCTTTATCATCTAATTTGTTAACCGACTCACAAAGCTCATTAATTAGATCAAAATATTTTGAGTCGCCGCCGGTGATTAAGTCTAATTTCATATAAAATTATTACAGGCTTTTTTAAATGTCACTTCGCTTTGTAACCATCTTATCTAGCATTCTGTCGGTGATTAACATTGGAAGTGTCCAATACATCAATTTATTCGGAGTAATAGTATATCGTGTTTTTCTGTTTGGATCATGAAGCGCATTAAAAATTAATTTTCCAACCTCCTCGGCTGGAAACGCTATCTTCTTTGCATTTTTCATTCTTTTTGGAATATTCTTAGCCACTTTAGCGTAATCAGATTTTTTTAAAGTTGCTAAAAACTTCTTATCTATTTTGTCAAAAATTTTTGATTTTATTGGTCCTGGTCCAATAATAACAACATCTACCCCATATCTGATCAGTTCTCTTCGTAAAGAGTGGCTTAAACCTTCTAAACCAAACTTAGAGGCAGTGTAAGCTCCAACTCCAGGCATTCCAATTTTTCCTGAAATTGAACTTATATTAAATATCACACCCTTTTTTGAATTATTATTTTTTTCCGCACCACATAAAGGTGCAAAAAATTTTAAGACTCTGAATGCGCCATTTAAATTAATATTAATTTGTTTTTCAAAATCTTTAACTTTTTGCAATAATATAGGGCCAGATATTGCAACTCCTGCGTTGTTCACCAATGCGAGGAGATTTGAGTTTTTCAAATCTTTTTTTAATATAGATGCAGCCTTTTTCACTTGAGTTTCCTTTGTTACATCAAAGATTAAAGGGGTAAAGTTTTCTCTAAAGATTTTTTTTAACTTGTTTGCATCTTTAGAATTTCTAACACTCCCATACACATGAAAGCCTTTTTTAACAAAATAGCTTAATGTTCCATGTCCAATTCCTGAAGAAACACCTGTTATCAATATAGACTTTTTGTTCATAATCTTGCTCCATATATTTGGATTATTTTTGAAGCGAAGTTTACACCTTCATTTCCACAATATTCTAAGTCTCTCTCGTTAATAAAACCAAGTAAAAAACCAGCTGCGAAAAGGTCTCCAGCACCGGTAGTATCCACCAGTTTTTCAATTTTTTGAGCTTTTATTTGTATCTCTTCGTCTTTATTAATAATCATTGCCCCTTTTTCACCAAGGGTGATAGCAAATATTTTATTTTGTTGTTTAATAATCTTAAGGCAATCTTCAAGATTATCTTTTTGATAAAGTGATTTGATTTCTTCTTCATTAGCGAAAATTATGTTTGCTTCATTATTTACTAGATCTAAAAAACTTTCTCTAAATCGTTCAATACAAAATACATCAGACACACTAAATGCTACAATTTTTCCTGCATCTTTGGCAATTTTGATTGCTTTTTTTATTGCTTCTTGGGCATCATCAAGATCCCATAGGTATCCCTCAAGATATGTAATTTTTGAGTGAGAAATAACTTCTTTGTTTATATCACTTGCATTTAACTTTTGAGAAATACCTAAGTAAGTACTCATTGTTCTTTGCGCGTCAGGAGTTACCATCACAAGACATCTTCCAGTTTCACTTTCATCTGATTGAGCTGTATTGGCAAAAATAACCTTTTCTTTCTCTAGACCTTTTATAAATGAATTTCCAACTTTATCTTCACCTACCTTGCCAATGAATGCAGTTTTTATATTATTTTGGGCTAAAGCAACAATTGAATTAGCAACTGATCCACCAGAGACATTTGCTTTAATCTCAATCTCTTTAGATAATGATTTGATGCTGTCTAAATCTACAAGGGACATTAGACCTTTCCTGAGCTCTTTTTTATTTAGAAACTCTTCATTAACATCAGTAATTACATCAACGATTGCATTACCTATTCCAACAATATCAAATTCCTGATTTACCATGTTTCCACCCATGGACGGAGATCTAACTCGAATGTCCAAGCATTTTTAGGTTGATTATGAATGACTAAGTAGTTTTGCGCAATATCGTCTGGCTTCATAAGGCCATCAATTTTCTTCTTTTCTTTTACATATTCAGGAAAAAGCTTATTAACCCACGGCGTATCTATTGCACCATCCACAATAATGTGTGCTACATGTATGCCTTTTGGAGCTAGTTCTTTTGCCATACTTTGCGCTAAAGCTCTTTTTGCTTGTTTAGCGCCGGAGAACGCAGCAAAACCCTCTTTACCCCTGATGCTTGCTGTTGCTCCGGTGAAAATTATTGTGCCTTTTTTTCTTGGTATCATTTTTCTTGTTACTTCTCTTCCCATTAGAAAAGCTCCAAAAGTCGCCATTTCCCATACTTTATAATATTTTTTTGAAGTTGTTTCTAAAATGTTGAAACGAATGTTGGCTCCAATGTTGTATACGGCCACATTAATTTCACCAATCTCTGTTTCAATCTTATTAATAAAGTTAATTACATCTTCTTCTTTTCTTGCGTCTAAACTATATGCGAAACACTTTCCGCCATTTTTTTCTATTTCTTCTTTAAGTGGCGATAATTGATCCCCGTTCCTTCGAGCAACTACAGTAATGAAGTTATTTTGTGCAAATACTCTCGCTACCGCAGAACCAAGGCTGTCACCCGCACCGATAATGAGTGCTACTTCTTTATTAATCATAATGAATAAAGGTATCAGCAAACAATAGACAGTTAAAGGTGTTTTATTTTTATAACCATTTATGCTTTTTTTGTTTTAATTGGCTTTTTTCTAGTTGGATAACAAGTTTTACATATTTTACACTCTATTCCAAAACAACTTCGAGCTTCACAATATTCCCTTCCATAAAATATTATTTGTAAATGTAACTTGTTCCATAGTTTTTCAGGAAATATTTTTTTTAAATCCTTTTCGGTTTGCCTTACACTCTTACCATTTGTTAATCCCCATCTTTGGGCAAGTCGATGAATATGAGTATCAACAGGAAATGCTGGGTGACCAAAACCTTGTGACATTACAACACTAGCTGTTTTATGCCCTACTCCAGGAAGCGCCTCTAGATCTTCAAAAGTTTCTGGAACCTTACCACTATAATTTTTCATCAATATTTTTGATAGCTTTGAGATAGCTTTTGACTTTTGTGGAGCAAGACCACAGGGTCTAACAATATTATAAATGGTTTTGACTGGCAGCTTCTCCATTTTCGCAGGATTATTTGCTTTCTTAAAAAGTAAAGGAGTTACTTCATTGACCCTTTTATCCGTACACTGCGCACTCAGAAGAACAGAAATTAATAGTTCAAAATTATTTTTATGATTTAGTGGAATTGGGGTTTCGGGATAAATTTTATTTAAAATACTAATAATTTTTTTTGCCTTATCAGCCTTTAACATTATGGTTCTTTTTCAACCTAACTTATATTTAACACATCCGACATGTCAAATAGGCCAGGTTTTTTGTTCATGCCCCATTTCACAGCTTGTATTGCTCCGTTAGCAAAAATACCCCTATCTTTAGCTGTATGCTTGATAGTAATATCCTCATCCCTGCTTGAAAAAATAATTTCGTGATCACCAATTACTTCACCTTTGCGGAAGGATGAGACTACAATTTTATCTTTAGTACTTTTAGCTTTTATGTTTAGACGAGAGATTTTTTTAATATTTTCAAATTTTTTATTTTTACCTTCTGCTGCAGCCTGCCCCATCATTACTGCAGTGCCTGAAGGTGCGTCAATTTTATGTCGATGATGTGTTTCGTTTATTATTGTGTCAAAATCATTTTTTAAACTTGAGGAACTTATTTTAATTAATTTATTTATTAGGTTTATACCTAAACTCATATTACCTGATTTTATGATTGTTGCATGCTGCGCAGCGAGTTTAATTTTTTTTAATTGAGAGCTATTAAAACCTGTAGTTCCAATTATATGTACTATTCTTGCTTGAGCTGCATATTTTGTATGGATCATAGTTGCTTCAGGAGTTGTGAAGTCAATAACAGCGTCAGTTTTAGCAAATAATGGAATTATATTATCTGTGACTTTAATTTTTAATTTTTTCGTATTTAGTAATTGACCTAAATCTTTGCCAATAGCTTTATGCCCACTTCTCTCGGTTGCACCGTACAAAACAAGTGATTTATCTTTCAAAACTCTTTTAGCGATTTGCATTCCCATGCGTCCGGTTACGCCAGTTACTACAATTTTTATTTTTTTCATCAATTTAGGATAATCGAAATAATTGAAAAAGTAAGTTTTTTAAGCTTTTGTTTTCCAAAAATCCTTAGCTTTTTTAAAAAATGCCGATGTTAAAGGACTCTCATTTTGATCACTGGTTTCTTGAAAGGATTTTAATATTTCAATTTGCTTCTTACTTAAATTTACTGGTGTTTCAACTTTTGCCTGAATATACAAATCACCTAAATAACCGTTGCGAACATTAGGCATGCCTTTTGATTTTAATCTGAATTGGTCACCAGATTGAGTACCTTGAGGTATTTTTAGCCTTGCTTTACCGCCATCTATTGTCGGTATGTCAATAGCGCCGCCAACAGCAGCATCAACCATAGATATTGGGACCTCAGCAAATAAATTTTCATTTTCACGAGCAAATATTTCGTGCTCATTTACATTTACAAATATATACAAGTCCCCCTGCTGCCCGCCGTTTAGACCCGCTTCACCTTCTCCAGATAGTCTTATTCTAGAACCATCATCAACGCCTTTTGGTATTTTCACCATCAAACTCTTTGTTCTATGCGTTCTCCCAGTTCCGCTGCATGGTCTGCATGGATCTGAAATAGTTGAACCACTGCCCTGACAAGTTGGGCAAGTTTGTTGAATTGAAAAAAATCCCTGCTGCGAGCGAATTTGTCCCCTTCCTCCACATGACTGACAAGTTACTGGCTGACTTCCTTGAGATGCGCCAGAACCAGAACAAGAGTCGCATTGAACTTGAGTTGGAATTTTTACTTTAAATTTTTTACCATTATATGCTTCTTCAAGATTAACAGTAATATCATATCTTAAGTCTGAGCCACGATTATTTGTTTTTCTTCTACGATTTCCTCCGCCACCAAAAAAGGATGAGTCTCCAAAAAAATCTTCAAAAATATCTTGAAAAGCTGATGAATTAAAATCAAAACCAAAACCGCCCTGGCCTGTATTACCATCCACTGCCGCATGACCAAACTGGTCGTAAGCTGAACGTTTTTCTTTATCATGAAGTACAGCGTATGCCTCACTCGCTTCTTTGAATTTAACTTCCGCATCCGCATCACCCTGATTACGATCAGGATGATATTTCATTGCTAATTTTCTGTAGGCTTTTTTTATTTCAGTGTCATCAGCTGACTTGGAAACGCCAAGAACTTCATAATAGTCTCTTTTTGTCATAAGCTTACCTGCTTACGGTTGCTTATTATCTTCTTTGACTTCCTCGAATTCAGCATCAACAACTTTTTCATTTTTCTGATCAGATCCAGCAGCTGAATTATCAGATGGCTCGTTTGGATTAGGAGCATCTTGTTGTTGAGCCTTATACATTGCTTCACCTAATTTCATAGACGATTGAGTTAATGCTTCAAGTCCACTTTTAATCTTATCGGTATCATCTGAAGCAACAGCTTCTTTTAAAGCCTTAATATCGTTTTCAATTGTATTCTTTTCTTGCTCAGAAACCTTATCACCAAATTCTTTTAGATTTTTTTCAGCAGAGTGTATCATTGTGTCTGCTTGGTTTTTAATATCAACACCCTCTCGCTTTTTCTTATCTGCTTCCGCGTTGGCTTCAGCTTCCTTGACCATTTTGTCGATCTCTTCTTCACTCAAACCACCTGATGCTTGTATTTTAATTTGCTGTTCTTTTCCTGTGCCTTTATCTTTTGCAGACACATTTACAATTCCATTAGCGTCAATATCAAATGTTACTTCAACTTGAGGAACACCCCTGGGCGCAGGTGGTATACCTACTAAGTCAAAGTTTCCAAGCAATTTATTATCTGCAGCCATTTCTCTCTCACCCTGGCATACTCGTATCGTTACAGCGGTCTGATTGTCATCAGCAGTTGAAAACACCTGACTTTTCTTTGTTGGAATTGTTGTATTTTTATCAATTAATTTTGTAAAAACACCTCCAAGTGTTTCAATACCAAGGGATAGAGGTGTAACATCAAGCAATAGTACATCCTTAACATCCCCTTGAAGAATACCAGCTTGAATAGCTGCACCCTGTGCAACAACTTCATCTGGGTTTACTCCTTTATTAGGTTCTTTACCAAAGAAGTTTTTAACAGTTTCTATAACTTTAGGCATTCTTGTCATTCCACCAACCAAGACTACCTCGTCAATTTCACCCGCACTCAATCCGGCATCCTTGAGAGCTGCATCACATGGTTTAATTGTTTTCTCAATTAAATCATCAACAAGTGTTTCAAGCTTTGCTCTAGTCACCTTGATATTTAAATGCTTGGGGCCTGATTGATCAGCTGTAATAAACGGTAAATTAATTTCTGTTTGAGACGTTGAAGATAGTTCGATCTTAGCCTTTTCAGCAGATTCTTTCAATCTTTGGAGTGCTAACTTGTCTTGAGTAAGGTCAATATTATTTTCTTTCTTAAATTCTTCAGCAAGATAATTTAAAAGACGAGTATCAAAATCCTCACCACCTAAAAATGTATCACCATTAGTTGACTTTACTTCAAAAACTCCATCGCCAATTTCTAGAATTGAAATATCAAAAGTACCACCGCCTAAATCATATACAGCAATAGTTTTGCCATCTTTCTTATCTAAACCATAAGCTAGTGCAGCAGCAGTTGGCTCATTAACGATTCTTTCAACCTCAAGTCCAGCTATTTTGCCAGCATCTTTAGTAGCTTGTCTTTGGGCATCATTAAAGTAAGCAGGAACTGTGATGACAGCTTTTTCAACTTTTTCTCCTAAATACCTTTCTGCGTCTTCTTTTAATTTTTGAAGTACAAAAGCAGAAATTTGAGATGGTGAATATTTTTCAGATCCTGACTCTACCCATGCGTCACCATTTTCAGATTTAATGATCTTAAAAGGCACCATGTCAGCATCTTTTTTGACCATTGGGTCTTCGAAAGACCTGCCAATAAGTCTCTTGATCGCAAAAAATGTATTTTCGGGATTTGTGACGCCTTGCCTTTTTGCAGGTTGTCCCACTAACTTTTCTTCGTCACTTCCAAAACTTATAATTGAAGGCGTTGTTCTAGATCCTTCAGCATTTTCAATAACCTTGGGATCCTTTCCATCCATTATCGAGATACAGCTATTTGTAGTCCCTAAATCTATTCCTATTACTTTTGCCATATTCTTAATTTGATATTTGACCTATATATGGGTAGTTGATTGTGCAGTACAACCCCTTGTTGAAAAAAAGAGTTAAATAAGATTGTAAAATATTGCTATACTATCTTATTGAATTCATTAATCTTTTTTCTTAACCACGCCCACAAGTGCTGGTCTCAGAAGTCTATCTCCAATTTTGTATCCCTCTTGAACAACCTCAGCAACAGTTCCTGCTTCTTGATCATCCTTTTCCACTTCAAACATCGCTTGGTGGATATTCGGATCAAACTGCTCGCCCAGTGATTTTATTTGTTCAATCTTAAATCTTTCAAACGCAGATATAATTTGTTTTTCAGTAAGCTCAATTCCCTCAAATAGTTGTGATAAACCATCTGATTTTTCTTTTACTTCTTTGGATTTAACTGAAGTTATAGCTCTTTGGAGATTATCGAGTACTGATAATATCTCTTTTGCGAAATTTGAAATGACATAATTGCTTAAGTCCTCTTTTTCTCTATCAAATCTTTTTCTTAAATTTTCATTTTCAGCCATACTGGTTAGAAGCCTGCTCTCAAGCTCTTTAAGCTTATCATTATTATCAGCACCTGCTTCTTCAGTTTTTGCTTCAGAATTATTATCCACTTTGTCTGGCTTAGGGTCTAAATTTTTTTTATTTTTATTTTTGGCCATAATTAATTATGTAATGATCTATATTATTTTCGTCAATACATAGTATAATTTATCCCCAATGAGAAATAATAGAAATATTAACCAACTAAGAGATATAGAAATAATTCCCAATTTTTCATGCAATCCGGAAGGCTCATGTTTAATTAAATGTGGCGATACGCATGTGATCTGCAGTGCTTCACTTGATAGAAATTTACCAAGATGGTTAAAAAATTCAGAGACCGGGTGGGTAACAGCAGAATATGGAATGTTACCAAGATCAACTTCTGAGAGAATGTCTAGAGAAGCAGCTAAAGGCAAACAATCTGGTAGAACACAGGAAATACAAAGACTAATTGGAAGATCATTAAGATCTATAGTTAATTTAGAAGACTTAAGAGAATTACAAATAATAATAGATTGTGATGTTATTCAAGCAGATGGTGGAACAAGAACTACTTCAATCTCAGGATCATTTATTGCACTTCAATTGTGCATAAATCATATGCTTAACAAAAAAATTATAAAAAAAAATCCAATAAGTGAATATGTTGCCGCAATCAGCTGTGGAATTATAAATGGTGAGCCTTATTTAGACTTAGATTTTGAAGAAGATCAAAATGCTGAAGTAGATGCAAACTTTGTAATGACAGAAAGTGGTAAATTAGTTGAAGTACAGATGACTTCAGAAAAAAAGCTTTGTGAGGAGAGGTCATTTAACGCAATGTTTGAACTTGCAAAATCAGGGATTTCCGAGATTATCCAAATGCAAAAACAAATTTTAAGTGATTAAAAATATAAAAGAAATAGTTATTGCCAGTCATAACGAGGGAAAGGTGAGAGAAATCAGATCTTTATTAAGGCCAATGGGATTCAAAATTTACTCTGCAAAAAATTTTTGTATCAATGAACCAATTGAAAACGGAAAAACTTTTAAAGAAAATTCTCTAATAAAATCAAAAAATGCTGCCAAAAAATCGGGCGTTCCTGCCATAGCTGACGATAGTGGTCTTTGTATTTTATCGCTTGGTAATCAACCTGGAATATATTCAGCCAGATGGGCAGGGAAGGATAAAAATTTCGATACGGCAATCAGAAAAATTCAAAAAAAAATTTACAAAAATAATCATGTTAGTAAGAGCTCTCGAAAAGCTTTTTTTTGTTGTGCTTTATCCATTTATTTTCCAGATAATGATTACAGAGTATTCGAAGGAAAAATATATGGACATGTTCAATTTCCCCCTCTAGGCAAAAATGGCTTTGGATATGATCCCATATTCGTACCAATTGGATATAAAAAAACATTTGGTGAAATGAATTTCAATTATAAGGAAAGAATCAGTCATCGATCAATAGCGTTTAAAAAAATGAAAACGTATTTAGAAAGATTTAAAGCTTAATTTAATAGACTAAATTTTTGATTCTTTATCCTATATATTTTTGGTTGACGTGAGACATTGCCATTTGAATTCATTTTAAACCACCCATTTATGCCAATAAAGCCATTGGAGTTATGCAGCTTTTTTATAGTGAAATTGTTTTTGCCTTGATGAAGATTACTGATGAGTCCAACTATATCGTAACTTAACGCTGCTAAAGAGTGTGGCTTAGAATCAAAAATTTCAAAATACATATTCTCAAATTTTCTTCTATTATCGATGTCAAGTGACGTGAAGTAAGCATTTTCTAAACCTGGTTCTTTTAATGCTAAATTTTTTGCCCACAATGAACTACCAATATATTGTACTTTTTTAGGATCCACATCATAGTATGGAAGTATGGAGCTGAAGTTTGATACTTCTTGAAAATTTTGTGCAAAAATTAATAAAGCTTCAAAGTTTAATTCACCGTAGGTATCTAATTTTTTTAACTTCTTTAATTCTTCTTCAGCTTTTTCAGAATTTTCTTTTTCCAATTGTTTAATTTTGTTTTCTAAACTAGCTTTTCTTTCCTCAAAATTTGAGACACTTTTTGAAATATTATAAAAATCTGGAGAGTTTGGATTATAGAAAGTGAAGATAAAGGAAGATAAATTGTTTGTAGACTGAAATTTTTTTATTTCTCTTTCAACACGACTTCCAAATTCATTTCTAGGAACTAATACTGCATATTTTTTTAAATTACTCTTAATGGAATAGTTTAATAACTCTTTTATTTCATCTTCCAATGTAAGCCCAAAAATATACAACCCATCTTTTTGTATTTCAGAATTATTAGAAAGCGCTATGATAGGTATATCTTCATTTTTTGTAATCTCTCTAACCTGACTTACTTTATTTGAGAAAACTGGTCCAATAATTATGTCTATATCATCTTCAAGTATTTTATATAATTGAGATAATAATTGTTCTTCGTCACCGGTATCAATTATAGAAAATATAATTTTTTTATTATTTTTTTTTTCAATTGCTAATTGAGCTGAGTTTAATAAGGATTGACCAATTTGATAATGTTTTCCGCTTAAAGGTAGCATTAAAACAACGTTAAGAAATTGCCTTTGAGTAATATCATTATCTTCTTTTAAAGGCTGAATTGATAGCGAATTATTTTTTTTATTATTATTATCTAATTTTACAGATTTATTATTTGTGATAGTTTCATTTTGGTAATTAGTCGGTGTTTCACAACCAAGAAAGCTAATAAAAGTAAAAAAAGTCGTTAATAGTATAATTTTTTTTTTAAAATACATATGAGCATAAAATTAGATAATGGTTATATTAATGAATTATTAAAATACGAAAAGGTTCAAAATGGATTATACATTGTGGCCACTCCCATCGGTAATTTAGGTGATATTACCTTACGAGCTCTAAAAATCCTTTCTTGTGTAGATTTAATCTTATGTGAGGATACTCGCATAAGTAAAAAATTAACAAATAAATATGGAATTAAAACGAAACTAAAGCCATTTCACAAATTTAATTCAAAAAAATCTATTCCCATAATAATAAAAAAATTGGTGGTGGGGCAATCAATCGCAATAATATCCGATGCAGGAACACCAATAATTTCAGACCCAGGATTAGATCTTATAAAGATTTGTGACGAAAAAAAAGTTGATGTATTTTCATTGCCTGGTCCATCAGCAACAATAGCAAGTTATGTTTTGTCTAGTTTTGCTGAAAAATCATTTATGTTTAGAAGTTTTTTTCCAAGACATAAAAAAGAGGCTTTAAAAGAAATAGATTTAATAAAAAAAATTGGTTGCGCAGTAATATTTTTTGAATCACCTCAACGGATTCTTAAAACACTCAATTTTATCAATGATTATTATGGAAGCTGCTATATAACTTTTGTTAGAGAGTTAACAAAAAAAAATGAGGAAGTAATTAATTCAAATATTACATCAGTTATTGAAAAATTAAGAAATAGAAAGAAAATTTTAGGCGAAATAACCTTTATAGTTAAACCTCTTTATCATCTGAAAGAAAATAAAATTTCAAGTAAAGAAATTTTAACCTTATCCGATCAACTTATTAAATCTGGTCTTAATATTTCCAAAATTTCAAAAATTATTTCAAGTGACTTTGATGTTTCTAAAAGAGAGGTATATCAATTACTAATAAAAAATAAGCAAAGTTCCTAATTTTGATATATAATCATTTTTAATAATGAATGTTAAATTTATATTTTCCTTAGTTTATATAACCCTTCTATGTATCCTGTTTGCTCATTGCACACAAGTTGCAACTGGAACAGCGGTAAAGTTGGTTACTGTCAATCAAGAAGACAGATCAATTGGAGAGTTTGTTGATGACACGATTATAAAGGCTTCAATCAAAAATACATACTTTGATCAAAACGGAGAATTATTTTTTAATATTGATGTGGAAGTCTCAGAAGGTAGAGTTTTACTAACTGGGACTGTAGAAAATATAGATCTTAAAATTGAAGCAACTCGGATTGCCTGGGGAGTAACAGGGGTACAAACTGTTATTAATGAAATACAAGTATCAAACTCAGATAATATAATTAACTTTGCTGACGATCTTGTTATTAGCACAAAGGTAAAAGGAAAATTAATATTAGATGAAAATATAAATTCATTGAATTATAGCATTGAGACAGTTAATAAGCTGGTTTACATTATAGGTATTGCAAAAAGTGAGAATGAACGAGATTTAGTAATAAATATTGCCAGAGAAGTATATGGTGTAGAGGAAGTATTAGACTATATCTCAATTCAAACTGATGAAATTTAATTTAAATGAATATCGGATTTCAAATAGATGAAATTGACAAGCTTAATGTCAAGACTGATAGTTCTTTACCACTAATATTAGAGTCTCAAAAAAGAAATAATAAAAATTTTTATTTTTTACCAAGCAGTCTCACTTACAAAAATAATTTAGTTTATGCACAAGCTAGAGAAATCACTTTTAAAAATAATAAATTAGAAAATTATATAATTGGCAATTCAAAACAAGTCAGGGTTGATAATTTCAGATATGTTTTTGTTCGACAAGATCCGCCTTATAACATGGAATATATTTCTTCTATGCACCTTCTAGAACAAGTCAAAGGATCAACGGAGTTTATAAATCATCCAAGGGGGATAAGAAATGCACCAGAAAAAATATCAATGCTGGCATACAAAAAAATTATACCTCCAACAATTATTACAAGAACAAAAAAAGAAATAAACGACTTTACCAAGAAAAATGGTAAGTGTGTAATTAAACCTCTATACGGTAATGGAGGTGAAAGTATATTTTTGCTTAATAGTCAGGATGAAAATTATAATCAAATCACAGAAAGGTTTATAGATGAGTTTAAAGAACCATTTATTATTCAAAAGTTTCTCCCACAAATCAAATATGGAGATAAAAGAATTATCTTAATTAATGGAGAGCCAATTGCAGCTTTGAGAAGGATACCTAAAAAAAACGAAATTCGCTCGAATATTCATGTCGGAGGAAACTGCGAGCCAATCAAAATATCAACACAAGATCTGAAAATCTGTAATGCAATTAAACAATTTTTAAAAGACGAAGGGCTTTTTTTTGTAGGTATAGATATAATTGGTAAGTATTTAACCGAAATTAATGTTACCTCGCCAACCTGTATTCAAGAAATTAAAAAACTTCACAGAATTGACATATCAAAAATAATTTGGGATCAGCTTTCAAAAAACTGATTAATTTATTATGAGTATACAGGCCAAAATTCTCAACTTTATGCTTAAAAAATTTGTAAAGGACGTTCAGCCTCCTGTTGACCAAAGATCTTACATTGAAGCAAGAAAAATGATGAACCAAGAAGGTTATACTGATCATGATATTTCATTGGGATCAAAGATATTACAAAAAATAATCTTTAATAGAGTTACATCGTCTATCAGTGTTAATGAAATTAATTTAAATGGTATTAGAACTTTACACTTTATGGATGAAAAATCTGATAAAGAAAAGTGTATTCTATATTTCCATGGCGGAGGATATGTTGCTGGGTCACCAGAAACACATCAAAACATGCTTGTAACACTAGCAAAGTTATCCTCAATTCAAATATTTGCTATTGATTATTCACTGTCGCCTGAAAGTATATTTCCTAAGGCAATCAATGAAGCAATAAATAGTTATAACGCATTATTAGAAAAAGGATTTAAAAATAAAAATATATTTTTTGGTGGGGACTCTGCTGGAGGCAATCTATCACTGGTCAGTACTCTAAAATTACAGGAATTAGATCAAAAATTACCCTCAAAACTTTTTTTACTATCACCTTGGACTGACTTAACCGGAGAGGGGAGAAGTATCAAAGAAAATTCAAAGTCAGATCCATATTTGTCATATGATAATTGGTTGAATACATCACTCTCTATGCAGAAAACTGTAAAAGAATGGTATGCTCCAAATCAGAATTATAGAAATCCTCTTATATCACCAGTTTTTGCTGATTATTTTAATTATCCAAAAACATTGATTCAGGTTAGTGACATTGAAATATTGTATAGCGATTCCCTGGATCTTGAGTCTAAAATAAAAGATGGAAATAATGAAGTGAGTCTCAGTATTTACAAAAACTTACCTCATGTCTGGCAGATATTTGGTTTTTTACCTGAAGCAAAGCAAGCGCTTAATGAGATTTCGAATTTTTTAAAAAATTAACTCTTAAAAGCTGATAATGCAGCTAAATTAACAATATCCGCAACATTTGCGCCTAAAGGTACAATTTGTATACTTTCCTTAAAGCCAACTAAATACGGACCGACAAGTGTGCCACCACCCAACTCCTGAAGCATCTTTGTAGAAATGCTCGCACTGTGAATAGCTGGCATTATTAATAAATTTGCAGGGCCAGATAATTTACAAAATGGATAAAGGTTCATTAAGTTTTCGTTCAAGGCGGTATTTGCTCCCATTTCTCCGTCGTATTCGAAATCCAAATTTCTTTCATCAAGAATTTTCTTTGCATCTCTCATATATACCGATCTCTCAGTAAATGGCCTTCCAAAATTCGAATATGATACAAGAGCAGCCCTTGGTTCTATGCCAAATATTTCTCTTACTACCTCCGCACTTTCTTGTGTGATATTTGCTAATTGAGAGGCATTGGGCATATCATGTACATTTGAGTCTGCAACAAAAATAGTTCTTCCATTACATAACATTACTGTCATGCCAAGAATGGTTTTGTTTGGTATGGGGTCAAGTACATATTCAATACTTTCTAAAGATGCTGCATAGCTTCTTGTTAAGCCACAAACCATTGCGTCAGCTTCTTTTAAGGAAACCATGCATGCTGCGAAAACATTTCTTTCCCGATTTAAGAGATCTAAGCAATCCTTTTTTAAAAATCCTTTTCTCTGTAAACGATGATAGATATGTTCCGCATATCTATCATGCGCTGATTTGTTTCTAGTACTGTGTATTTCCATTTGATCATAAAAATCTAAACCCATTTCCTGCATTTTATTTTTTATGACATCATCTCTTCCAATTAAAATAGGAGTACCCATTCTATTATTAAGAAAAATTACAGCAGCCCTAATCATATCTTCCTCTTCCCCTTCAGTGAAAATAACTCTTTTGGGATTTTCTTTCACTTCTTGAAAAACTTTTTGAAGAAGGCCTGCTGAGGGATTAAGTCTTGCTGATAATTCATTTGAATAGTTTTCCATGTCAACTATTGCTTTTCTTGCAACACCGGTGTCCATAGCAGCCTTGGCAACTGCAGGAGGAACTTTGCTGATTAGTCTTGGATCAAAGGGAGAAGGAATAATATAATCTGGTCCGTACTGAGGTCTTTTTCCAGGGTATGCATTTGCAACTTCGTCAGGTACGTCTTCCTTCGCTAGGTCGGCTATGGCTTTGGCAGCAGCAATCTTCATTTCAAGATTGATTGTTTTTGCCCTTACGTCTAATGCCCCTCTAAATATATAAGGGAATCCAAGAACATTATTAACTTGATTGGGATAGTCAGATCTACCGGTTGCAATAATTGCATCATCTCTGCATTCTTTAATTTTTTCAGGCAATATCTCAGGTTCAGGATTTGCCATTGCAAAAATAATTGGTTTTTCTGCCATAGATAAAACCATCTTTTCGCTAATGATGTTGCCAATTGAGAGACCAAAAAAAATATCAGCTCCATTTAGTGAATCTTCAAGCGTTCTGCATTTTGTTTTTACTGCATGGGCAGATTTCCATTGATTCATATTTTCTTTTCTTTCAGTATGAATAACCCCTTTTGTATCACATAGTATTGCGTTCTCATTTGGCATACCCATTGCCTTTAATAGCTCTAGACATGCAATACCAGCAGCACCTGCACCGTTAACAACAATTTTTGCTTCATTAATTTTTTTGCCTGCAAGATCCATGGCATTTATGAGTGCTGCAGCAGATATAATTGCAGTTCCGTGTTGATCATCATGAAAAATGGGAATATCCATTATTTCTTTAAGTGAATCTTCTATTATAAAACATTCAGGAGCTTTAATATCCTCGAGATTTATCCCCCCGAAGGATGGACCCAAATATTTTACAGAATTAATAAATTCTTCAGCATCCTCAGTGTCAATTTCTAAATCTATTGAGTCTATGTCTGAGAATCTTTTGAATAATACAGACTTGCCTTCCATAACTGGTTTTGATGCATGCGCACCCAAATTTCCAAGACCCAATATTGCAGTTCCATTAGATATGACCGCAACAATGTTTCCTTTGCTTGTGTAGTCATAAACTGTACTTCTATCATCAGCGATGGCGTTAACTGGCGCTGCAACACCAGGCGAATAAGCCAGTGAAAGATCTCTCTGAGTTTCAAGAGGTTTTGTCGCCTTGATTTCTATTTTCCCAGGTTTGCCTTGTGCATGAAACACCAAAGCCTCCTTCTCACTAAAATGTTCTTCTCTGTCTTTTTTTGTCATATTCTCTTTTTTGGATTTTATATAGGTTTTTGCCTGCTTTTCAAATTCAAAAGATATATATTGAATGAACCTTTATTTTTGAAGTTATTTAAATCAAAATAGATTAATAAACAATGTTTATATGAACGTTTTAAGGTCATCATTTATTTATTCTCTTTTTACATCGATAAGTAGAGTTTTCGGTTTTATAAGAGACATGTTGATTGCCAATTTTTTAGGTACGGGAATAATTGCTGACATTTTCTTTATTGCTTTTAGGCTGCCAAATACGTTTAGAAGAATTTTTTCAGAAGGAGCATTAAATTCGGCGTTTGTACCTATTTACACTAAACTTATTAATGAAAATATTAGACAGAGGTCTAGCGAATTCGCCGGAAGTATTTTTTTGATTTTTTTATTGGTATCATCATTAGTGGTCATAATTATAGAAATTTTTATGCCATTTTTTATAACAATTTTAGCTCCAGGATTTACGAATGATCAAGCTAAGTTTGATGAATTAGTAAAAGTTTCTAGGATTATTTTTCCTTTTTTGATTTTAATAAGTATTTCATCAATTTGCTCGTCAATTCTAAATTCACATAATAAATTTGCATTGTCAGCAGCTCTTCCTATAATATTAAATATCACACTGATTATTGCGCTGATTATTGCTGCTTATAGCATGGTTGATTTTTTAATAATATTATCATGGAGTGTAATTATAGCTGGGTTAATTCAAGTCATATTTCTTATATTTGCTTTAGCTAGGGAAAAGATATATTTTTTCTTTACTACAAAAATCTATAGTAAAAATATTAAACGCTTTACCAAATTATTTTCTGCGAGTTTTTTCTCGTCTGGACTATTGCAGATAAATATCTTAATTGGAACAATAATTGCTTCATATGAGAGTGGCGCTATCTCATATTTATATTATGCTGATCGGGTTTACCAATTACCTCTTGCTCTAGTAGGAATAGCAATAGGTATTGCTCTACTTCCCTCAATTTCAAGCAAGGTAAAATCGGATAGTTATGAAGCGATTCACAAATCAATTGAACAAACTTTGTTATATTCATTGCTATTTGCTGTTCCTGCATCTGTGGGAATTTACGCTTTATCAGAGGAAATTATTAGTGTTCTCTTTGAAAGAGGAGAATTTGGTGAGAAATCTTCATTATTTACAGCTAAAGCTCTTAAGTTCTATGCTTTGGGCCTTATCGCTTTCATCGTAATGAAAATCTATACCCCAATTTTTTTTGCATACGAAAATGCAAAACCTACTCTATATATTACCGCTGTCAATTTAGTTACAAACACTTTTTTGAGTGTGATATTATTTGTTAATATTGGATTTATAGGAATCCCAATTGCTACAAGTATATCAGCATGGATGAGTGTTTTGTTAATGAATTATTACTTGAAAAAGTACGATTATTATCGAATAAGTAAGAGAATTTTATTACCTACAACCATAATTATTACTGTCTCACTCATAATTTATTTTTATTTATTTCTTCTAAAAAACTATATAGGGATATTTATTATTTTATTAGAAGACTACGAAATTATATTTCTTTTATTTTCAGTACTTTCTTCAATATTGCTTTATTTTATTCTAATTTCATTTTACAAGCCGTTTAAATATTCTGAAATTAAAAGAATTTTTAAAAAATGAGTGAAATTAGAAATAATACTGTTTTATCAGGTGTTCAACCTTCAGGCGACCTCCATATAGGTAATTATCTTGGTGCAATTAAAAATTTTGTAAGCATGCAAAATGATTATAAGTGTTTTTTTTGTATAGTAGATTTACACGCAATTACTGTAAAACAAGATCCAAAGATCCTCAAAAAAAATACTTTGGAAGTTGCGGCAACTTACATTGCATCAGGTATAGACCCAAAAAAAAGTATTATATTTAATCAAAGTAGCGTTCCAGCGCATTCAGAGCTTGCTTGGATAATTAATTGTGTAACAAGAATGGGATGGTTAAGTCGAATGACACAATTTAAAGATAAGGCTGGTAAAGATAAAGAGAATGCAAGTTCAGGATTATTTATTTATCCAAACTTAATGGCCGCTGATATACTAATTTATAAAGCAACTCATGTACCAGTCGGAAATGATCAAAAACAGCATCTTGAACTCACGAGAGATATTGCACAAAAATTTAATCGTGACTTTAATTGTGAAAACTTTTTTCCAATTCCCGAGCCAATTATAGACAAGGATATTTCAAGAATAATGTCTCTCAAAGATGGAAATCAAAAAATGAGTAAATCAGATCTATCTGAATACTCACGTATAAGTCTCTTAGATGAGAGTGATCAGATTATAAAGAAGATTAAAAAAGCAAAAACTGCTGATACAGTGATGCCAGAAAAAATTGATGACATACTTAAATTAAGCGAAGTTAATAATTTGCTTAATATTTATTCAGGATTTTCTGGGCTTGAAAAACAAAAACTAATTGATCAATATAAAGGAAAAACTTTTTCAATTTTTAAATCTGATTTATCTGATACTCTTGTGGAAAGAATTAAACCAATCACATCAGAGATTAAAAAACTTATGCAAGATAAGCATTATCTTCTGGGGATTTTGCAAGAAGGTAGAAATAAAGCGAACGAGGTTGCGAAAAAAACAATTAATGATGTATATGACATTGTAGGTTTACTAAGAAATGAAACATAGATCAAAATTTTTAGTAATAGTTGATGACTCTAAAGAATTGAATGTAGCAATTAGGTTTGCGGCTAAGCGAGCACAAAATACAAACGGAGGAGTTATTCTATTAAATGTTCTTGAACAATTTGACCCTCAACAATGGCAATCAATTGAAGATATAATCCTCCAAGAGGCAAGAGATAAAGCACAAGAAAAGTTACAAAAATGGTCTAAAGTCATTAATGAGCTTACTGATATTGTTCCTGAGTTAATGGTAAAGGAGGGAGTCACAAGTGAAAAAATCATTGAAACACTTGACGAAGATGATGCAATTAGATTTCTAGTCCTAGCTGCCGCTGAATCAGATCAGCCAGGACCACTTGTATCTCTCCTAGCAGGACAAAAATCAGGTAAATTGCCTGTTCCTCTTGTGATTATTCCGCAGGGGCTATCTAATGAAGTAATAGATGATTTAGCGTCAAGATCAGATTAAAAATAATAGAAATTTCAGTAACTTAATAAATATCTATTTCAAAACTTTAAAAATTAATGAAATTATCTATATAACTCTTAATTATTATGTTCATACAAACTGAATCAACACCAAACCCAAATTCATTGAAATTCATACTTGATGACTATGAGATATGTGAAAATCCTATCGAGTTTAAAAAATCTCAAGAGGGTACTCATTCGGCGCTAGCCGCTGAGCTCTTTAAAATAAATGGTGTTGAGAATATACTATTCAATAAGAATTGTATTTCTGTAAACAAAAATAAGTACACTTGGGATCAACTTAAAGCTTCAATATTACATGTAATTTCAAATCATATAAATTCTGGTCTACCAGCTATCGATGATAAAAATATTAACTCAAGCGAATTGGATAATATTCTTTTTGATGATGATGACTTAAAAGTGGTGAATATGATCAATAGCATTTTGTCTTCAAAGATAAGACCAGCAATTATGCAAGATGGTGGAGATGTGAAATTTATAAAATATGAAAGTGGTACAGCATTTCTATCTCTAAAAGGAAGCTGTGCGGGCTGTCCCAGCGCAACTGTTACATTGAAAAATGGAATTGAAAATATGCTAAAACATCATGTTCCTGAAGTCAAAAAAGTCGAGCAAGTATCTTAGACGATTTAATAACTATGAATATCTTAATTTCGCAAAATAAAAATATTAGATTTCTTTTTAAAGTATATTATTTTATTTTCTTACTAATTGTTTTAGTAGTTTTAAGTTCTTTGATAGCCTCTAATAATTTTTATCAAAAGTCAGATATTATGAAAAGTTTGTCTATTAATAGTGATGAAAAAGACTTACAATTATCATATATAGTTGATTTATATACAGCAAAATCTCTTCAGCAAAACAAAATTATTCGTGATTTCCAAATTGATGATATTAAGCATTCTAAAACTGTCCCCTATATTACGGTCGTTAAACTACCTCGTGATTTAAAAAATATTAAATCTACAAAAAATAGAAAAGAGTTATTTATTAAAATTACGTTACCTCTAATAGTTCAAGAAAATGATAAACTCCTGTCCCTTAATAAAAAAATTAAATCAATTAAGAATAGTTTTGGCCAGTTATCTCGAAAAGATGCTATTTGGGTTCAGAAATTAATGAATGAATATAAAGCTGATACTCTGGATGCTCTATTAATTAAAGTAGATAAGATACCTGTATCACTTGCTCTCGCTCAAGCTGTGATTGAAAGCGGCTGGGGAACATCAAGATTTGCATATGAGGGTAATGCACTTTTCGGGCAATATGTTTGGGGAGGAAACAATAATGGAATTATACCTAACGACAGAGAAACTGATGCAAAGTTTAAAATTAAATCATTTAGTAGTTTAAGTGAGTCAGTAGCGTCTTATATGAAAAATCTAAATACAAATTATCACTATAATGATTTCCGTATTAATAGATATGTTTTACGATCAAATAACATGCCTTTAAGTGGTACTTACTTAGCTGATTATCTATTAAGCTACTCTATCGAAGACGATTATACTGATAAGATTAAAAATATAATTGAAATGAATGATTTTGAAGATTTTGAGGACTTGAGTTTAGAAAAACAGCTTAAGTTAATAACGGATATTATTTAACTAAAAACTGATATCCAAACCAATACCATTTATCATCCACCTTAGTTGTACAATTTATTCTAGCTCTTCCGTTTAGATATGCTTCATTTAACTTTATTTGAACCCTATTTTTTTTTATATTTATTATTTCTTGCTTATCCCACTTACCGCCAGGATTAGAAAAACAATTAATTGGATTTCCTTTCAAATCTTGATTAATACTGAACTCTATTGATGGTTTTTTGTTGTCAATCAAAAACATATCTGTTGGTAAAAAATTATTCACGTTTAAGGAATAAGAATTTACAGCAAACTCGAATCTATCTATTTCACCAAATCTCTCATTTAATGAAAATCTGGGTAAATAATATCGATCGTCAAAACTTGAAACAACGCCCGAGTGTTGGCCAAATGCATGGGAAATATCAAATTCTTTCAAAATTGAAATTACCTCATTACTTGTCTCACCATATGGATACGCAAAAAGTTTTGGTATGAAGCCGATATTTTTTATCCAACTTTTATGAGAATCTAAAATGTCATTTTTTATATCTGAAACTTTATTTAGAGGCATGTGCAAATGTGTAGATGTATGCTGACCAATGCTTCCTCCTTCATTGATAAATTGCCTGATTTCTGACCATGTCATGTAACCCTTCGTTTTTTTATCAATTATGTCGGTAGAAACAAACAATGTGACTGGAATATTATTTTCTCTGAATATCGGCCAGGCAAACTTATAAAAAGAGCTATAAGCATCATCAACAGAAAATGCTACAGATTTTTCATTAAATCTATCATTATTATCTAAATTTTTAATTATATCCTTTAGCTCTACAACTTTAATTTTGCTATTAATAACATAGTCAATGTGTGATCGAAATTGCTTTTCTGTAACATTGGTTGAAGGGTATTTCCCCTCTCCAAATCTGTGATACATAAATACCGAAACGCCCGGTTCAGAGAGAGCTGGCCAAGTAAATGAAAAAAATATTAATAGAAATAAAAAATGACTTTTACTAAAGCAAGAAAAAAAAAAATAATTCATATGATCTAATTTTTAGTCTATATGTAAATAATAGCAATAACATGTTTTTAATTTTAGATTTTACGCAATCATTTCGACTAGCAATAATAAACAACGAGCAGTTTATTAGTAAAGAGATTAAATCAAAAAAAAATATATCTGAAATATTAATCCTAGAAATTGATAAATTCTTAAAAAATTTAAAAACAAACATAAAAAAAGTTAAATCGATTTATGTAGTCACCGGACCTGGAAGCTTTACAGGCATTAGATCATCATTAACTTTCGCAAAGACGCTCAAATTGACTAAAAAGCTTAATGTTTTTGGATTATCTAAATTTGAGATTATAAATGCTAAAATAAAAACTAATAAAATTAATAAAAAAAGATACATATTTTTGCATTTTAGGGATAATCAATTTTTTACACAAACTTTTATAAACTTTAAAGCTCAAGATGAAGCAAGATTAATCAACATTGAAAACGATAAATTAAAATATAACAAACATACAACTTATATTTATGATAATGATTTGTTTGAAGATTTTTTAGGAAATAGGATTAAACAAAATGAAAAAAAGAATTTATATTTTGTGAATTATAATTTACTTGAATTGCATGAAATTATTCTAAAAAATACTATTGATAACATGGATCCAAAACCGTTATATATAAGTAACTATTTTTAAAATGATCAAATGATTGACGTAAAAAAATTGTGTAGTGAAAAAGGATTGAGAATGACAGAGCAAAGAAATATTATTGCTGACGCTATTACTGAAATGAGTGTAGAGGGGCATCCTGACGTAAATGAAATTTTCTTAAAAGCAAATGAAATGGATAAAAATATCAGCATTGCAACAGTATATAGAACAGTTAAATTGTTTGAAGAATATGGCGCTATAGAAAAGCATGAGTTTAAAGATGGTAGATCAAGATATGAAGCTATTGAAGATCATCATCACGATCACTTAATAGATATCGAAACAGGAGAAATACACGAGTTTACTAACGATCAAATTGAAACTATTCAACGCTCAGTTGCTGAGTCTCTCGGTTACAAACTTGTCGATCACAGACTAGAACTTTATGGAATTAAAATTAAAAAAAATAATTAGATGTCTATTTTAAGACTCTTTTTAATATTAATATTATTAGTTTTAATTATATTCATATCAATACCATTACAAATTTTTTTTAATATCATTAGTTCTAGGTTAAAAAAAATTTATCCAATGTTTTTTTATCGTATGATAAAAATTTCAACAGGTATAAATATTAATTTTGACTCAACTAAACTTAATAAAAAAAATTCTGGAGTACTTTATATTGCAAACCATGTGTCATGGTTTGATATTATTTGCTTAGGTACACTGCTTAATGCAAGGTTTATTGCAAAAAAAGAGGTTTCAAAAATGGGGATATTTGGTTATTTAGCAAAACTTAGTAATACTTTTTTTATAGATAATGAAAAAAAAAATAGAATAATAGAATATAATCATCTAATTCAAAAAAAACTTCAAGAAGGGGAAAATTTTATTATTTTTCCAGAAGGAACAACATCTGATGGCAATGGAATAATAAATTTTAAATCTTCTATGCTAGAGTGTGCTTTTGATGATAATAATCAAATAAATATTCAGCCTATTTCAATATGCTATTCCAAGATAAATAATATTCCAATGGGAATATATTTAAGGCGAAGTATCGCATGGGTAGGTGATACATCTATGGTTGTGGCTATGGCAAATTTTTTGAGATCTGGTAGAATAACTGTCGATATTATTTTTCATGAAATTATGAGTGCTAATTATTTTGATAATAGGAAAGAATTGGCAGCATATTGTGAAAGGCAAATACTAAACGGCTTAAATCAAAATATAAAAGTTAATTAAAATGAGGCATTCAACCTTTTTTGTAAAATCTTATGGATGTCAAATGAATATTTATGATAGCGAAAAAATTACAACCATCTTGGAGAATAGAGGATTTAAGCAAAATAATAATTTAGAAAGCGCTGATCTGGTTGTATTCAATACTTGCAATATAAGAAATAAAGCAGCCCATAAACTTTATTCTGATATAGGTAGAGTAAATAAGCATAAAAAAAAAAGAACCATTGCGGTTGTCGGTTGTGTTGCCCAGGCCGAAAATGAAGAAATGTTTAAAAAAAATAAATCAATTGATATTATTTTAGGTCCACAAAGTTACCATTTACTGCCCCAAATGATTGATGATCTAAAACAAAAACCAAAACAATTAAATACTGAATTTATTGTAAATGAAAAGTTTGATTATCTTTCTGAGCAAAAAAGACAACAAGGCGTTTCTTCATATTTAACTATTCAAGAAGGATGTGATAAATTTTGTTCCTTTTGTGTCGTTCCATATACAAGAGGTCCTGAATACTCTCGTACTTTAACGTCACTAATAAATGAAGTGAACTTCCTTACAGAAAATGGCGCAAAAGAAATAGTATTGTTGGGTCAGAATGTAAATGCATATAGTGCTTCTCATAACGGTAGAAAAATAAGTATATCAGATCTAATTGAAGAAATTGCTAAAAATGAAAATGTAAAAAGAATAAGATACACAACTTCACATCCAATAAACATGAGCGATAATCTAATAAAACTTCATTCTACAAATGATAAGCTTATGCCTTTTCTTCATTTACCAGTTCAATCAGGCTCATCAAATATTTTAAAAAAAATGAATAGAAAATATGATGTGGACTTCTATAGAAAAATTATTGAAAAATTAAAAGCTATAAATCCAAAAATTGAAATATCATCAGATTTTATAATTGGTTATCCAGGTGAAACAGAAGCTGACTTCAAAAAAACACTTGATTTAGTAAATGAGATAAAATTTACTCAATCTTATTCCTTCATCTATAGTGCAAGACCAGGCACAAAGTCATCATTTGAGGAGGATAAAACTCCGCTAAGTATAAAAAAAGAAAGATTGTTAGTTCTTCAAGAAAAATTAAGAAGTATACAATTTGAATTTAATAGTACTTTTTGTGGAAAAAATGTTGATGTTTTAGTTGAAAATCAAAGTACTAGTAACCCTGAATATTTTTTCGGAAGAACACCTTTTATGCAATCAGTTTACATAAAGTCACAAAACATTAATTTAGGTGAAGTCAAAAATGTAAATATTTCAACTTGCAATCATAAGAACTTATATGCTAATTGTTAAATTAAGGTTCGTATAAAAATTTGAAAAATAAATTAATCAATAACACTCACAAAAAAAATTCCGTACAAGGTTTACATTCAGCAGTAATACAAATAGAAAACTCGGATACGTTAGACATATTTGGTGTGAATAACGAAAACATAGATTTTTTTGAAAAAAATTTGCCATTAAAAATATATCAAAAAGGCAATCAACTAACTATTCAAGGAAATAAAAAAAATATTGACATTCTGAGAAGTTCGATAAGTAAAACAATAAGCGAAAAAAAGATGAAAAAAAAAGTTGATAAAAATACTAACTTAATGCAAGAGAATTTAAAAATGTATATATCAAATGATGTTAGAAATATAAATATTACAAAAACTGTTAAATTAGATGTTATTGGTAAAAGTAAATTACAAAATACCTATTTAGAAATATTGCAAAAGAAACAAATAGTATTTGCGGTCGGACCAGCAGGAACTGGAAAAACTTTCCTTGCTGTTGCTGCGGCAGTTTCTCAACTATTAGAAAAAAAGTTCGATCGCATTATTTTATCTAGACCAGCAGTTGAGGCTGGTGAAAAGTTAGGGTTTTTACCGGGTGATCTAAAAGAAAAAGTTGATCCATACTTGAGACCGCTTTATGACTCTTTGTATGATTTAGTGCCTTCTGATATTGCGTTAAGAAAAATTCAATCATCTGAAATTGAAATTGCTCCGTTAGCATTTATGAGAGGAAGGACACTCAATAATTCTTTCGTCATACTAGATGAAGCTCAGAATGCAACGCATAATCAAATTAAGATGTTTTTAACTAGATGCGGTAAGAACTCAAGAATGGTAGTAACTGGCGATCCTTCACAAACAGATCTAAATAGACGAAGTGATTCTGGCTTACTTAGATCAATCAAAATCTTAGCAGACATTAAAGGTGTCTCAGTTATTAATTTCGGGCAGAAGGATATTGTTCGAGATGAAATGGTTACAAAAATTATAAACGCCTACGACTCTTACGATAATCAAATTAAGGATCTATTCGATCAAAAAAAATAATAAAATGATTGAAATTAATTATAATGTTGATGAGTTAAGGTGGAAAAAAAATTTTCCGCATTTCAAAAATTATATTTCAAAAACAGTAAATGAAACTTTAAAAGCTACTGATAAAGAAATCATTCACAATGTATCAGTAACCTTTTTTCTAACCTCAAATAAAAAAATTAGAGAATTAAATTTTAAGTACAGAAAAAAAAATAAATCCACAAATGTTTTGTCTTTTCCAATGCAGTCTTCTTATATGGATCGTTATCTTTTAGGTGACATAGTAATGGCAAACCAAACTTTACTAAAAGAAGCAATCGAACAAAATATTTCAAAGTATGATTACTTATGTAAGATGACAATACATGGTATGCTTCATCTATTGGGATATGATCACAAGACAGAAAAACAATTTAAACAAATGAATAAATTTGAAAGTTTAATATATAATACTGTTAAGAAAAAAAATGATAAATAAACTATTCAACAAAAATTTTTTTAAAAAAAAATCTTCTAATAGTTCTTTGAAGGAGAGTATTGAAACTGTTTTAGATAGCGACCTAAAAGATGCTGAAGGAATATCTAAACACGAAAGATTAATGCTTTTAAATATTTTAAAAATTGACGATATCAGATCGTCAGACATTATGATACCAAGAGCAGATATTGGTGCGATTGAAGTTAACGATAGTTTTGAAAAAGTATTGCAGGTATTTATTAAGGAGGCTCACTCCAGAGTGCCCGTATATGAGAATAATTTAGATAATATTATTGGAATGGTTCATATAAAGGACATAGTGAGTTACCAAAATCAAAATAAAATTGAAGCTAGTTTTCTTAGAGACTTAAAAAGGGACATTTTAGAAATTCCACCTTCAATGCCGGTACTTGATTTACTGCTAAAAATGCAAATGACCAGACTTCACATGGGTATAGTAATTGATGAATATGGCTGTACCGATGGTTTAATTACTATTGAGGATGTAATTGAAGAAATTACCGGTGAAATTGAAGATGAGCATGACGAAAAGAACTTACCAATGCTAATTAAGTCATCTACTAATACTTTTGAAGCAAGTGCTAGAGTTGAAATTGATGAACTTCAAAAGGTGACGAACATAAAGTTCCTCGATTCAAACGAAAACGAAGATGTAGATACTATAGGAGGGCTAATCTTTTCAATTGCAGGCCGAGTACCCCAAAGAGGAGAAATAATAAAGCATAGTTCAGGTGCAACTTTTGAAATTAAGGATGCAGATCCGATGAAAATTAAGTCTGTTAAAGTATCAACACCAAAAAAATAATGAGTATATTGGACTTTATTTTTTACAAAAAGTCTTATCTATATATCTTCAATTTTCTGCTGGGGGTATCATTAGCTTTCGGTTTCGAACCCTTCAATATACCTTTTTTATCCATACTAGTAATTGGTTTATATTTCTTAATAAATGACCTTGTTTTAAAAAAAAAATTACAAAATCAATATAATACATTTTTTTGTAATGGACTTTTTTTTGGTTTTGGTTTTTTTTTATTAAGTATGTATTGGGTTTCAAATTCAATATTAGAATATGACCCTAATCTTTTTTACGTATCCATAATAATATTAATTATTTTCCCACTTTCTCTATCAATTTTTTTTGGATTGATGCAAATGACAAATGCTTTTTTTTGGGATGAGTCAAATTCTAAAATATTTTATTTTAGTTCTATCTGGATTATTTTTGAATTTTTAAGAAGTAAATTATTTACAGGACTTCCATGGAATTTAATTGGTTATAGCTGGTCATGGTCACTAGAATATTCACAAACAGTTTCTATTTTAGGTACATATGGCCTAGGGTTGTTAACCGTTTTTTGTTCTGCATGCTTATTTTCATTTGTATCAAATAAAAAAAATAAGATTTATTTTCTGATTGGAATTATAATACTCGGTTCTATATACTTATTTGGTTTTCTTAGGATTAATAATCATGAAAAAATAAATTCTAAAAATGAACTAAGAATTGTACATACTTATCTTGACCAAAAAGACAAGTGGACTAAAGACTCCATTGATAAAACTGCAGCTATGGGCTCATCTAATCTAATTACAATATTTCCTGAAACCTCTCTAGGGTTTGACTCAAATAGGCCAAAAAACTGGGTTGTTGGTTATATAAGAAAAGATGAAAATAATTTTTTTAATTCAATCACCTATATGGGGTATACTTATGACAAGAAAATTCTTGTTCCATTTGGTGAGTACTTTCCATTCTCAAGGTTAATTAATAATTTTTTTCCCGAAAGTTCTTTTTTCAAAAATGAACTAACTAAGGGCAGTAACAATCAATCGTTTCCGATAAATCTATCCCCTTTTATTTGCTATGAGATAATTTTCCCTAGCTTTGTTCGTAAAAATGTTTCAAATGATACAAATTTGTTAGTAAATATAAGTAATGATGGTTGGTTTGGAAATTTTAGCGGACCAAAGCAGCATTTTGTTCATGCGCAGTTTAGATCTATTGAGCTTGGCATTCCAATGGTTAGGTCTTCAAATAAGGGCATTTCTGGATTAATTAGCCCAGTTGGAAAAATCATGAATGTTACAGAGTCAAGTAAAACTGACTACTTAGATGTGAAAATCCCAAAAAAATTAGGGATGACTACTTATAGAGAATATGGAAATATTTTTACGTATTTTTTAATAGTTTTATTTTTTATAATTGGCTATGCTACTCGATCTAAGTAAAGCAAATTTTAAATATGAGTAAAAGTTACTTATTTACAAGCGAGTCTGTCTCGGAGGGTCATCCAGATAAGGTATGTGATATAATTTCAGATTCAGTTGTTGATGATTTTCTATCACAAGAAAATCCTGAGAACTCAAGAGTCGCAATGGAAACGCTTGTTACAACAAATAAGGTAGTGATGGCAGGTGAGGTTAGAGGTCCAGAGAATTATCAATGTGATTACGAAACATTAGCAAGAAATGCAGTTAGAGAAATTGGATATGAACAAGATGGTTTTCACTGGAAAAATTTTTCATTTGATTGCTCAGGGGTTCATAGTCAATCTGCTGATATTGCAATGGGAGTTGACGCATCAGGCAATAAAGATCAAGGAGCCGGTGATCAAGGAATAATGTTTGGGTACGCTTGTAAAGAAACAAAATCTCTAATGCCAGCTCCAATTTATTATTCGCACAAAATATTAGAGGAAATGGCAATTAAAAGAAAAAATGGAGAAACAATAGGAATTCAACCTGACTCTAAAAGTCAAGTTACACTCCAATACAGCAACGGAATACCTGAGAAATGTACTAAGATAGTTGTTTCAACACAACATGATGAAGATCTTGATCAACAAGGAGTGAGTGAAATAATTGTTCCAATTATAAAAAATATCATGCCTGAGCAATGGATTAGTGATGAAACCGAAATTTTAATCAATCCAACTGGTAAATTTGTTATAGGCGGTCCGGATGGCGATACAGGACTAACTGGAAGAAAAATAATCGTTGATACGTATGGTGGTGCCGCACCGCACGGCGGAGGTGCATTTTCAGGTAAAGATCCCACAAAAGTTGACAGATCAGCAGCATATATTTCAAGATACATTGCTAAAAATGTTGTTGCGTCTGGAATTGCTGATAAGTGTACGTTGCAACTTGCTTACGCGATCGGAGTATCAGATCCCCTTTCGATTTATGTCGATACGCATGGAACATCAAAAATGTCAGATGATGATCTTATAGAAAAAATTTCAGCCAATATCGATCTTACTCCTAGAGGTATAAGAGACCACCTTAATTTACATAAGCCAATTTATAAAAAAAGTGCTGCTTACGGACATTTTGGAAGAGAAGCCGAAAGTGATGGATCCTTCTCTTGGGAAAAAACAGATTTAGCTAAAGAACTTTAGGTATACTTGATCTCACTAAAAAGCGAATATTCTAAGTACTATACTTATAAAGGCAGAAAAATTTCCAAAAAAATATCTTTATCAAAAAAAAACTTAATAGACAAAATTTATCATATTTACACAATAGATGAATTTATTATAAGATATCATAACAAAAACTATTTAAATCAAAAAATAGTTTTACCAAAAAAATTTAATAGAGTGAATATTGAAATTGGTTTTGGTGATGGTGAGTTTCTTATTAAAAATGCAATTGCTTATCCAAAAGAATTATTTATTGGCATAGAGGTTTACTTAAATGGAATTGCAAAAGTTCTTCAAACTATTTCTGAACTTAAATTAAAAAATATAATTCTTAGTAATCTTAATAGTATTTACTTTTTAGAGGCAATGACCTTGAGATCTGTTGATAAAATCTTTATCATTAATCCAGACCCATGGAAAAAGAAGCGGCATCATAAAAGAAGGTTAATATCTTTCGAGGTAATGGAGCTCTTGACCAAGTTGATCAAATCCAAAAATTCAATTTATATAACTACTGATTCGGAATCTTACTTTAACGATATGAATAATCTAATAATTGAGAATAGAGACTCTCTTGGGAGTCATAATGTAAAAATTCTATCAGAAAATGACGAATTATATGGCATTTCTAGATATCAAAGAAAAGCAATTGAAAAAGGAGAGAAAATTTATCAGTTAACATTTTGAGATTTATAAATTATACGTACTTGATTTATTAATACTTCAGGTGTATAGAAATATAAAAAATATTGCTAATTCAAAGAAAGTGGGTTACGCCCACTTTTTTTTTACGCTAAGGGATAATTATGGTTAGTGCGAATAAAATTGAAATCTTAAGAATTGCTGAGTCTGTCGCTCAAGAAAAAATGATTGATAAAACGATTGTTATTTCCGCGTTAGAGGAAGCCATAGCTAAAGCAGCGAAGAGTAATTATGGTGAAGAGAATGAAGTTATAGTAGAAATCAACCAAGAAAATGGCGATATCTCAATATCAAGGAAAATGCTTGTTGTTGATGAAGTTAAAAATAAATTTCTTGAAATTAACTTAAAAGCTGCAAAGAAAATTAATGGTGCCGCACAGATAGGTGACCAGCTTTTAGATCCATTACCGCCGTTAGATTTTGGAAGAATAGCAGCTCAATCAGCAAAACAGGTAATTAACTCTAAAGTGAGAGAAGCTGAAAGAGAAAGACAATATAATGAGTATAAAGATAGAGTGGGCGAAATCGTAAATGGGATAGTTAAAAGAACTGAATTTGGGAATATTATTTTAGATTTAGGAAAAGCAGAGGGGGTAATTAGAAAAGATCAAACAATCCCTAGAGAAAATCTTCGGAATGGTGATAGAGTTAGAGCTTATATCTATGATGTTAGATCAGAACTAAAAGGGCCACAAATATTTCTATCTAGGTCTCATTCACAATTTATGGCAAAGCTGTTTACTCAGGAAGTGCCTGAGATTTACGATGGTATTATATCTATTAAAAGTGTAGCAAGAGACCCTGGCAGTAGAGCAAAGATTGCTGTTTTCACCGAAGACGGATCAATAGATCCAGTTGGTGCATGCGTAGGTATGAGGGGTAGTAGAGTTCAAGCTGTTGTTAATGAATTGCAAGGAGAGAAAATAGATATTATAAATTGGTCTGATAATGTAGCAAATTTAGCAATCGCATCTTTGTCTCCCGCAGAGGTTTTAAAAGTCGTTTTGGATGAAGATCAAAATAAAATTGAAGTAGTAGTATCTGAAGAGCATTTAAGTTTAGCCATAGGAAGAAGAGGACAAAACGTCAAGCTTGCCACAGAGTTAACCGGATATGAAATTGATATTCTAACTGAAGACGAAGAATCTTTTAAACGCCAAGAAGACTTTACTAATAAAACAAATATATTTATTTCATCTTTAGATGTAGACGAGACTCTTGCGCAACTTTTAGTGAGCGAGGGTTTTGGTAGTGTTGAAGAAGTAATCGAAACAGACAAATCTGAGCTATTGTCTATTGAGGGATTTGATGAGGAAATTGCTACAGAATTACTTGAGAGAGCAAAAAAATATCTGGCAGATAAAGAAGATGAAAATAGTTTAAAAATTGAAAAATTGAAAGTTTCTGAAGATTTAACAAAGTTTGAAATGTTATCGAAAGCTATGATAGTTAAGCTCGCTGAAAGTGATATAAAAACATTAGATGATTTTGCTGGTCTGACGACAGATGACCTAATTGGTTATCTTGAGATTAAAGGAGATAAAAATTCAAAAGTGACCGGATTGTTGGAGGAATTTAATCTTACAAGAGAGGAAGGTGATCAACTAATAATGGAGGCTAGAAAAATATGGCTTGATTAGTCATATATAATTTAAAAAATGACTGAAAATAAGGATCTAACAAAAAAGAAAAAAACTCTAAGTTTAAAATTAGGTTCAAAACCTAAGTTTGCACCTAATAAAAATATTGAAGCTGGAAAGACTGTAATTGTTGAAAAGAAAAGATACAAGAGAGCATCTAGTCCGGAGTCTCAATCACTAAAAACTGATACTAATAAAAGAAGTACGGATGAAAAGCAAAGAAATACTGTTAAAGAAAAAAACATTGATGAAAATAAGGCAGGTGTAGTTCTTAAGCCTTTAACAAAAGACGAGCAAAAAAGAATTCTTAAAGCTGATAATAAAAAAGATAAAAAAAATGAAATAGAAAAAATTAGATCAGGGAAATCGTCAAATCTTTCAACTCAAGTTAATGCCCCCACTGCAGCAGATACAAATATTAAGCTTGATACCCTAGAGAATAAAGATAATAGAAAAGAGACTGATAAGAAAAAAAGTTTTGAAACAGATCATGAAATTGATGATCGAAAGAAAACGCAAAATACTTTTGGTAGAAAAAAGATTAGAGAAAGAAAGGTTACCATTGTAACTGCTTTAAGTGATATAGATGAAAGAACAAGAAGCCTTGCAGCTTATAAACGCGCTAAGCAAAAAACAAAAAAATCTAATATTGATCAAGAGCCAGCAAAAAAAATTGTTAGAGATGTCTATATACCAGAGTTTATAACTGTAAAAGAGCTGGCCAACAGAATGACAGAAAAGTCGGGCGACCTAATAAAATCACTTATGAAAATGGGAATGATGGCTACAATTAACGAAACAATTGATGCAGATACAGCAGAGCTTATAGTTACTGAATTTGGACATAATTTCAAAAGAGAAAACATCGAGGACATTGAAAAAGATCTCATTTCAAAAGATAATAAAGCCGAAAAAAAAGAAATAAGATCTCCAATAGTTACAATTATGGGACATGTTGATCATGGAAAAACATCTTTACTTGATAAGGTAAGAAACTCTAATGTTGTCTCAGGAGAAAGCGGAGGAATAACACAGCATATTGGAGCATATGAAGTTGTTCATAATAATAAAAAAATCACTTTTATAGATACACCTGGGCATGCTGCTTTCACAGATATGCGTGCAAGGGGTGCAAATGTAACTGATATTGTAGTTCTAATAGTTGCCGCTGATGATGGCGTTATGCCTCAAACTAAAGAAGCTATTTCACATGCTAAGTCTGCTGATGTTCCAATAATTATTGCTATAAATAAATGTGACAAACCGGAGGCAGATCCCCAAAAAATAAAAGAACAACTTCTATCAGAAGATTTAATAGTAGAAGAGCTGTCAGGAGAGATACAATCAGTTGAAGTATCAGCTGAAACTGGCAGAAATATTGACAAGCTTCTTGATGCCATTGTCTTACAAGCAGAACTTTCAGAACTAAATACAAACAATGAAACTTTTGCAGAAGCCACTGTTATAGAAGCAAACGTTGATAAAGGAAGAGGCCCCCTTTGTAACATTATTGTAACAAATGGAAAATTGAAAGTTGGCGATATAGCAGTAGCTGGAAGTGAATATGGAAAGGTAAGAGCAATATTAAATGACAAAGGGGAAAATTTAATGGAAGCAGTTTCTTCTATGCCTGTCCAAGTGTTAGGTCTAAATGAACCACCTGAGGCTGGTGACAGTTTTGTTACTGTGGAGAGTGAGGAAAAAGCTAGAGAGTTGTGTGAAATCAGAAGCCAGATTAAGAAAAATAACATTTTACCAAAAAAAATTAAGAATATTGACAATGAATTAGCCTTTGGTTCTCTAGAAAGTAATAAAGAGATATTAGAAGTTGTTATAAAATCTGACACACGCGGCTCATCAGAAGCGATAATTCATCAGTTAGAAAATATAAAGAGTGAAAAAATAGTAATTAAAGTAATTCACTCAGGAGTTGGTTTTGTTAATGAAAGTGATGTAGCTCTTGCATCTGCATCTAATGCTTTATTATTATCATTTAACTCAACTACTACAAAGGAAGCCAAGGTAAAAGCAAAGATAAATAATGTTATAATTCAAAATTTTAATATTATTTATGAACTAATTGAATTCGTTTCAGACTTTGCAAGTGGTAAATTAAAGCCAACTATCAAAGAAAATTTTATTGGAAAAGCAGAAGTTTTAAAAATTTTCAAAGTTTCAAAGATTGGTGCAATTGCTGGGTGTAGAATAATAGAGGGCTCTGTAAGTAAAAATGCTAAAGTCAAGGTAACAAGAAATGAAAAAACAATTTTTGATGGTGATATACTAAGTCTCAAGAGAGAAAAAAATGAAGCCAGCGAAGTTAAATCTGGAACTGAATGTGGCATAAGTATAAAGGAATTCAATGATTTTGAGGTAGGAGATTTTATTGAAGCATTTAGCATTGAAGAAATTGCACAAACATTGTGATCATAAAAAGAAAAACTGAAAAGTCTAGCAGATCACACAAGGTTTCTGAAATAATCAGAAAAGCTATCAGTGAAGTTCTTGTAAGAAATGAAATGCCACTTGATATACCATTCAAGTTTCCAATAAGTGTAATTAGAGTTGAGATGAATGCTGATTTAAAAATTGCATATATCTACGTAATTACCCACGAAGAAATTAAAGAAGAAGAAATTATATTTAAATTAAACTCCTGTAAGCATTTTCTTGCTAGAGAAGTTACAAGTCTGATAAATTTAAAGTTTTCTCCTAAACTTATTTTTAGAATTGATCGAAGTATTGATGAGATTAGTAATATAGAAAACGCTCTTAAAAAAGAAAAAGTTCTAAATGATCTTAATAATAATTAGTACATGAACGGATGGATATTTATAGATAAACCAAAAAATGTAACCTCATTTAAAGTTATACAAAAACTTAGGAAAATTCTAAACATAAAAAAAATTGGACATGCAGGAACCTTAGACCCCTTCGCTACAGGAATACTCGCAATCGCAGTCGGAGAGGCAACAAAGAGTATTCACTATTTTAATCAAAATAAGGTATATAAGTTTAATATAGTTTTTGGAGAATCAAAAGATACAGATGACATAACGGGAAAAACAATTGATAAATCAAATATTATTCCCAGTAAAGCAGAAATAGATCAATGCCTAAGAAGGTTTGTCGGAAAACATTCTCAAGTACCACCTCAATATTCTGCAGTAAAAGTAAATGGTAAAAGAGCATACAAGCTTGCAAGAAATAATCAAAAATTTGTAATTAAACCCAAAGACGTGCTTATAAATTCTTTAAAATGTTTAGAAGTCAAAAATAACAATGAGTATTCTTTTATTATGGATTGCTCTACTGGAACTTATGTAAGATCTTTCGCAAGAGATTTAGGAAAAATGCTGGGAACGCATGCCTATGTTTCTGAGTTAAGAAGAGTGAAAATAGGTAAAATTGAAGAAAAAGATATTATTTTACTAGATAAATTTGAAGAATTAGTACATATTGGCGATCATTTTGAAGTAATGCATTCAATTAGAGAAGTACTGGACGACATCCCAGCAGTACTGATCGATCAAGATTTAAGTCTTAAATTTCAAAATGGTCTTAGCTTTGAATACCTTAATGAAAAATCTGAGAATGATTATTTATTAATTGAAACAAAGAAAAAATTTGTTGGTATAGGTAAGGTTACAGAAGGAAAAATAAAGCCTGTGAGGGTGTTTAACTTATGAGGGGTTGTGATGTCGATAAATAAAGATAACAAGAATAAAATAATTGACGAATATGCAAGATCTCAAAAAGATACTGGGTCTCCAGAGGTTCAAATAGCCATACTTAGTGAGAGAATATCAAACCTAACTCAGCATTTTCAGTCCCATAAGAAAGATAATCATTCAAGAACTGGCTTAATGCGGTTGATAAATCAAAGACGAAGTTTGCTAGCATATCTAAAAAAAAGTAATAAAGATTCTTATGAGAAATTAATCGATAAACTCGGTATTAGAAAATAAAGCAATGATAATTAAAATTTTTAGAGGAACGAAAAAATATGACAAAAGTTATTTTAAGAGAGATGAATTGGGGAGACCAATTATTAAAAATAGAGACAGGAAAGGTAGCAAAACAGGCAACAGCTTCAACTATAGTTAGTTACGGAGATACAGTTGTAATGGCTAATGTTGTAGCAGCTAAAACAGCTAAACCTGACATCGACTTTTTTCCACTCACTGTTAGTTACCAAGAAAAATTTTACGCAGCAGGTAAAATTCCTGGAGGTTTTTTTAAACGTGAGGGAAGACCAACAGAATTTGAAACTCTAACATCACGTTTAATTGACAGACCTATAAGGCCATTATTTCCCGAGGGTTTCAAAAATGAAACCCAAGTAATACTTACTGTATTATCACACGATACTGAAACAAATCCTGATATAGTTGCCATGATAGCTGCCTCAAGTGCTCTAACATTATCTGGTATACCATTCATGGGACCAATTGGAGGATGTAGGGTTGGTTATGATGGTAAAGATTACATATTAAATCCAAAAATCAATGAAGAAACCCAATTAGATCTAGTAGTCTCTGGAACTCAAGATGCAGTATTGATGGTAGAGTCTGAAGCTAAAGAACTTTCTGAAGAAATTATGTTGGGTGCAGTTAAATTTGGACACGAGTCAATGCAAGAGGTCATAAAAATAATTATTAATCTTGCTGAGGAATGTGCCAATGACCCATGGGAATTTGAATATAATGTTAATGATGAGTTGATGAATGAACTGAAAAGTGAATACAAGGATCAAATCAAAAACTGTTATTCAATTGTTGATAAGATGAAAAGACAAAATTCTCTGAGTGAGATCAAATCTAAGTTGGAAGAAAAATATGCTGACACTGAAGATCAAAATCTTAATGAAGTAATGTCATATTTTAAAAAAATTGAAAAAGATGTAGTCAGGTCTCAAATTTTGAAAGATAAATCTAGAATTGATGGGCGTAGACTTGATGAAGTTAGAAATATCTCATCAGAAGTTTCATGGCTGCCAAGAACACATGGCTCATCATTATTTACAAGGGGTGAAACACAAGCAATTGTTGTGGCAACTCTTGGATTTGGTGAAGACGAGCAAAGAATAGAGGCACTTCAAGGTTCATACAAAGAGAACTTCATGCTTCATTATAATTTTCCTCCATATTCAGTTGGAGAAGTTGGAAGAATGGGCTCAGCTGGAAGAAGAGAGATAGGTCATGGTAAACTAGCTTGGAGAGCCCTCAAAGCTGTATTGCCGAATAAAGATGATTTCGATTATACAATCCGACTAGTATCTGACATTACAGAGTCTAACGGCTCATCGTCTATGGCAACGGTTTGCGGATCCTCTCTTGCATTAATGGATGCTGGAGTCCCAATTAAAAATTCTGTTTCAGGTATAGCAATGGGATTAATAAAAGAAGGTGATGACTTTGCTGTATTATCAGACATTCTTGGAGACGAAGATCATTTAGGTGATATGGATTTCAAAGTAGCGGGCACAAAAGACGGTGTAACATCATTACAAATGGATATTAAAATTACAGGAATCACCTATGAGATTATGGAAAAAGCTTTAAATCAAGCAAAGGGCGGAAGAGACTTTATCCTAAATGAGATGAATAAGTCTATTGACTCCCCGAGAACTGAGCTTGGACCTTACACGCCAAGAATTGAGATGATGAAGGTCAAAAGAGATAATATAGGTGAGATCATTGGTAAAGGTGGCGCTACTATAAAAGACATAATTGAGAAATCTGGAGCAAAAATTGATATAAGTGACAGTGGTAATGTAAAAATAGCTGGAACTAGCAATGAGTCAATTCAGGTTGCAATTGATTTAATAAACTCAATTGTTGAGGAACCTGAAGTTGGTCAAGTTTACGAGGGTAAAGTTGTTAAAATTATGGAATTTGGTGCATTTGTGAATTTCTTTGGAAAAAGAGATGGCCTTGTCCACATTTCACAATTATCTGAAGAGAGAGTTGAGAAAGTTGCTGACGTGCTAAGTGAAGGTGATATAGTGAAAGTCAAAGTAATCGGTTTTGATAAGGGTAAGGTTAAATTATCAATAAAGGATGCTGAAATCTAAACAAAGGTTTCATTAATGGAATACATCAATACTTCAGAAGATAAACTTCATGAAGAATGCGGTGTATTCGGCATATTTGGAAGCCCAGACGCTTCCACACTTACAGCCTTGGGTTTACATGCTCTTCAACATCGGGGTCAAGAAGGAGCAGGTATTGTTTCATTTGATGGAGAAAAGTTTCATGGTGTTAGAAGACCAGGGCTAGTTGGAGATAACTTTAATAAACAAGAAGTAATTAATAGGCTGCAAGGCAGCAATGCAATTGGGCATGTTCGATATTCTACAACTGGTGATTCAATTTTAAAAAATATTCAACCCTTATATGCAGATTTAATGTCGGGTGGCTTCGCATGTGCACATAATGGAAATCTTACAAATGCCTCTGCTTTAAGAGAAAAACTTGTTAGTCGTGGATCAATTTTTCAATCTACATCTGATACCGAGACAATTTTGCAATTAGTAGCGCAGTCAGAGAGAAAACAAATAGTTGATAAACTAATAGACGCTTTATTTAAAATCCATGGAGCCTATTCACTTGTTATTCTTACAAACAAGAAACTTATTGGCGTAAGAGATCCTTTTGGAATTAGACCTTTAGTTCTTGGTGACCTTAATGGAGCTCCAGTTTTGGCATCAGAAACATGTGCTCTAGATATAATTGGTGCAAAATTTGTAAGAGAAATTGAAAATGGAGAAATAATAATAATTTCTGAAAGAGGAATGGAAAGTATTAAACCTTTCCCAAAAGTTGCTGAAAGACCATGTATTTTTGAGAGAATTTATTTTTCTCGCCCCGACAGCATGTTAGGAGGCAACACGGTTTATTCTTATAGAAAAAATCTTGGAATAGAATTAGCAAAAGAACACCAAGTTGAAGCAGATACCGTTGTACCTGTTCCTGACTCAGGGGTTCCAGCTGCTCTTGGCTATGCGCAGCAGTCAAGCTTGCCTTTTGAACTTGGCATAATTAGAAACCATTATGTCGGAAGAACATTTATCGAGCCATCCCAAAGTATTAGACAATTTGGAGTAAAACTTAAACATAATGCTAATGTATCTTACATTAAAAATAAGAAAATTATTTTAATTGATGACTCAATTGTAAGAGGGACTACTGCTAAAAAAATTATTAAAATGATTTATGATGCAGGCGCAAAAGAAGTACATTTGGGCATAGCATGTCCTCCGATAAAACATCCTGATTTTTACGGTATTGACACCCCTGACTATAGTGAACTTATCGCGTCAAAAAATAGTATTGAAGAAATCAACGAGGCAATTGGATCTAAAACCTTATTTTTCTTATCGTTAGAAGGTACTTATCGATCTATGGGTTATGAGACTAGAGATCCTGATCAACCTCAATTTACAGATCATTGTTTTACAGGTGAGTATCCTACAAGTTTGATCGATCGTGAAAAAGGCAATATATCAAAACAGTTTTCTCTTTTAACTGAAAAAAACTAAATTTCTTTGGGAACTCCTACGATATTATATCCACAATCGACGTAATGTGTCTCACCTGTCACGCCTGAAGATAAATTGCTTAGTAGGTAAAGTCCTGATTTTCCAACATCCTCTAAATCAATATTTCTATTCATTAAAGAATTTTTCTCAGACCATTTCATCATGTCTTTTCCGCCAGAAATACCGGCCATAGCAAGTGTTTTCATAGGTCCAGCCGATAAAGCATTTACTCTAATATTTGAAGGACCTAAATCTGCCGCTAAATATCTTACGCTTGACTCAAGTGCTGCTTTAGCGACTCCCATCACATTGTAGTTTCTAATATATTTTTGAGATCCATCATAGGTAAGTGTTAGAAGTGAGCCTCCATTTTTCATTAGTCTTTCTGCTTCATGAGCAACTTCAGTAAAGGAAAAACATGATATTAACATAGTATTAGAGAAGTTATTTCTTGATGTATTTAAATATTTTCCTTTTAATTCATTTTTTTCAGAGAATGCAATCGAGTGTAAAACAAAATCGATTGTACCCCATTGTTTTTCAATTTCAGCAAATGACTCTTTAATAGATCCTTCTTTCAAAACATCACATTCAATTACGAAACTACTTTTTATAGAATTTGCAAGTGGTTCTACTCTTCTATGTAAGGCTTCACCCTGATATGTAAAGCAAAGCTCAGCACCTTCACTTGATAATTTTTTTGAAATTCCCCAAGCAATTGAGTGGTCATTAGCTACACCCATAACAACCCCTTTTTTTCCATGCAGCAAACTCATTTCTCAAACCTCTTAAATACCAATGATGCATTTGTACCGCCAAATCCAAAGCTATTACTCATTGCAGTATCTATTTTTTCATCATGACGTGAAGTTAGTATATTCATTCCAACTGCTTCTTCATCTAACTCTTCGATATTAGCAGACTCTGAAATAAAATTATTATTCATCATTAATAAGGTGTAGATTGATTCATGAACACCAGCTGCACCCAGAGAATGTCCACTTAGTGACTTCGTAGAACTAATAAAAGGCAAATCATCTTTAAATACTCTTTTTATAGCTTTTAATTCGGCAATATCACCAACAGGTGTTGATGTTCCGTGAGCATTAATATAGTCGATTTTTTCAACATCTTTTTTTGCCATCATCATGCATCTTTCAGCGCCTTCTCCAGAAGGCTGTACCATGTCATAACCATCTGATGTGGCTCCATATCCGACTATTTCTGCATAAATCCTTGCATTTCTTTTTACCGCTGTATCTAAATCTTCCAAAACGACTACCCCGCCTCCACCAGCAATAACAAAGCCATCACGATGTTTATCAAAAGCTCTGGAAGATTTTGAGGGTTGATCGTTATATTTGGAGGATAAAGCCGGCATTGCATCAAAGAGTGCTGATAAAGTCCAATCTAATTCTTCACCACCTCCAGCAAATATTCGATCCTGTTTTCCCATTTGTATAATTTCATAGGCATTACCAATACAATGTGCACTAGTAGAGCATGCCGAGCTTATTGAATAATTTATGCCTTTAATTTTAAAGTACGTTGATAAAGTTGCGGAGTTGGTGCTACACATGACTTTTGGAACACTTGTAGGACCAATTTTTTTTGGACCTTTTTCTCGGGTGATGTCAAACGCTCTCAGTAAGCTTTTGGTAGATGGTCCGCCTGATCCCATAATTAAACCTGTCATATTATTAGATATTTCATCTTCTTTAAGTTCGGAGTCCTTAATGGCCTCATTCATAGCAATATAATTATAGCTTGCTCCATCTCCCATAAATCGAAGAAACTTTCTATCTATAGTTTCTTCTAAATTGAGATCTATCTGGCCACTTACTTGGCTTCTAAAACCCATTTCTTTTTGTGATTGGTCAAAAGAAATACCAGATGAAGCATTGTATAGTGATAATCTTATCTCATCTTTATTATTTCCAAGAGATGATACGATTCCTAGGCCTGTAATTACAACTCTTCTCATTATTTAATCAGTCCTACTTTTAATCCTTCAGCTGAATATATTTGCTTACCATCCACTTCTACCACTCCATCTCCTACTCCCACAATAACACCTCTTTTTATTATTTTTTTCATATCAATTTTATACTCAACTAATTTTGAGTCCTTTAAAATTTCACCACCAAATTTCACATTACCTGAGCCTAGCGCCCTACCGCGTCCAAGCTCGCCTATCCATCCCAAATAAAATCCAACCAGTTGCCACATTGCATCTAAGCCGAGACATCCTGGCATCACAGGATCCATTTCAAAATGACAATTAAAAAACCACAGGTCTGGTGTTACGTCCAATTGAGCAACAATTTCACCTTTACCAAATTTACCACTGCTATCAGTAATTTTAGTTACTCTATCAAACATTAACATTGGAGGAAGTGGAAGGCGTGCATTTCCAATGCCAAACATTGTGCCATGAGCGCAATTTAAAAGATCTTCTTTTGTAAAGCTTGATTTTTTTTCCACGAGGTTTATCTATCTTATTGTTTTATATGAGATTTATAAGATTAATGTATTATTATTGTAAAATACATTAAATTTTAATAAAAATAAATTTATGAAAGATATCAAGCATTTTTTGAGACAAAACTCGCTAAGGCCAACCAAGCAGAGAGTGATTATAGCAAATTACTTATTTGACGGCGTAAATAAGCATGTAACAGCTGAAACTCTTTCAAATGAACTTTTGAAAATGAAAGCAGGCATATCCCTTGCTACAATTTATAATACCCTACACGACTTTTATGAAAAAGGTCTTTTAAAGAAATTAATGATTAATTCTGAACGTATTTATTTTGATACTAATACCGAGCATCATCACCACTTTTATTCTAAAAAGGACCAAAAATTAATTGATATTAATGTAGACATGAAAGTGAGTGGTCTTCCAAAACCTCCAAAAAATAAAAAAATTAATAAGATAGAAGTTCTAGTTCACTTAGATAATTAATTGATAATAATTCTCAATATCAGTTTAGAACGATTCTAATGTATTGACTTTTTTCAAATCAATTATATCTTTGCATTAACTTATTAAGGAGAGACAAATGACTGAATTAAAAGATAGTAAAACTTTGGATAATCTAAAAGCAGCATTTGCTGGTGAAAGCCAAGCAAATAGAAGATATCTATACTTTGCACAAAAAGCAGATGTAGAAGGCCACAATGATGTAGCGGCTGTGTTTAGATCAACTGCAGAGGGCGAAACAGGACACGCTCATGGACATTTAGAATTTATGGAAGAAGTTGGCGATCCTGCAACAGGAGAACCCATAGGTTCAACTGAGGAAAATTTAAAAGCTGCTATAGCTGGTGAAACTCATGAATATACTGATATGTATCCAGGCATGGCAAAGACTGCAAGAGAAGAGGGTTTTGACGAAATAGCTGATTGGTTTGAAACATTGGCTAAAGCTGAAAAGTCTCACGCAGGCAAATTCCAAAAAACATTAGACTCAATCGATTAATTAAAAAGGGGCTTAAAAAGCCCCTTTTTTTCTATCATGGACACAAAAAAAGAAGGCAGCTTATCTGCACCTACACGGGATATTGTAAATTGGAACTCAGATGAATATCTAGATGAAAAAGATTTAGATGCTGAGATGCGTCGACAGTTCGAAGTTTGTCATAGTTGCCGAAGGTGCTTTAATCTCTGTGATAGTTTTCCAACATTATTTGATTTTATTGACGACTCTCCAAATGAGTCAGTTGATGATTTAACAAAAAAACATTTTGAGGATGTTACAGATAAATGCACATTATGTGATATGTGTTTTATGACTAAATGTCCTTACGTACCGCCACATGAATTTAATATCGATTTTCCTCATCTGATGCTCAGATACAGAACTTATCAAGAGAGTCAAAAAAAATTATCTAAAATTCCAAAAGAACTTGCCAAGATAGACCGAAATGCGAGCCTCGCAAGACTATCGCCCAGTATAGCTAATTGGTCATCTGATAAAAAAAATAAATTAACTAGAAGTCCGTTAGAACTTATGACAGGCATAGACAAAGATGCTGAATTACCTAAGTTCGAAAAAAAGTCATTTCATGGCAACTTCAAAAATATTTCTAATAATCTAAATACAAATGCTCCAGCTTATGGAAGAAAGGTCGCAATCTATTCAACATGTTATGTTAACCATAATAATTCAAAAGTAGGAGTAGCAGCTAATAATGTTTTAAATTTTAATGGTGTGGAAACAATATCAACTTACCCAGGTTGTTGCGGAATGCCACATCTAGAGCAAGCACAGCATAAAAAAGTAAAAATTCAATCGGAAATCATCTCGGTAGAATTATGTAAACTTATCGATCAAGGTTATGACATAGTAACTCTCACAGCCAGTTGTGGTTTAATGTTAAAATTTGAGTGGCCGTTAATTAACCCAGAAAATAAAAATGTTAAACGGCTATCAAAGCATGTTTTTGACATTGATGAATATATTGTTGATATAGCTAAAAAAGAAGGACTTGTTGATGGCTTACAATCTTTTGACGATGGAATTACTGTTCACAACGCCTGCCATGCTAGGGCGCAAAATATGGGTAATAAAGCACTAGAAATGTTGAAAAAAATTCCCGAAACCAAAGTAGATGTTGTTGAAAAGTGCGCTGGACATGGAGGAACTTTTGGGGTTATGAAAAAAACAAGAAAGTCGGCAATTAAATACGGCAGGGCGACTGCTCGTCAAATCCGAAACAAAAAAAATAAGTATATGGTCTCGGACTGCCCTCTTGCTTGTAAGCATTTAAATGAATTTTTAAATGAAGATAAAGATACAAAATATATTTCATTGCACCCAATAGAAGTTATAGCAAAATCCTATAATTTAACTTGATATTTAACGATTAATTATTAGGTAAGTTATATGCCAATCGAACAAAAAAAAATCGACTCATCAGATTTACTAGACTTAAATACATACATAAAAGAGCGTAAGGCAATTCGAAAAGAAGTTGTTGCAATGAAAAAAAATAGACGAGTAGAGTTAGGACCACATTCTACTTTCTACTTTGAAAACTTTTTTACAATGAAGGCTCAAATACAGGAAATGCTTTATATTGAAAAAGGGGGCGATGAACAATTAAGAGATGAGCTAGAGGCGTATAATCCCCTAATACCAAATGGTTCAGAATTAGTTGCAACATTCATGTTTGAAATAGATAATCCAATAACTAGAAAAAAAGTTTTGTCTTCTTTAGGTAATGTAGAAAATAAGACATACATAAAGGTTAATGGAAATAAAATTTTTGCTGTGCCTGAAAATGACGTAGATCGTACTGACAATTCAGGAAAAACATCATCGGTTCATTTTCTGCACTTTAAGTTTGAAGATCATCATGTTAGAGATTTTAAAGATATGGATTGCACTGTTGAGATTGGAACCGACCACGAACACTATCCACATATTTCTGTACTTACTAATGAGGTAAAGGCTGCACTAATAAAAGATTTTGATTAATCTTTTCCAGTAGATCCAAAACCTCCATCTCCTCTTTTTGTTTGATCAAGATTTTGAACCTCTTTAAACTTTACTTGTATAGCATTAGTGAAGACCATTTGAGCAATTCTATCTTTTGGATGAATGGTAAATTCATCTTTGCTTAAATTTATTAATACAACTTTGATTTCACCTCTATAATCACTATCTATTGTTCCAGGGGTGTTTAATATTGTTATACCATGTTTAAACGCTAAACCAGATCTTGGCCGAATCTGAGCCTCCAAACCTTTCGGTATTGCAATTGAAATTCCACAAGGAATAATTTTTCTTTCCCATGGACGAATTTTAATTGAATTTTCAATGGATGCACTTAAGTCAACTCCAGCAGCCTCATCAGTCTGATAGGAAGGAATATCAAAATCCTTAAGTTTTGAAATTTTTTTTATATGTACTTCTGAGAAAGGTAGATTAGCCAAATCAATAATATCAATTATTTAAGTGAAGAGAAATTTTTTGACATAGTTTCCTGGCTACTTCTTTTTTTGTCATCAATTCCCAGTTTTCAGAATATAGTTTTGATGTAAAGTATATTTTATTTGTATCCTGATTAAATATGCTATTTTCTGAAACATTATTCCCTAGAACCCAATCACAGCCTTTTTTATTTAGTTTTTCATCAGAGTTTCTTTCAAGGTTAATAGTCTCAGCTGCGAAACCTACTACCAGTTTTGGCCTTAGATGGTTTCTTTTACTTAGTCTTTCCAAAATATCTGGGTTTTCCTCTAAAATAATATTTTGACGTGATCCATCTTTCTTTATCTTTGTAAGCTCTTTATTAGCAATCTTATAATCTGCTACGGCAGCGGCACATACTGCTATATCTGCTGGCAGTGAACTTTCGCATGCTTCTAACATTTGATCAGCTGTGTCCACGTTTATGACTCGTTCTACATTAGGCTTGGCTAAGTTTGTTGGGCCAGAAATTAAAGTTGTTTTTGCACCTAAGTTTTGCAATGTTTCTGCTATTGCATAGCCCTGTTTTCCAGAAGACTCATTAGAGATAAATCTTACAGGGTCTATCATTTCTCTAGTTGGACCAGCAGTAACTAAAGCAGTTCGATTCGCAAGAGGTTTATAATCTAGCGTATCAAAATATTTTTTAATAAATTTTACTACTTCATTCGGTTCAGCCATGCGGCCTTCACCGTATTCACCGCAAGCCATTTCACCTTTATCCGGGCCGATAAATTCGATGCCATCGTTTTTCAATGTCTCAACATTTCTTTGTGTAGAATTATTCAACCACATTCTTACATTCATTGCTGGTGCAATCAGTATTGGCTTGTTTGTAGCCATGAGAACGGTAGATGCAAGATCATCAGCTACCCCGTAAGCTATTTTTGAGATCATATTTGCAGTCGCTGGAGCAACTAAAATAATATCTGACAATCTAGAAAGTTGAATGTGACCCATTTCATGCTCATCTGTTAAATTAAACAAGTCAGTATAAACTTTGTTTCCTGAGAGACTCTCAATAGATAAAGGTGTTACAAATTCAGATCCAGATTTTGTTAAAATACATGTTACGTCTACGTTATTTTTCTTTAATTCACGTATTGTTTCTAGAGACTTATATGCAGCAATACCTCCAGTAATAATCAATAGAATTTTTTTATTTTGCATTTTGTACACGTATACTTTTTTGTTCTATATGACTAGTAATAAAAGAAAAATTTTTCTAAATGAATACAAAAGCAAGCATTATTCCAACTATAAGGGCTACACCGCCTATTACATATGAATTGCTAGCGCTATTTTTTGGAATTTTATCCTCTTCATTCTTTACAATCAAATCAAAGGCTTGATCAGCTCTTGAGATAAAGTCGGGAATGTCAGGAACTTTTCTTGCTATACTTTGTAATGCTTGTTGCGTTTGTTGAAGTCTATTTTTTATTCCTAATTCATCTTTTAGCCATGTTTCAATTTCAGGTTTCGATACTTCCCAAAAATTAATATCTGGATCTAATTTTCTTGCAACGCCCTCAACTGTTATCATTGTTTTCTGTAAAAGCAAAAGCTGTGGCTGTAAAAACATATTAAATTGCTTTGTTATATCAAATAACTGGAGAAGCACATTTCCCATTGAAATATTCTTAGCTTTTTGATTTATGATTGGCTCTCCGATCGATCTTAAAGCCTGAGAAAAATCCTCTATAGATTGATTTTTGTCAATCAAGCCTGCTTCTTGATGAATTTTTGCAATATGTAAATAATCTTGTTTTATAAATCCATAAATAATTTCTGCTAAATAAGATCTATTTTTTTTATCCAATCTACCCATAATACCAAAATCAACCGCTAAAAGTTTACCCTTTGGATTAAGGAATAAATTGCCTTGATGAAGGTCAGCATGAAAATATCCATCTCTTATTGACTGTCTTAAAAAATTTATAATCAGATTTTCAGCTGCTTGTTTTATATTTACTTTTTTTTCGTTCAACTCATCAATTTTATCTGCAGGAACACCAATTATTTTTTCCATCGTGAGTATTTTTTGAGTAACTTTATCCCAATAAACTGTTGGTACATAAAAACTCTCATCCATATTCGTATTCTCAGATAACTCTGAAGCAGCTGCAGCCTCATATCTTAAATCCAGCTCAAACTTTATGACTTCCTTTGCTTTTTTTATTATAGAATTAGGTCTTAACCTTTGAAATTCAGTGAAATTTTCCATGAAAGTGGTAAGCCACTCAAGCCTTTCCATTTCCTGATTGATTATTTTTTCTATTTCTGGTCTCAGAACTTTCACCGCCACATCAATTTCTGTATTAGATGATTTTATTTTAGCAAAATGCACTTGCGCAATTGAAGCTGCGGCAACAGGTTCGCTAAATTGTGAAAAAACATTATCAATATTTGTTCCAAACTCATCTTCAATAATTTCAATAGCTGTTTTTCTTGAAAAGGGTGGCAAATTATCTCTTAATAGTGAAAGGTCCTCCGCAATTGTATTGCCTACAATATCAGGCCTTGTAGATATTAACTGTCCTAGTTTTACAAATGATGGGCCAAGCTCGTTTAATGCTTGGGCGATTCTTAATCCGTCAGACTTATTTTTATAGTTTCTATCATAAGACACGCCTAGAGAAATTAAATTAGTAAAAAAAATAAATAAAAATTTAAATCGTATATTTTTATTTATTAAAATTAATACATTGTATTTTTTTAGTACTCTAATCAGTTTAATTAAAAAAAGAAAATTACTAAGCATTTATAATTTTTGTGGCATTGTGTATGGCTACTATTCCATTAAAAATATTACGATAGTTTACATCCTTAAATTTTGATCCCTCAATTATTTTTTTAAAATTTTCTTGTGATGGAAAATTAATAATTGTTTTTGTTAAGTACTCATAAGGTTGTTCATCTCCAACAATAATTTTACCCATTACTGGTATAATTGAAGAATAAAAATTATACACTCTTGAAATTGTTTCATTCTCAGCTTTAGAAAATTCTAAGCAATAAAATCTTCCCCCAGGTTTTAGTACTCTATATGCTTCACCCAATGATTTTTCAATATTAGAAAAATTTCTAACACCAAAGGATACGAGGTATGCATCAAATGTATTTTCTTCAAAAGGCAGATCTTCTGCTGGAGCAACAACCCATTCAATTTTATCTTCAAAGATGCGATTTTTTTTTCCTTCTATAACCATAAATTCATTTGGATCACACACAGTAGCCTTTCCTTTGCCTTTAACTCTTTTTAAAAATCGTCTTGCAACATCACCAGTTCCTCCAGCCACATCAATTATATGCATCTCCTTTTCTGGAGAAAGCCAGTCGATTAATAATTCTTTCCAATACCTGTGTGCACCAAGTGACATAATATCATTCATGATATCGTATTTACTTGCAACTTTATCAAAAACTTCTTTTGTTTCCATAATACGCTTATTTATTTAATATCCTATAAACAAAAAAATATAAATGTAATATATGCCAGAGCTACCAGAAGTCCAAACAGTTGTAAACGGCATAAAAAGTAATATTAATGAGCATAAAATATTACGATTTAAGAAATATATAAGTAAATTAAGATATCCTATCCAAAAAAATTTACCTTCAAAAGTTGAGGGCTCTAAAGTTACAACTGTTTTTCGAAGAGCAAAATATATAATTATAAATTTATCAAATAACAGATCCTTAGTAATACACTTAGGCATGTCAGGAAGGATTGTTATTGTAAAAAATAATGAAAAAAAATTTAAACACACACATTTCTCTATCTTTTTTAACAATAACTTAGTTTTTCAATTTATTGACCCAAGAAGATTTGGATATATTTTCGTTACAGAAACGGCTTCATTAGAAAGACATAGGTTCTTCGTGAATCTTGGAGTTGAGCCTCTTATAAGACAATTTAATGATCGATACCTTTTGAACGTAACGAAAAATAAAAAATCACCAATTAAAAATATAATTATGAATCAAAAATATATTGTTGGTGTTGGAAATATTTATGCTTCTGAAGCATTATTTATGTCAGGTATTCACCCATCCAGGTTAGGTAAAGATATTACAAAACGAGATTGTGAAAAATTAGTACGTGCTATTAAAAGTGTGTTAAAAAAATCTATAAAATTAGGTGGTTCAAGCATAAACGATCATACGATGGTCTCTGGAAAGATGGGATATTTTCAAAATAAATTGTATGTTTATGGTAGAGAGGGATCAAAATGTGCAAAAAGATCTTGTCAGTCGCCTATAATACGAATAGTAATAGCGCAACGTTCATCATTTTATTGTTCTGAATGTCAAAAATGAAAAAATATAGTTAATTATGGCCAATACAAAATCTGCAAAAGGTAAAGTAAGAGAGATTTCTAAAAAAACAGATATCAATAAATCTGTAAGGAATAGATATCGTACTTACATTAAAAAAGTAGAACTAAATATTGTCAAAGGCAATAAAAACGAAGCTAAAGAGGCTCTCAAGCATGCAGAGTCAGAGATAATGTCAGCTGTCTCGAAAAAGATTGTTCATAAAAATACCGCTTCAAGAAAAATCTCACGTCTATCAAGTCAAATAAAGTCTCTTAAATAGATTCGTTAAACTTTTCCGTAGCTTATGATATGCAGTGAAGGTTACATGCAAACATAACGCGGTAATTTAACTCTAAATTTTATAAGTATCTTAATTCTTTTTCCTATTGCGATTCATTTTTAGAGAAGCTAATTTATTTCAAATTAAAAAATATCTTTTTTAATTATTCAAAAAAAATAATTTTTTTAGACTAAAATTATTAAAAATTTAGTCAGGGCTCTTTTGATCAAATTTTGATTTCATCAAAAAAAGTTTAAAAAGACATATGTTTTTTTTGTAAATTAGATAAGATTTTATTAGGGCTATTGGAGGGGCTTTCAAAAAATGTATCAAGATCTTAATCAGAATCAAGCTTCATCAGTAAACCTAAAAGATCAATGGAATTCAGTCTTAAAAAAGCTCAATACAGAATACGGAAATGAGATATTTAATAGTTGGATCAAGAATATTTCAATAAGAAACCTAGATGAAGATGTTTTACACTTTACTGTGCCTACAAGATTTATAAGAGATTGGATTACTTCACATTACTTAGATAAAATTATATTTTTTCTAAACCAAGAAAACTCGCAAATCAAAAGAGTAAAAATAAATATTGATAATTCACTCACCGCTAATATGCTTAATATTGATAAAGATCCGAGTGACCAAAGAAAAATAAATAATTACTCAAACAGTTCTAATTACATTGAAGACTGGCCGTTAGATGACAGATTTAAGTTTGATAAATTCGTTGTTGGTCCATCTAATGAGCTTGCCTTTGCTTCTGCAAAAAGATTTTGTTCAATTGACGTAAATGATTTTAATCCTCTTTACATTTATGGTGGTGTTGGTTTGGGTAAAACTCATTTACTCCATGCAATTGGATGGAAATTAAAAGAAGATAACATAGCTAACAGTGTTTTATATCTTTCTGCTGAAAGATTCATGTTTCAATTTATTAAATCTCTAAGACAAAAAGATACAATGTCATTCAAGCAAAAATTTAGATCCGTAGATGTATTAATACTCGACGATATTCAGTTCATGATTGGTAAAGTTTCAACACAAGAGGAGTTTTTTCATACGTTTAATTCATTATTGGATATGAACAAAAAAGTCATAATTTCAGGTGATAGATCCCCAAGTGAGTTAGGTAGCTTTAATGAGAGAATGAAGTCAAGATTATCAGGTGGATTGGTAGTAGATATTATGCCTGCAGATTTTAATTTGAGATTTTTAATCATTAAAAATAAATATGAAGAGCTTGTTAAGAGAAATAAAAATTCATTAAGTCTAGATGAAGAGGTATTATCGTTTTTAGCAAGAACAGTAACCTCTAATGTAAGAGAACTTGAGGGCGCTCTAAATAAGGTTTATACATTTTCAAATATTTTGGGTAAGAAAATTGATGTTGAACTAACCAAGTCGGTTTTAAAAGATTTACTTAAGTCTAATGATAGAAGAATTACTATAGATGAAATTCAAAAGAAAGTATCAAGTTATTATAACATTAAGGTTGACGATCTTATATCTAGCAGAAGAATTAGAACTTTTGCAAGACCGAGGCAAGTAGCAATGTATTTATCAAAAAAACTTACAACTAGGTCACTACCTGAGATTGGAAGAAAATTTGGAGGAAGAGACCATACGACTGTTATTCATGCAGTAAAAAGAATTGATGAATTAAAAGAACATGACTCTAAATTTGATGAGGATGTAAACTTGATTACTCAAATGATAACTTCTATTTAATCAATTACTGATGCTTAATACCTTATGGAATTTAAAATAAATAGTTCAGATCTTCTGAAAGCACTGTCTCATATTCATGGAATTGTCGAAGTTAGGCACACTTTGCCAATACTCTCAAACATTATATTAAAAGCAAGAGATAATGAATTAACTCTTTCATCAACAAATTTAGATATATATTGTGCAGACAAAATCAAAGCAGAAGTCTATATAGCAGGTGAAATTTCAGTTTCAGCAGTAACATTTTTTGAAATTGTTAAACGACTTCCATCAGGCTCTGATGTTGTGATGACAATGGAAGAGGGTGAAAATGAAATTACACTAAAATGTGGAAGATCTAAATTCAACTTATCAACCCTTAAAACTGATGATTTTCCAATTATTTCTGATAATGATTTATCAACAAAATTTGTCCTAAGCGCTGACGAATTGATTAGAATTCTAGACAAAACTAAATTCGCAGTGTCAAACGAGGAAACGAGATATTATTTAAATGGTATTTTTCTGCATAAAGCTGATAGGAATTCTATACCCTTTTTAAGGGCTGTTGCCACAGATGGTCATCGCTTGGCGCAATATGATATTCCACTTCCACAGGGTGCTGAGGAGATAACTGGTATCATTATTCCAAAAAAGACTATTTTTGAATTAAGAAAAGTACTTGACGATGCGGATGGCGACGTGAGTATTTCGTTAAATGAAAATAAAATAAAATTTACTTTTAATGATCTTAAAATTATCTCAAAAGTTATTGACGGTACATTTCCTGACTATACAAAAGTTATACCTCAGAATAATAATAAAAATTTTAAGACAAATAATAATGAATTAAAAAATGCTATTGATCGTGTTTCAGCCGTTGCAGCTAATGAAGAATCTAAATCTAAAGCAATCAAACTATCTTTAGAGGATAATAAGCTTAATCTGAGCGTCGAAAGTCAATCAAAAGGTTCAGCAAATGAGATATTAGATATTAGCTATGATGGTGATAAAGTTGATATCGGTTTTAATTCTAAATATATAATAGATATTTGTAATGAAGTCGATGGAGAAGAAGTTGATATAAGTTTATTAGACTCGGTTTCCCCAGCAATTATTCTTGATAAGACAGATGAAAATCTATTTTTTGTTCTAATGCCTATGCGAATTTAATTATGTATCCTAATACTAGGATTGACAAAATTTCACTAATTAATTTTAAAAATCATTTAAATACAAATCTAAAAGATCTCAGTTCATTTGTTGTCCTTAATGGAAATAATGGATCAGGTAAAACAAATATATTAGAGGCGATATCACTTTTTTCACCTGGTCGAGGTATAAAAAATTCACGATTTGCGGAAATGCCAAATAAGGATAGGGATCAAAAAAATTTTAAAATTAAAATAAATGTAAAGTACGATACTGGCGAAGTTGAACTTTTTCGAAGTTTTTCTTCTATGGAAAAAAATAAAAACTATATTTCAGTAGATAATGAAAGAATTACTAATTTTCAATTATTAGAATTCATAAATATATTATGGATTACACCAATTATGGAAAAAGTATTAATTCAAAGTAACTCAGAGAAAAGAAACTTTTTTGATCGTCTTATTTTCAATATAAATAAAAGCCACTTAAAAAATTATGCAAAACTGCAAAAATTACTAAGTGAGAGATTAGCTTTATTGAAAGAAAAAAATTACGATAAAGATTGGTTAAGTATTGTCGAAAAAAACATCGCAAACCTCTCGGTTAGATTACTAATTGATAGGATAACTTTTATCGACCAGCTAAATAATAACCTTAGATCCGTTAAAGTTCCTTTCAATGCGTGCCAAGTTGATATTTATCATGAATTATCCAAATTAGGTAATATAAGTAATTCTGAAGATTTTTCAGAAAAGTATAAAGATGTACTAAATAAAAACAGAGAAATAGATTCTGCATTAAACAAAACTACCTTAACAGTTAATAAGGTAGAAATTAAAATATTCAATAACATTGAAAGGATTATTGAAGCTAGAAATTGCTCAACCGGGGAACAAAAATCTATATTACTTTCAATATTTTTATCTGTTGCAAATATGGTAAAAGACCAAAACAACAGCCGTTCTCCTATTATTTTAATTGATGAGGCAATGGCACATCTGGATACTGAGCATAAAGAATTTCTATTTAGTGAACTAGAGGGTTTAAAGTCACAAGTATGGTTCTCTGGTGTTTCAAAAGATCTATTTGAGAATATTAATAACCAAACTGTTTTCTTTGACATGAAAAATGTTGTATAATGCAATAAAATAAAACATTTAAGTGAGCGAAGTTTCAAATAATTACGGCGCTGAGTCCATTAAAGTTCTAAAGGGTCTTGAGGCGGTTCGAAAGAGACCAGGAATGTACATTGGTGATACCGATGATGGTAGTGGTTTACATCATATGATATTTGAAGTTGTTGACAATTCAATTGACGAGGCTCTTGCGGGTTATTGTGACCAAATAGCCATTACTTTGAACAGCGATGGATCAGTTACTGTGGAAGATAATGGCAGAGGGATACCCACAGAAATTCATCCTGAAGAAAAAATTTCGGCCGCAGAAGTGATAATGACCCAACTTCATGCAGGAGGAAAGTTTGATCAAGATTCATATAAGGTGTCGGGAGGCTTACATGGAGTAGGCGTTTCAGTAGTTAATGCATTGTCTTCTAAACTTCACTTAAATATATATAGAGATCAAAAAGAGCATTTTATTGAATTTAATAATGGAGAAGCGTTAAGCCCTCTTAGTATAACAAATAAAAACATAAGAAAAAATGGAACTAAATTAACATTTTACCCAGATAAAAATATTTTTTCAGATACTGAATTTGATTCAGCAATTTTAAAACAAAGGTTTAGAGAGATGGCTTTCTTAAACTCTAAGATAACAATAATTTTTTATGATAGTCGGAATGCAGATAAAAAGGAAAGTAAATTTCATTACGATGGAGGTATTAGTGAGTTCGTTAAATATCTTGATAAATCAAAAAAATCACTGATTGAAAAACCAATAAGTATAGAAGGATACAAGAATAATATTGAGTTTAGTTGCTCTCTTTGGTGGAATGATAGTTATTATGAGCAAATTCTCGCCTTTACCAATAATATTAGACAAAAGGATGGAGGTACCCATTTATCAGGTTTCAGAGCAGCACTTACCCGAGTTGTTAATAATTATTTAGATGGTAGTAAAGTTTCAAAAAAACAATCCATTAGCCCAAATAGTGACGATATTAGGGAGGGATTAACTTCAGTTTTATCTGTTAAAGTTCAAGACCCAAAGTTTTCTTCACAAACAAAAGATAAGCTTGTTTCTTCTGAAGTAAGGCCAGTGGTAGAGAATTTAGTCAATGAAAAATTGTCTGACTGGTTTGAACGACATCCAAATATAGCAAAGGAAGTTTTCCTAAAAATTCAAAAAGCTGCTGAGGCAAGAGAGGCAGCAAGAAAAGCTAGAGAACTCACAAGAAGAAAATCTGCACTTGAAATAACAAACCTACCAGGAAAACTAGCCGATTGTCAGGAAAAAGATCCATCACTTTCAGAAATATTTATTGTCGAGGGAGATTCTGCTGGTGGTTCAGCTAAACAGGGTAGAGATAGAAAGTTTCAGGCAATCTTACCATTAAGAGGTAAGATACTTAATACTTGGAAATCGAGAACAGATAAAATCTTAGGCTCACATGAAATAGGAACTTTAATTACAGCGCTTGGAACAGGTATAGGACCAAATGAATTTAATTCTGATAAGTTAAGATACCATAAAGTTATAATAATGACTGATGCTGATGTTGATGGGTCGCATATAAGAACACTTTTGCTGACTTTCTTTTTTAAGGAAATGAGAGGACTTATTGAAAATGGTAATCTGTATATTGCAAGACCGCCTTTATTTAAAATTAAACGAGGCAAGGAAGAGCTTTATATCAGTGATGAGGAAAATCTTCAAAAATCTCTTATAAAATATGGTGTCGACGATGCAATTTTTAAGACCGCTCTAGGAAATCAATTAAAAGAAGAGCAGTTAGTGAATACTCTAAATAAAATTACAGAAGTCATGGAGATTTACAGCAAGATTCCTGATAGATATGATAAAAAAGTTTTAGAGCAAATTGCTATTTCTGGATGTCTAGATGTTAATAAGTTTTTAGGATCAAACGAAAAAACAAAAGACGCTATTAATTATATTTCAAAAAGAATTAATATAAGTAGGCCAGATTATGATAGAGGTTGGAAGTGTGAATATTCAATCAATAAGGGATTTGTATTTAGGCGTGAATTGAGAGGTCTTGAGGATAGTATTGTTATAGACAATAATCTGTTGGAATCACAACTTATAAAAAATCTTAACTCAAATTACTCAGAACTTTTTCAAATGTTTGAGATGCCTAGTCAACTAATTTTAAAAAATGAAACACTTAAGGTTTATTCTCCATCTCAACTCTTTAATACTATTCAAAATTTAGGCAAAAAAGGCCTATCTATGCAGAGATATAAGGGATTGGGTGAAATGAATCCTGATCAACTCTGGGAAACAACTTTAGATCCAAAGAATAGATCCTTAATACAAGTAAAAATTGATGACGAAGAATCTACAAAAGGTATATTTGAAGACTTAATGGGTGAAAATGTTCTGCCGCGAAAAGAATTTATTGAAAATAGAGCTGATAAAGTAGTAAATCTAGATATCTAGTCAAAACGTATTCTATAAAGATAGTTATCATTCTTCTTTAACCATAATATTTGGTTTTTATAATCAGGACAGAATCTTTTAACTAGCAACCAAAAATTTTTTGTGTGGTTAAATTCTTTCAAATGGCAAAGCTCATGTACGATAATATATTTTAAGATTTTTGTTGGTGCAAAAATTAATCTCCAATTTAAATGTATTATTCCAGCGGAGTTACAAGATCCCCAATAACTGAAACTATTAGAAATTTTTATTGCTTTAATATTTAAATCAAGCGATCTAGATATGATATCAACATAATTTTTTGATTGATTTAAAATTTGACAATTAATCCATTTTTTAAAAATTTTTTTATGACCATCTTTGTGCGATATGATGATGACCTGATTATTTTTAATGTACACTTTATTAAAATTATCTTCTTCAAAAATAATTTTCATTCTTTTCCCCAAAATTAATAAAGAGGCATTATGATTTATTAGAACTAAAGGTAGAATTTTGTTTATTTCTTCAAATAACCATTTAACATTTTCATTTGCAAATTCAAGCCCACTCTTAAATGATACGTAATAGGGAATGGACACTAGCCCAAGCAGATTTTTTTTATCAAAACTAAGCTTATAATTTTTTGATAACTTATTTTTTTTTATCAACAATTTAATACTTTGCTTGTTATAACTGATGATATGAAGTTTTTGCATATTTTTAATGATTGAAAGTATATAGAATATTATTAGATTAACATGTCTATTGATAGGAAACAAATTTTGACTGACTTGCTTAAACAATCATTTGATGAAGAAATTAACTTAAAATTAAGAACTTTAAACCTAATACATTGGACAGCAATATTTGGTCAGTTCTTTTCTGTTATAATTGCATATTTTTATTTCGAAATAAACTTTAGTATATATTTCTGTATATTTTTAATACTTCTTAGCGTTGTATTAAATATTCTTGTTAGTATTTTTTATCCTTTAACAAAAATACTTAATTATAACGAAACTTTTTTAATTCTTGTATTCGATTTACTCCAATTAGTGGGTCTCCTTGTTCTAACTGGAGGTCTGACCAATCCATTTTCTGTATTAATACTTGCGCCTCTTGTGATCGCGGCAACGTATCTTGATTTAAAACGAATAATTATTATTACCTTAATAGCTATTATTTCATTAAATTTTCTTGCGTTTTTTTATTACCCGTTAGAGAGCGATGCATTGGGTATTAGTCAAAATGAATTTTCTAGATTTGAAATATTTTTAATATGGTCGGCATTAATAATTGCAGCAATATTTCTCACTTTTTATTGTTTTAGGGTAGCAGATGATTCCAGAAAAACTCGCAAGGCACTAAAAGAAACGCAACTTTCTCTTTCAAATGAGGAAAAAATTTCTGCATTGATGGGATTAACTGCTGCAGCAGTACACGAACTAGGTACTCCATTATCAACTATTTCAGTTATTACAAAAGAACTTGTAAACAATAATGATGATGAACAAGTAAAAGAGGATTTAAATTTGATACAATCTCAGCTTAAAAGATGTAGTAATATATTAGAGAGATTAAGATCAAATAGTTTAGATGATAAAAATAATGAGTTTATAAATCAGTTAGATTTTATTCGTTTGATTAATGAAATAACATCTTCTTATGATAATAATAATATTAACATTATAATTTCTAATGATCCTTATTTTGAGAATATAAATGTTACAATTCCTAGGTCAGCTGAAATCGTTCACTCAATAACTAACGTGGTCGATAATGCATTTAAATTTGCGAGCTCACAAATAAACATCAATTTAATTAGTGAAGAAGATAATATTATTATTGAAGTGGCAGATGATGGTCCTGGATTTGCGCCAGAAATCTTCCCTTTTCTTGGAGAGCCATATATCAAAAATAATAATAAAGCAAAAAAACAAGGTCTTGGCCTAGGCTTATTTATTTCAAAAAACCTACTTGCAAAGTCTCAAGGTGAGATTAAATTTTCACATAGGGAAAGTGGTGGAGGATTGGTAAAAATATTTTTATCAAAAAATTACCTCAATTTATCTAATGAGTAGTGTTAAAGAAGTTTATAAGAATAATGAAAAGTCATTAATGATTATTGATGATGACGATGTATTCAGAAATAGGTTAATTACTGCAATGAAACGTAAGGGCTACGATGCGTTTGGGGCTTCATCTGTTTCAGAAGCTATATCATTGGTTAACACAAATGCTCCGAAATATGCTGTAATTGATTTACGTCTAAATGATGGTAATGGCTTGGAGGTTGTTTCAATTTTATCCAATAAAAGACCAGATAGTAAAATAGTAATGCTCACAGGATATGGCAATATACCCACTGCAGTGGCTGCTGTAAAAGAAGGAGCTTGTGATTATCTCGCTAAACCGGCGGATGCTGATGACATTGAGGCCGCACTAAAGGCCCCTTATTCATCTACACCTGAACCTCCACAAAATCCAATGTCTGCGGACAGGGTTAAGTGGGAGCATATACTTAGAGTATATGAGCTTTGTAATCGAAATGTTTCTGAGACTGCTAGAAGGTTAAAGATGCACAGACGGACTTTACAAAGAATATTGCAGAAAAAATCTCCGAAATAAATAGTTAAGCAGTTTTCTTTAATTGATTGATTTCACTTAAGGCGCTTACACCTTGATCAGCAATTTCCTGACCAGCAACAGTATCACTTTCGCTATTTAATTCATCCATGTTGACAAATTCTGCATAAGTTGCTCTAGTTCTATCAGTAATTATGTGTGCCTTTAAAAGAGTTTTTACTAGAACTCTAAAGATATTGTTTTGATTTTTCATTTCGTCCTTAATTACTTCGCCCTGATCAATATACTTATGGAATTCTCGATCAACCCATTTGTGATCTAGGCCAACACAGGAATATACATGTTTCTTCTCAAATGGATTAACTAGGTTAAATAGAAGTTCAACAAATATCTTTTCAGCCCAATCTTCGACTTTTATATGCTCTTTATTAGTCAATTTTGGAACTGTTCTATCTGCCCATATTTTGCCAAATTTATGATGGAATGCTTCATCGCTCATCGTATACTTTAATAAAGTTTTTAATACTGGGTCATTAGTATTTTCATATGCCATTGCAAATGCTCCCATAGCAAGTCCCTCGATCATCATTTGCATTCCAATGATCTTTTTATAAACTAAATCAGACGAAACAATCTCATTGGCCACTCTACCTAAAGTTGGTCCAACTTTGTAAGGTGACCCCCATCTTGCTTGTATATATTTAGTGAAACCAGCAACATGTCTAGCTTCTTCTCGTGTTTGATTAGCTGCATACTCTTGAGCGCCTGGATCTCTTAAAACGTGACATAAACTTGCGCTCAATGAAAGAGCGGCTTGTTCACCATGAAGAATTTGGGATAATACAAATCTAAAACTTTCATTATTTAGTTTGATTAGTTGATGCTTTGACAACTTCTCTCTAATACTTGGGATTTGTAATTCAATTCCAAAAGGTCCATCAGGGTCAACAATATTTTCATTTTCGATGTCAAATGGAATCTCAAAATCAATATATTTTTTATCATTGGGATCCCAGAAATGTTTATGCGTAGCGCTAATTATTTTATCAAAAGCATCTGACCGATCACTGTAGCGGTCTTCATCCATCATTGGAATAAAGTGTTTAGGATTAGCCGCATTATACGCAGGGTCTTTTGTAAGAGAGTTTTTACCTGATTTGGAAGTTTGCCATTTTTCTTGTACCTTATAAACTTGGTCTTTAGCTACAATTTTTGCAATTTGTATTTTTTGTGAAAATTCAACCATATGTGGCGATTATATACACTTTAATTAATTATTAAATATATAAATGAACAGCTGTTCATTTTATTTATTAAAAAATAAAATAAAAACAATAATTTAAGTAATTAAATATTTTATGTCATTATTCTGACTTCACATAATGCTTGAAATTGTGTCAAACGTTTATAATTTATTAATGTACAAAATCATTAATTTCTCATATTTTGTGCGACTATCATTAAAAGAAATCATTAATTAAAGAATGTTGCAAAAAATAGAAAATTGGTTCTTTAAATATCGCCTACTGGTTCTTTTAAGTTTTGTTCTTCTCACTTTGGTAATGGGATATTTTGCAGTTCAAATAAGAATGGATGCAGGTTTCTATAAACAACTTCCAAGTAATCACTCATTTGTGAAAACTTACTATGAGTATCAAGATGATCTTAGTGGAACCAATAGCATTACTGTTTCATTAAGAACAACAGATGGTGACATATTCAATCAGGAATATTTCGAAAAATTATTTGAGCTAAATCAGACAATAAGGTATTTGCCGGGTGTAAATCAAGGCTCAATGCAATCATTATGGACACCTAATGTGAAAGTAATGCGTGTAACTGAAGAAGGCTTTGAAAGTACTGAGGTAATTCCAGGAAATTTAACTCCTGAAAAATTGAATGAAACAGAAATAAATAAGATCAAAGAAAGAATTCTAACTGGTGGTCATGTAGGTAGCATCGTTTCAAATGATTTTACATCTTCTTTAATAAAAGTTGAGTTAACAGAGTTTAATCGTAAAACAGGTGAGAGATTAGATTATCTTCAATTGGGACAAGACATTGAGATTATAAGAGACGAATTTGAAAAAGGTAATTATAGGGTTGAAATAATTGGCTTTGCAAAAATGATTTCAGATATAGCTAGTGAAGCTTACAATGTTGTAATATTCTTCGGACTTGCATTCTTACTCACAGTTCTAGCTGTTTACTGGTATTCTAGATCATGGACACTTACATTCCTCCCACTCATTTGCTCATTAACATCGTTGATATGGCAGTTTGGAATGTTAAAGATCCTAGGGTTTGGGCTAGACCCTCTTGCAATTCTCGTGCCTTTCTTAGTATTTGCAATAGGAGTATCTCATGGAATACAACAAGTTAATCAAATTACAAAAGAAGTAATAGAGGGCCAAACAGCAGAATATGCAGCTAGGGCGTCGTTTTCAAGATTATTAGTGCCTGGAACAATGGCTTTGGTTACAGATTTAGTTGGTTTTGGAACTTTAATTTTACTTCCTATAGGAATGATACAAGAATTAGGAATAACTGCTTCGATAGGCGTTGCATTCAAAATAATTACAAACCTTGTCATGCTTCCATTGGCTGCTTCTTATGCAAGATATAATAAAAGTTTCGCAATTAGAGCCCAAACAGCAATAACTTATAGACAAAATTTAATGGGCTTTTTTGGGTTGCTTGCTAGACCTAAGCCTGCTGTTATTACCTTGACTGTCAGCACATTGCTGTTTGCAGGAGCAACCTATCTAGCTAGTGAAAGACATGTCGGTGACTTACACGCTGGTGCACCGGAATTGAGACCTGAAGCCAGATATAATAAAGATATTAACGAAATAACTAAAAGGTACGCCGTGACCACTGACGTTCTCGTCGTTATTGCTGAAACTGGTGCAACAGGAGGAATAAATCCCTGTCGATCAGATTATATAATGGAAGCGCAGAACAACTTACATTGGTATTTAGAAAATATTCCAGGTGTTACAAAAGTAATTTCTTTATCAAGTGTAGCTAAAAGAGCTTTGAGTGGATACGCGGAAGGTAATTTAAAATGGACTTATCTTCCAAGGAATGAAAGAGCACTTGCATTCGCTACAAGTGTGGTCGACCCTTCAACGGGCCTCATAAATGAATCCTGTTCTATAATGCCTATATACGTCTTTACAGAAGACCATAAGGCCACAACAATTAGTCAATTAGTAGAAATACTTGAAGAATATAACAAAAAATTTAGAGATTCAGATGAGACTTTAACGTTCAGAGTTTTAATTGAAAAGCCAGCAGAAGGCACTTCTATAATTCCTGATGCGAGTTTTGTTGGAAGCAATGAACTACCTATTGAAGATTTGGGTGTTGAAAATCCTATAATTTTCACAGATGAAGAATTTACTGATTTTAGTTACGAAAAGGGTTTCAATTCAAGAAATTTATGGACCACAAATTTGGTTGCATACTATCGTGACATTGATTCATATGATGCAAAAACTGATTTTAGGGTCAATGATATAAAACAATCTGAAACAGTATTTAAAGAATTTTTTCAAGAAAACCCAGAATACTCTCACATTCTCTTTGACACAGATGAAATCAAATACCGTTTGGCAAGTGGAACAGTAGGAATTCAACATGCAACAAATCAAGTTATTGAAGAAGGGGAGTTACCTATGATGATTGCCGTATACATTGTAATTATAATTCTTGTATTTGCTACTTACTTAGACTGGAGGGCAACTATTTGCTGCACCGTTCCTTTAACCTTTGCAACAATGCTAGGGTATGCCTTCATGGACTTAGCTCAAATTGGCCTTAAGGTCTCAACTTTACCAGTTATGGTTTTGGCTGTTGGTGTTGGTGTAGACTATGCTTTTTATATATACAATAGATTAAATATGAGAATGAAAGAAGGTCTTGATATTACAGAGGCATTTGAACATACTTTTGCAAATACAGGTGCTGCAGTAGTATTTACAGCTATTACTCTAGCAATTGGTGTTTCAACATGGTCATTCTCTGCGCTAAAATTCCAGGCTGATATGGGATCATTACTTACTTTTATGTTTATAATAAACATGGTTTGTGCAATGACGACATTACCCGCTCTAGCTGTTGTACTTGATAAATTGTTCCCAAGAAAAAAAATTAATTCTTAGTTAATTTGAGAAATACATCTTCAAGCTTTGTCTCATTTATAGTTAAATCTTTAATTTGAATATTAGATAATCGTAATGCATCTAAAATTTTGTTGATTCTAATTTCGCTAGGCTTGTAATTAATTATAAGAGTGCCATTGTTTAGTTCACATTCTAAATTTAATCCCATTATTGGCTCTAGATTAGGATTTTCATCATCTAATGAAATAATTATTTGTTTTCTGTCAATAATTGATTTTATATTTGATGTCGTATTCTTCGTTATTAAATTACCATCATCTATTATTGCAATTTCATTACATAACTCTTCTGCTTCATGTAAATAATGGGTTGTAATGATAATTGTTTTACCTTCACCTTTTAATTTATTTATATTAGCCCATAAATTTGCTCTAAGCTCAACGTCTACACCTGCAGTTGGTTCATCAAGAATTAATATTTCAGGATTATGAACCATTGCTTTAGCTATCAGTAATCTTCTTCTCATTCCTCCTGATAATGTTCTAGCGTATGCGTGTGATTTATCTTCTAGTGCAAGAAGCTTTAATATGTCATCAGTCCTTCTTTTATTTTTTGGAACCCCAAATAAACCAGCCTGAATTTCTAATAACTCATATGGAGTAAAGAAAGGATCGATATTTAACTCTTGAGGAACGATACCCATTAATTTTTTCACATCTTTTAACTTTTCATCATGGCTCAAGCCAAATATGTCTATGTGTCCAGATGTTTTTCTTACAAGATCAGCTAAAATATTAATAAAAGTTGATTTACCTGCACCATTAGGTCCTAGCAATCCAAATATCGAGCCTTTCTTTACTTGAAGGGAGATATTATTCAGAGCTACTTTTTCATTTTTAGATCCTACGCCGTAAATTTTATTTAAATCTCTCACTGATATTGCGACATCGCTTGACATAAAAAAATAATAAATATTAGAATTAATAGTTTTTCAAAGTAATTTCTTGTATCATTTTGATTATGAATTCTCCAGAAATAAAAAGCGCACAAAATAAAGATATTGAATATGTTAATTCAAAAAAATTAAGCTGCGCTGGAGTTGAAGGTCCATTAGGTCACCCAAAAGTATACCTTGATATGGGAGATGATAACCTGATCGTTTGTCCGTATTGTAGTAAACTATTTATACTTAAATAAATGGCCGATAGAAATCACCTATTTTTGGTTGATGGGTCAGGATATATTTTTAGAGCATATTATGCATTGCCACCACTATATCGAAAAAGCGATGGGCTGCCAACCGGAGCAGTGAATGGTTTTTGTAATATGCTTTATAAATTAATTGAAGATACTAACAAAAAAATTAGTCCGACACATTTAGCAGTAATTTTTGACAGTGCCAGAAAAACTTTTAGAAATGATATTTACAAAGAATATAAAGCTAATAGAGGTGATCCACCAGAGGACTTAATACCACAATTTAAATTAATTAAGGATGCTGTGAGAGCTTTTGGCATACCATCAATTGAATTAAGTGGTTATGAGGCAGATGATATTATTGCAACATATGCTTCACTCGCAGAAAATAAAAAATGGAGTGTATCTATAGTTTCCTCCGATAAAGATCTTATGCAAATTGTTTCAAATCAGGTGAAATTAATCGATACAATGAAAAATAAAACAATTGGCCCGAATGAAGTCCTAGAAAAGTTTGGTGTTGGTCCAAAAAATGTTATTGATGTTCAAGCACTGGCTGGTGATAGTTCTGACAATGTACCAGGTGCACCAGGTATTGGAATTAAAACTGCAGCGCAGCTTATTAATGAATTTCAGAGTATTGAGAATCTTTTAGAAAACTATGAGGAAATCAAACAGCAAAAGCGCAGAGAAACAATCAGGGATAGTAAGAAAAATATCCTTATAAGCAAAGAATTAGTTACGTTGAAAAGGGATGTAAACAATATTCCAGCTCTCGATGATTTAGTTAAAAAAGAAATTTCTGTTGAAACTTTAGTTCCTTTTTTAGATGAGTTGGAGTTAAAGAAGTTATCTGAAAGGATAAGAAAAAAAAAACCAAATATAAAAATTACATCCAAAAATCTAACAAGCACCAAAAAAATAAAAAATTTAAATGAGCAAATTGAAAAACCAGATGATAATTCTATAAAATCGGTCAAAATTTCTAATTCCAAATATTCTTACAATTTAATAAATGATGAAATAAAACTTAAAAAGCTGGTTAGCGAAATCTATGATGCGGGTGAATTTGTATATGATGTTGAAACAGACTCGCTCAATATAATCGAGGCTAATCTAGTTGGCGTTTCTTTTTGTTTTAACCAGAAAATTGCCTACTATATTCCGGTGCAACATGTTGACCATGATGAAAAGAAAATTCAAAGCCAAATATCTCTCAAAAGTTTTCTATCAATAATTGCCCCTTTAATGAAAGATGAGTCCATAATTAAAATAGGCCACAATATTAAATATGATAATTCAATTTTAAATAAATATGGAGTTGAAGTAAGGAGTTTTCACGACACCATGTTAATGTCTTATGTTCTCGATGCAGGTGTCAATCGGCATAATATGGATGAATTAGCCAAAATTCATTTAAACAGAGAAACAATTAAATTTAAAGATATAGTTGGCAGTGGTAAATCACAGATTACTTTTGACAAAGTAAAAATTGATGAGGCACTAAATTATGCAGCTGAAGATGCAGAAATAACTTATAAATTATATTTGTTTTTAAAAAAAAGAGTTCAACAAGAGAAAGGCAATTATATTTATACTAACATTGAAAAGGAACTAATTAATCCTATCCAATCAATGGAAACCAATGGAATTAAAGTTGATAAGAAATATCTAAATGATTTATCATTTCAATTCTCCCAAAGAATAGAGAAACTTGAAAAAAAAATATACAAGGAAACAGGTTCAAAATTTAATATAGGTTCTCCAAAACAATTATCTGAAATCTTATTTGATAAATTAAAACTTAAGCCACCTAAAAAAACCAAAACTGGTGAAAAATCTACAGGTATTGAAGTTTTAGAAGATCTTGCATATGAAGGAAATAAAGTTGCTGATACAATTATTCAGTGGCGACAAATCTCGAAATTAAAGAATACATATACTGATGCTCTTCAAAACCATATTGTAGAAAAAACAGGCAGAATACACACATCATTTGCTATGGCTTCAACTAATACAGGAAGACTGGCATCATCAGATCCAAATCTACAAAATATTCCGATAAGAACAGAGGAAGGGAAATCAATTAGAAAGGCCTTTATACCCGATCAAGGCTATGTGATGTTTGCTGCCGATTATAGTCAAATTGAATTAAGAGTTCTCGCACATATGGCTGACGTGGCACAACTAAAGGAAGCGTTTATAAACAATGAAGATATTCATCAAATTACCGCCTCAGAAATTTTCAATGTAAAACTAAAAGAAGTAGATAACGAATTAAGAAGAAAAGCCAAAGCAGTTAACTTTGGAATCATATATGGGATCTCAGCCTATGGACTTGCAAAACAGCTTTCAATATCAAATTATGAAGCAGGGGATTTTATAAAAAAATATTTTCAGAAATTTTCAGGAATTAAGGAATTTATGGATCATACGAAGGAGTTTTGTAGAAATAATGGTTATGTTGAGACGATTTGTGGAAGAAAATGCTTTTTTCCAAGAATTAAGGACAAAAATTTTGCTCTTAGATCTTTTCAAGAAAGAGCAGCAATAAATGCACCAATACAGGGTACTGCAGCTGATATTATTAAATTAGCCATGATTAAAATAAATGGTAAAATTAAAAATTCAAATGATTGTAAAATGCTTTTACAGGTTCATGATGAATTAATTTTTGAAATAAAAAAAAGTAAATTAGACCACTTTAAAAAAATTATTATTGAAGAAATGGAAAACGCATTAATGCCCAAATTTAATTTTTCTGTGCCTTTAGTAGTTGACCATAACCATGCTCTAAATTGGAGTGATGCTCATTAATGTCAGAGGTAATTGTTCTTGTTACTGGAGGCTTTGATCCAATTCACAGTGGGCACATTGCATATCTAAAGGATGCAAAAAAATTAGGGGATAAACTTATTGTAGGAGTCAATTCTGATCAATGGTTGGTACAAAAAAAAGGAAGTCCTTTTCTTCCTATCGAGGAAAGAATTGAAATAGTATCAAATTTATCTGTAGTGGATAAAGCGATTGAATTTACTGATGATGAATTAAATTCAGCTTCAGGCGCAATTCAAAAAGTAATAGATCAATATCCAGATAATAAAATAATTTTTGCAAATGGAGGGGATAGAACCTCAGATAATATTCCTGAGATGGAAAAATTTAAAAATAATAAAAATGTAAAATTTGAATTTGGTGTTGGAGGAGATTTTAAAAAGAATTCATCTAGTTGGATATTAAAAAATTGGCAAGGACCACTTGAATATAGACCATGGGGCTGGTTTAGAGTAATTGATGATAGTGATGATCATAAAATAAAGGAAATACAGGTAAATCCAAATTCAAGACTTAGTTATCAGTCACATGCCAAAAGATCTGAAGTATGGACAGTAATTAAGGGTGATGCAACTGTATTGATTGATGACAGTGAGCATCATTTAAAAGTAAATAATTCAATTTTTATTCCGGTAGGTAGCAAACATCGATTAGAAAACAATACTGACTCACCACTAAATATAATTGAAGTTCAGACAGGCACGTATTTTGGTGAGGACGATATTGTCAGATATGAAGACGATTATGATAGAAAATTAAACAAATGAGTAAGCTTCCTGCAAACAAGTATTTAGCTTTCTTTCTACTTCTTAATATCTTTAATTTTGTAGATAGAAATTTATTAATGGCTTTTGCTAATGAAATAAAAAGTGATTTTAATCTTTCAAATGTTGAATGGGGTCTTTTAACAGGTGTTTATTTTCTTTTTTTTTACTCGATATTTGGAATTTTTATGGGAGTTCTTGGGGACAAATTTAATAGAATGAAAATTATTGCAGTAGGTGTATTTTTGTGGAGTTTAATGACTGCATTCACGGGTATTGCAAAAAGCTTTGTTCACTTGATAATTGCAAGGGCCTTAATTGGCATTGGTGAGTCAGCACTAACTCCAAATGCAGTCTCAATGCTTTCTGATTTATTCCCACAAAATAAAAGAGCGACAGCATCAGCTATTTATTACCTAGGTATTCCACTTGGTGTTGGAGTTGGTTTAATTATAGCCTCGGTCTTTGGACCTATATTTGGATGGAGAACAGTTTTCATAACATTAGGTTTAATAGGCATAGTTCTGGCAATCATAACCTATTTTCTTGCTGTGCCTAAAAGAGGAGAACAAGAAAACATACAAAATGAAAATGAAAAAAGTTTTTCTACTAAAGAAATAATCTCAAAAACTCTTGGGACATTTTCAAATTCAAAATCAATTATATTTCTAATTATTGGTGGTATTTTTATGCATATACCACTTGGTACTGGAAATTTTGAACTTCTTTGGGCAGTCAATGAGAGAGGTTTTACAAGTTCATCTTATAACCTACTATTTGGAATCTTTTTTATTGTAGGTGGAACGTTTGGTGCTGTAGTTGGTGGTGTTATAACAGATAAGTTTAGCCCCAAATTTGAGGGCGGTGCAATGACTGTTCTTACGATTTCATATTTAATATTAACTCCGCTAACTGTAAGTTACAGATTTATTGAGCCAAGTGGTTTATTTTTTTATTTCACGTTATTTTTTATATCTGTGAATGTTACATTTTGGGTAGGACCAATATTTGCAGCTATGCAAACACTTACTCCATATAAAGTAAGATCTACCATGTTGGCAGTATTTATCTTAGGTGTAAATATCATTGGTATGGGATTGGGAAGCTTCGTCACAGGATATCTTGCTGATTATGTGTTTAATAATACAGCCTCACCATATACTTGGTCTTTAGTTGCTGTAGGAGCAACAGGAATTGTATCAATACTTTGTTTTTATATTGCTAGTTTTAATTATAAAAAAGACACAGAATTTGCAATGCAGTCTTAAATTTGAGAAGGTCCTGAATTTATTATTTTTTCTTCAACATCAGACTCAAACTTTACAAAATTGTCTATAAACATGTTTACTAATTTTTTTGCCTGTAAATCATATTCAGATGAATCTGCCCATGTGCTTCTTGGGTCTAAGACACTTCCATTAATTCCATGAACTTCTAATGGCACGAAAAACCCGAAATTGTCATCCTTTCTCATTTCTACGTTAGAAAGCTCACCAGATAATGCAGCATCCAATAACCTTCGAGTATTTTTTATAGATATTCTTTTACCCACACCGTAAACACCACCAGACCAACCTGTATTTACTAGCCAACAGTCTACATTATGTTTAGAAATCTTCTCTTTGAGTAGGTTGCCATATTCTATTGGATTTCTCGGCATAAAGGGAGCCCCAAAACACGTCGAAAATGTTGCTTGTGGTTCATTTGATAGTCCAATTTCTGTTCCAGCAACTTTAGCTGTATAACCTGATAGAAAATGATACATAGCTTGATCAGGTGACAGCTTTGCAATTGGAGGCAAAACACCAAAAGCATCAGCTGTTAACATAATTATATTTTTTGGATGATTTGCTTTACCTGATTTTATTACACCAGGAATATAATCTAAAGGATATGCGCCTCTTGTATTTTCTGTAAGAGAATTATCATTAAGATCTAAAAGGCCATTTTCTTTCATTATCACATTTTCTATGACTGTTCCCTTCATTTGAGTAGTTTGATATATTTCAGGTTCAGCTTCTTCTGATAAACGAATAAGTTTTGCATAGCATCCTCCCTCAAAATTAAAAAGACCATCGTCAGACCAGCCATGCTCATCATCACCTAATAGAGATCTCTTTGGATCAGCACTTAACGTTGTTTTACCAGTTCCAGATAGACCAAAAAAGATTGCTGAGTCACCATCATTCCCAGAATTAACCGAACAATGCATTGGCATAACTTTTTTTTCTGGTAATAAAAAGTTAAGGAGAGTGAAGACTGATTTTTTTGTCTCTCCGGCATATTCGGTTCCTGAAATTAGAATTACCCTCTCTTTTAAATTTACGATAATTGCTGTTTCACTATTGGTTCCATGAATTTTAGGATCCATTTTTAAATTTGGAAAATTTATTATTGTAAAGTCAGCAATAAAACTATCAACTTCCTCTGATGTTGGTCTAACTAAAAGGTGCCTTGCAAACAGGCCATGCCATGCGTATTCAGTAATTATTGTAACTTTTAGAGAATGATTTCTATCTGCTCCACCCATTAAATCATGAGCGTATATCGATTTACCTCTAGCAAATTCTATAAATGATCTAGCTATTTTTTGATAATTTTCCTCAGAGATGGGTACATTAGTATCACCCCAGTGGATTTTATCTTTATTATCATCTTCCTTCACAAAAAATTTGTCATTCGCCGAACGCCCTGTATGTTTTCCTGTTTCGACAACTAATGCGCCGTGTTTAGACAACTGTCCTTCACCATTCCTATGAGATATTTCATATAGTTCCTCAGAACTTAAGTTACGGTTTACTTTAGAAGCATTTTCAATAATTTGATTATTTAGATGATTATTCATGATATCAGTGCGTGATAAAAACATATAATTACATTTATGTTAAGGGCAAATATTTACAAAGTTAATATACCTGTTAGTTATATTTTTATGATTTTCTGCCATTTTAATGCCATAACTCATTATTAATAAATAGAAGTATGAAGACTTTAATTGCGCTCGTAGATGATGACCGAAATATTTTGATTTCTTTGGAAGAGCTACTGAAAAAAGAAGAATTTGAAATTCATACTTATGCTGATGGTCAGTCTGCTTTAAATGGGATGTTTAGATATCCCCCCGCTTTAGCTGTAATTGACATAAAGATGCCTCGTATGGATGGTTACGAGCTTTTTAGAAAGATAAGAGAAAAACTTAAAATACCAGTAATATTTCTTACATCAAAAGATCAAGAAGCAGATAAGTTGAAAGGTTTAATGCAGGGTGTAGATGGCTATGTTACAAAAGGAGGTAATTTTTCTAAAGAAATTTTAATTGAAACAATTAAGAATACGCTAAATAGAGTTAAAATTGACTCTGATAGTAAGAATGTAAATGAAGTAATTCTACATGGTGATTTAAGACTGGACTGCTTAAGACATTCTTGTGAATGGAAAGAAGTTCAACTTGATGAAGATTTAACTACAACAGAATTCAAAATAATTAGAGAGTTAGTTGAGAGACCAGGAATTGTAAAATCCAGAGATCGTCTAATGGAGATAGCATATAATGATGAGCTTGATGTAGACGACAGGACGATCGATAGTCATATAAAAAGGATTAGAAAAAAATTTCGTAAAATAGATCCTAAGTTCAATGCTATTCACACATTGTATGGTTCAGGATATCAATGGAAATAAAATATATTTCTGTTTAAAATAAAAGAGTTGAACAGTTTATTAAAAAAATATTTATTTTACAATTTGCTAGGACTAGTTCTGCTAGCTATAGCAACTACAGTATTAATAGTTGTTTTAAATAACTATCAATTGAATAAAAGACTCAAGGAGATCGATAATCAAAATTTAATAATTTATAATTTTTTAAATTCATCAAATTTTTTCAGAAATAATGAGTCTGAAAGTATATACGAAGCTATTTTATCTAAGCTAGAGATTAAAAATTTATCTATATTAATTTTAGATAATGAAGGAAATGTGGTGATTGATACAAAAGGGTATGATGTTGCTTCAGGTAGCATTAATCCAAGCCCGCTTATTGAGATTGAGGAGCTTGGTAAAAATTTTAATGATAATAAAATTATGAATTTGGACAAAAAAAGCGCAGGCTTTAGGGACTTTCTTAATAACGAAATCTTTATTGAAAAATATAATAATTCACAAAAAGGAATAAAGAGTAGTTTTTCTGTTCAACAAGAAAATAAAAAGTTAGAACTATTTTCAATTTTACCTGTGAGTCTAAATGAAGATGCCTTTCATATAATTGCTTACGAAGATAATACTGAAATTCAAAGAATTAATAATCAAATAAGGTTTAATGTACTTTTGGCTGGTCTAGCTATTGCATTTAGCCTCATTCTATTTTCTTTTTTCTTAAATTTCATAATTCTTAAGCCAATAAAAAAATTAGCAAAAGCTGCTGAAAATGTAGATGCAGATGTTAAATCGAAACCATTAATTACTGTTCTTGATAGGAGAGAAGATGAAATTGGTCAACTTTCAAAAATTATTAATACTATGCTTAAAAACCTATATCAAAAAATAGATAATGCTGAAAATAATTCAGCTGATCTAATGCATGAGATAAGAAATCCACTTGCATCCATAAGAATGGCCACTGATGTAATCAATGATAAATTAGATGATGAGCAGAAAAAATTTCTTGATTTAATCTTAAATGATATTTCAAGAATTGAGAATATCATCACTGATTATTCATCAATGATTAAAGATGAAGTTAATTTATACAAAAGTCAGTCTAATGTTTTTAATATTAGGGAACTTTTAGATGAGTTAATCCATAATTATAAAGAGAATGTTTCCAATAAATTAAATATAAAATTTTTTACCAATGAAAATCAAAATCTTTTGGTCAATGGCCAAAAATCTTTTCTTTATCAAGCCTTCGACAATATCATTATGAATGCTGCCTCATTCTCCCCATCAGGTGGTATTATAGAGATTGTATTATCGTCAACGGAAAACTATCTAAGCGTTTCTATTTCTGACGAAGGACCGGGAATTAAGGATCCAAACATAAAAAGAATTTTTGATAGATTTTACTCTTTAAGAGACAATAAAAGTGATCAAGGTCATTCAGGTTTAGGTCTGAGTATTGCTAAGCAAATTATAGATGCTCATGATGGCTATATATCTGCGGACAACGTCATAAGAGGTGGAAATATAATAGGTGCTAAGTTCATTGTTAATTTACCATTGGCAGATTAGATGAAATATTAAGATTGATTAATGTTGTATATAACATATATTTTATGATCTATGGAAAATAAGGATTACAAAGTAGCAGATATAAATCTCGCAGATTTCGGTAGAAAAGAAATTTCACTTGCTGAAACTGAAATGCCTGGATTAATGGCATTAAGAAGTGAATATAAAGGAAAAAAACCACTTGAGGGGGCAAGAATTCTCGGCTGTCTCCATATGACTATACAAACTGCCGTGCTAATTGAAACATTAGTAGAATTAGGTGCTGATGTTAGATGGTCATCGTGTAATATATTTTCAACACAAGATCATGCTGCAGCTGCAATAGCAAAAGCAGGTATACCAGTTTATGCATGGAAAGGTGAAACAGAAGAAGAATATTGGTGGTGTGTAAGACAAACGATTGAAGGTAAAGAGGGTTGGAAGCCAAATATGATTCTCGACGATGGTGGTGACCTTACAAGTTTAATGCATAAAGAATATAATGACTTATTAAAAGAAGTAAAAGGGCTCTCAGAGGAAACAACAACAGGTGTACTCGCATTAAAAAAAATGGAGAGTGAAGGTACGTTAATGGTTCCAGCTATTAATGTAAATGACTCAGTCACCAAATCTAAATTCGATAATCTTTATGGCTGTAGAGAAAGTTTAGTTGATGGAATTAAAAGAGCAACTGATGTCATGATGTCAGGTAAAGTTGCTATAGTTGCTGGCTTTGGTGATGTTGGCAAAGGCAGTGCTGCTTCATTACGTCAAAGTGGTGCAAGAGTAATGGTTACTGAAACAGATCCAATTTGCGCATTACAAGCGGCAATGGAAGGCTATGAAGTTGTATTGATGGATGAAATGATTAAGGAAGCAGATATAGTTGTTACTGCTACTGGAAATAAAGATATTGTTACCGCAGACCACATGAGAGATATGAAAGATAGAGCAATTTTGTGCAACATTGGTCACTTCGATAACGAAATTCAAGTTGATGCACTTAGAAATTATAAATGGGATGAGATCAAGCCTCAAGTACATGAAATTACTTTTCCTGATGAAAAAAGAATCATTTTATTAGCTGAAGGAAGGCTTGTAAACTTAGGCTGTGCAACTGGGCACCCAAGCTTTGTAATGAGTGCTTCTTTTACAAACCAGGTAACAGCACAAATTGAATTGTGGAATAATTCGGAAAATTATGAAAAAAAAGTTTATGTACTTCCAAAGCATTTGGATGAAAAGGTTGCGCGTCTCCATTTAGAAAAGGTAGGAGCTAAACTTACACAATTATCCAAAGATCAAGCTGACTATATTAGTGTAACTCCAGAGGGTCCTTATAAACCTGAAGCTTATCGATACTAAATTTTATTTTAGTGTTAGAGTTTATTTATGCTTCTGAAAAATGAGAGGGATACTCAACTTTTTGCTAGAAAATTAGTCAAGTTTTCTAAAGGTAGCAATATAGTAATTTGTCTTAATGGTAATTTAGGATCTGGAAAAACCACATTCAGTAGGTATTTTATTCAAGAATATTTAAAAGATGCAAAAATAAAAGAAATACCAAGTCCAACCTTCACCTTATTGCAGGTGTATGAGCACAGAAATATTAAAATTAATCATTTTGATTTTTATAGACTAAATTCAGCTGAAGAGTTAGTTGAGTTAAATTTTATGGAGTCAACATTTGACGATGCATGTTTAATAGAATGGTCTGATAAATTTAAAGAAATTCTTCCATCGGATCGAATAGAAATTATATTTAAAATTTTAAAAAATAATAATCGTAATGTTGACATAAAAAAATTTGGTAGGTTTAAAAATTTAAAAATCAATGGATAATCGTTTCAATAAGCTATTATTATATTTAGAGAAACAGAAAATCTCTAATAAAAATTTAGTTGCAATTAAAAGTGATGCATCTTTCAGAAAATATTATAGATTAGAAAATAATATCCTAGCCATGGATGCAGCGCCTGAAAAGGGTGAATCAGTTTCAAAATTTTCAGAAATCGCAAGTATACTTCATTCATTTAGTTTAAGTGCTCCTAAGATAATAGATGTAAATAACAAAGAAGGTTTCATTCTTCTAGAGGATTTTGGGGATAAAGTTTTTTCTAAACATATGAATAAAGAAAATAAAGAAAATTTATACAAAAAAGCAATTGATGTTCTAATAGATATAAAAATTAAATCTCATCAAAATAAATCTTATTTAAGTAAATTAAAAACTTATAACTTTGAAGAGCTATATAGAGAGTCAATTTTATTTATTGAATGGTTCATTGAGAAAAAACTTGGAATGCAAATAAGCAACAAAAAAAGAGACGAATTTTATCAAATTTTACAACAAGCTTTCTTAAATATAAAATCTCAAAACGATACTCTTGTTCTTAGAGATTACCACGTTGATAATTTAATTCTAAAGAATCATAAGGAGCCTTTAAAACAAGTTGGTTTGATAGATTTTCAAGATGCATTATTAGGTTCATCATTTTATGATCTTGCTTCGCTATTGGAGGACGTACGCATGCCCTTAAATGAAAATGAAAAAGAAGAATTAATTAAATACTATATTAAAATGACGAATGAAAATTATGATATGGTTCTTAGAAAAATTAACTTTTTCTCTCTCCAGAGAAACCTAAAAATTCTTGGAATATTTAGTAGACTTTCGATTAGAGATGGAAAAGAAAGATATTTAAAGTATTTTCCTGCAACTTTTAATTTTATTAAATCAAATTTAAAATCATCATTGTTTTTTGATATGAAGAAATGGATTGAAGAGTTGCAGATAAAAGAGCTTCAATTATGAAGTCTTCAATTATTCTAGCTGCAGGATTAGGTAAAAGGGTTAGAGAATATTCTTTGGATTTACCAAAGCCACTGATTGAAGTAAACGGAAAACCCTTTATAGAATATTCAATAAATATTATGGAGGAGTTAGGCTTTGAGGAAATCTTCATAAATGTTCATTACAAATCTGATCAAATTATCACGTATTTAAAAAATCTAAATAATCCAAAAATCAAAATTTCTGATGAGACAGATTGCCTATTAGATACTGGTGGTGGAATAAAAAAAATTATGGATGAAAATAAAATAGAACATGTATTTATTTTAAATTGTGATAATTTATGGGAAGATGAAGACACTGTCTTCTTTAGAGAAATGATAGAAAATTTTCCAAAAGATACAATGTCGTTACTTGCCTTAACACCGGCAGATCTTATAAGTGGCTATGATGGTAAAGGAGATTTTTTGTTTACGAAAGATGACTATATCCAAAGATATAATGATACAACTAGTAAAGGCTACGTATTTAATGGTGCTCAGATTATTAGAAAAGAAGCATTCAAAGACTTAAAAAGTAATGTTTTTTCAATTAATCAAGTATGGGATGATTTAATTTCAAAAAATTTGATCAAAGGCTACAAATTCAATAAAAATGTTTTACATCTTGGTACTACAGCAGCTTTAAAAAAATACTACGAGAAATTATGATTACAAGAATAAATATATTTATAATCACTGCACTTCTAATGACTATCTCAACTTTAGCATTTGCACAAGATGACCAGAATCTTGCAAGTTTCATCCTTCGTAATCACGAAGCAAGCGCCCTCCCAACAGTTGGAAACAGTGATGCAGAAATTACAGTTGTAGAATTTTTTGATTATAGATGTGGCTATTGTTCAAAACAGGCAAAAGATTTTGAAAAAATATTGAATGAGTCAGAAAATGTTAAAATTGTTTATCTTGAATGGCCAATTTTTGGTGACATATCAGATACAGCGGCAAAAATTGCACTAATTATTTGGGATAATTATCCTGATATGTATTTTGACATTCATAATGGACTAATGAAACTTGGACCAAGAATGAAAAAAGATTCAATAATTACTCTATTAAATGAAAACAATTTTGATGGTGAGAAAATTTTTAATCAGGCGTTGGATCAAACTGAAAATGCAGTGATTAATGAAAATTTTAAATTAGCACAAAGTTTAGGATTAAGAGGAACCCCAGCATCTGTAATCAATGATTCGATTTATCCTGGGTATATTAAATACGAAGTGTTAACTAACTTAGTTAAATAGTTATTTCGTAAATAAAATTTCGATACTTGAATTTCATCACGAATACAGTAACCTCTTTATTGATGATTAATAAAGCAAAATTTCAAATAGGTTCTATTGTAAAGCATAAGTACTTTGACTTTAGAGGAGTAATTTTTGATGTTGATCCAGAATTTAATAATACTGAAGAATGGTATCAATCTATTCCGTTACAAGTAAGACCTAGAAAGGATCAACCTTTTTATCATTTGTTAGCCGAAGCACCTAGCCAACCTTCTTATGTTGCTTATGTCTCTCAACAAAATTTATTACCAGATGAAACAGATGATCCTGTTTCACATCCACTTGTTAAAGAGATGTTTACTGGAATAAAAAACGGAAAATATATCTCTAAGACAAAACATAACTAAATTTAATTTAATGAGAAGTTCACTAAAACAAGTATTTGAGCTCGGTCCTCTTGTTGTATTCTTTTATTTTTTTATCAAGACTGGTAAAATTGAAGAAGCAATTCTACCTCTAATGATTGCTGCAGGAGTTGCAATTGTAGGGTCATACATTATAGACCGCAAAGTTTCTCCAATGCTGTTGTTTAGTACTATTTTAATATTTATTTTTGGGGCTTTAACAATTTATTTTAATGATCCCTTTTTTATTAAATTTAAGGTTACTCTAGTTAATCTCATTTTTTCTTTTGTATTATTTGGAGGTTTATATTTTAAAAAGCCACTATTAAAGTCTCTAATGGGCACTGCAATTAAACTTACTGATCATGGGTGGATACAATTAAGTAAAAGATGGGCTTATTTTTTCCTATTCTTGGCAGCTGCCAATGAAATAGTTTATCGAAATTTTTCTGATGCAATTTGGGTAAACTTCAAATTATTTGGAATTATGGGCCTGACTTTCATATTCATCTTCTCACAGGCATTTTTTATACAAAAAAACTTGGCCGATAATTAATTGTTTTTTTCTTTCTCAATAAACTGATCCACAAGTCTCCACGTTACAAATGCAAAAACTATAAGGCCACCAAGTAATTCTATCATCGGAGGTTTTTCACCTACACCAGCCCATGCCCAAATTGGAGCTAAGACAGGTTCTAATAAAACGTATAAAGCTGCTCGATGCGGAGGAATATAGCGTGATCCAATTGTAATAAACATAAAACCAAGACCTACTTGAAATGCACCCATGAATAAAACAAGCAACAAGTCTCTAGTACTTATCGTATGGTCTTGAATAATTAATAAGCCAACAATGATAACCAATATACCTGAAAGAAAAGTTGATGGCATAAAGTCAACATCTGACCGCCTATTAATTAATGTGAGTTGTAATGCAAAACAAATTGGAACACCAAGTATGATTAAATTGCCAAGACTATTAGTTGTTTCTAATCCCTGGGAAAACATAATTGCAATTCCAATCATTGATCCTGCTATCGCAACAATAGTTTTAGTGCCAACGATTTTTTTTAGAAAAACATAACTAGCTAAGGCAGCCCACAATGGTCCAGTGCTCATTAAAAAAACAGCATTTGCAACAGACGTGTTGCTCATCCCAAAAACAAAAAAAATATTACTTAGTCCTAAAATTACAGCAAGTAGTAATCCGTCTTTACCAATATTAATAAAGGCCTTTGGTGTTTCAGATTTAAATTTTATTAAAATATAAATTAAAGCTACTAAGCAAAATGTAATCGATCTATAGGAAGTTACTTGCATTGTAGTTGCGTCATCTACAAGCCTGATAAGTAATCCACCAAAACTTAAAAAAAATCCAGCCGCTAGAAGACAAATTGCACCAAAAATTTCATTGTTGTGTTTTTTCATTTTTTCGTAGAAAATATTTCAATACTTATTTCTTAATAATCAATTCATGAAAATATTAATAAGCTTTTTCTTTTTTACTTTTTTGGTTTCATGTGGTGATCAAAACCAGTCTAATGAGACATTTAGCTCAGATCAAGGATTGTCTCAGGAGCATAAAAAAGAATTTAAAAAGGATTTAATTGAAGTAACCGAGGATATTTATGTTGGCGTAGGATATGGCCTTGCGAACTCAATTATGATTGAAACGGAAAACAGTTTAGTAATTGTTGATACATTGGGTTCTGTTGAAAGAGCGGAAGAATTATATCAAGATTTTAGAGAAATTTCAGAAAAACCAATTGTAGCTATCGTTTACACTCATAATCATTTAGATCATCTTGGTGGTGCAACTGTTTTCTATAACGAAAATGAAACAGAAATATATGCGCAAGAAAATATAATTTATAATTTAGATAATATAGCAACAACTATAAGACCTATAATCTTTCAAAGATCGGCAAGGCAGTTTGGAATACCTCTACCCGAGGAAGAAATAGTTCATCAAGGCATTGGAGGATTTTTAGAAATTAATGATCAAGAAACACTTGGCCTTGTCAGACCAACTATACTTTTTGATGATGAGTTAACTATTGAAATTGATAATCTTACATTTGTCTTAGCACATGTGCCTGGTGAGACAGATGATCATCTATATGTGTGGATACCAAAGAAAAAAGCTGTGATGGTTGGTGATAATTTTTATAGATCATTCGCAAATTTATACGCAATAAGAGGAACAAAATTTAGAAATCCTATGGAATGGGTCGATAGTCTCGATAAAATCAGATTACTTAATGCGGAGCATCTGGTTCCAAGTCACTCGCGTCCTATAAGTGGAAAAGAAAATGTAGAAAAAGCTCTCACTGATTATAGAGATGGCATTCAGTTTGTTCATGACCAAACTATAAGATATGCAAATAAAGGATTAACGCCTGATGAGATTGTGCAAAAAGTAAAATTACCAAAGCACCTAGCTGAGTCTCCATACTTACAACCTTTTTATGGCTCTATATCATCTTATGTTAGATCAACATTTAGTGGGTATATTGGCTGGTTTAGTGGAAACATATCTGACCTTCATCCTCTGACTGTTGAAGAGAGAGCTAAAAAACTAGAGGTTATGGCTCAAAGGCAAACCAAAATATCTGATGAGGCACAAAATGCTCTCGATAATGGAGAATATCAGTGGGCTTTGGAACTAGCAGATATGTTAATCGCACTTGATGCAAACAATACACAAGCCAAAAATATAAAAGCTGCAGCAGCCGATCAATTAGCCAAGTTTCAACTTGCATCTAACGATTACTATTTTTATAAAACAGTTGCAGGTGAATTAAGGAATGAAATTGATGTAAATCCATCAACTCCGAATAGAGTTACGTCTGAACAATTACAGGCCACACCAATGAAGGCAATAATGAAGTCACTTCCAGTAAATCTTAACGCGGATAAATCTGTTGAAATAACAAAAAAATATGAATTTAGATTTATCGATAGCGAAGAAGTATACACTATACATATAAGAAAAGGAGTAGCCCAGTTAAGTAAAATACCAGATTCTAGTGCTGAAGTTAAAGTCATCACTGATCAACAAACTCTTAAGGAAGTATTTGCCGGTCTAAAAAATGTAGCTGCTATCTCTCTTCTCCTAGCAAATAACACGATCGAAGTAGAAGGTGGAAAACTTGAATTTCTAAAATTCTTGGGATTATTTACTGACTAGTTATGGGCCAAAAACAATCATTTATTTTAGGTGGACTTGGATTAATTCCATTTATCTTAATTTTAATTGCATGCGCAATATCACCTCCAACTGAAGAATTGTATGGATTACTTTTATTTATTTATGTTGCATATGCAGCAATCATCTCATCATTTCTGGGCGGCATTCAGTGGGGCCTAATCACAGCTTTTGCTGACAAAATTTACTACGTCTTTATTCCACTTTTTATTTCTGTTATACCTCCATTGATTGCTTGGGCTGCACTTTTGAGTATTGAGAATTTAAGTCTCTCATTAGGTTTAATTCTTGTAAGCTTTCTAATATCTGCCGTTCATGATTATTACTTGTATCAACAGCAAAAAATCTCACAATTATGGTTTATAACAATGAGAATATCTCTTTCATCAATAGTGATAGTTATTACGAGCTTGATGTTTTTATTTGTTTTTTAAGCTATGAGTCTTTGAATAAAAAAGAAGAAACCAAAGAAAACAACCGCAAAGAATGAAAGATTTTTCATGACATCTATTATTTTTGTAATTTTTAATGTCATTAATAATTTGTATATTAATAAAATTAATAAGACAAAAATTATCTGACCTACTTCTACACCTAAATTGAAACCTAATAATCCAGAGAAAATATTTTCACTACTTATTTTTGAGCCAAGTAAAAATCCTCCAAAACCAAATCCATGAATAAGTCCAAAAATAATTGTTATAATAGATAACAAATTATTTTCTGAATTTAAATTTTTAAGTAAGTAAAAATAACCTAGAGAAAATAGAAGTATTCCTAATATTAAGAAATATGGAAAATTTGGATTGATTAAATTGCCAAATATTAAAAGTAATAAACTTAGCGTCGTTATAAAGATCATACTTACTCTATGATCATTATTTTCTTTATACAAATATTCCAAGCCGACGAACATTATTGTATAACCAATTAATGCTTCAACTAAAGAGGATTTTACTTGGATAATGTTTATTACTGAAAGTGATAGAGTTAAACTGTGTCCAATAGTGAATCCCGTGATTACCAGAAGCAATCGTTTTAAATTTGTTACTAAAAGCAACAGTCCAAGAATAAATAGCAAGTGATCATAGCCACTTAGAATATGATCAAGACCCAATGAGAAAAATTTATAAAAACTATTCGAGAAGCTATTATTTTCCTTTTCTTCATTTAAATCAATTGACTGATCATTAAAAAATAAGGCTTTTTCAGTATATAAATTATTATCAATGTAGATACGTGCTATATGAATATGACTTTGAACAAGATTAAACAGCGCATTATTTATAATTTTTATTTCTTTGTTTGATGGACATTCAAAATTTAGTGAGAGATTTAAACTTCCTTCTTGAGAATTTAATTCTTTAATTTCATCAACAAGAGAACAACTTTTGCCTTCTGAGGTGACTTTGAGATGCTGGCTGAGGTAGATTTTGAATACATCGGTCTCACTCAAATTCTCTTCAAACATAATCTTCTGGTAGTTTTCAACTTGAAAAATACGAGTGGACTCAAGTGTTAAAAGAGAAAAATTTGCCTCAACTTTGTTATCTACAACGTTCCATTTAGAGAATGACTCACTAAAGTAGTGGGCATTCAATGGCGATAAAAGAAAAAAGAGGATTATGACTGTGTTTGCAATGATATAATTCATTATTTATTGAAAATCATACCTAGTGATGGATGAATTTTCTTTTAAATATATAAGGTAGTCTTTTAACTTTTGATCATCTAGTTGATTGTTATAATCAAATATAATTCTATCTTTTATTTCCTCGAAGTAATCGTCATTCACTTCTAATTTTTGAATATCGTATAGTTTAAAAATATAAAACCCATTGGTTCCGAAAATTGGTTCAGAAATAGAATTTATCTCCATCATGGTTATCTGATTACAAATGCCTTTGCCTAATAATTGTTCACAATCTTTCAGATTTATTAATTTTTGAGGGATATCAAACAAATTGTTTTCATTATACTTCTGCTTTACCTCCGAAAATGTTTTAGTATCTAACTCAAGGTTAATATTACTTATTTTTGTTTCAAGTGTTTTAAGATCAGACTCAGTTCCTAGCAAAACAGAATTTGGATTATTTGATTTTAAAAAAATAAAATCAAATTTAATTTTTTCCGTTGGCGCATACTTATTTATATTTTTTTTAAAATAGTCTCTCACATCAGCTTCAGTTATCTGATTATCTTCAACCTGAATAATAAAATCGATGACCTGAGTAATCATTTCCTTTCTTACACCAATATCTTTTTTGTGAAGATTAAGTTCTATACCTCTTTGCACCAAAAGTTCCTCCTCAATCATACGTTCAAGAAGAAGATCGAGTATTTCAAAATCGTTACTAAGGTCTAAATCAGCTCCAAGATTTGTTGCATATCTGAGGAACTGGTCTTCTGTGATGACTGTCTCATTCACTAAAGCAACAGCTTTTTTATTGCTGAGAGATAAGTTGTCATTAAAACTAATTGTATCGTAAAAAATCAAAAACAGTCCTGCTAGGATCGCAGTAAAAAATAATACATTTAATTTATTAAAAATTTTCATCATTTCAGAGAGATTACCATAGGTTTTTTTATGATTATAACGAAAATACTTTTGACATAAGCAGTGCCAGAACTATACTTTTTTTATATGAATATTTTAAAAGTTATAAGATATTTTTTTATTCTATCTATTCTCTTTATCATTAGTTGTCTTGTTGTTTTACAATTTGGTTTATTCAGTGAAGACCTTGGGCCCGGTGAAATCACTGGAAAAATAAATACAGTTGAATTTGTTGAAGATAAGAAAAAACGACAACTTCAGGCCATGGAGTCATTAAATGAAATACCGACAAAGCAAATCCTATTTGGTGATTTGCATGTTCACTCAACTTTTTCTGCTGACGCGCATGCAATGAGCTTACCTATTACTGGAGGGAATGGCGTACATCCTGTTGCAGATGCCTGTGATTTTGCAAGACACTGTTCAGCATTAGATTTTTGGTCAATTAATGATCATGCAGAAGCAACAACTCCAAAGAGATGGATGGAAACAAAAGAAACTATTCGAAAATGTAATGCCTTGAATGTTGATCCAGCAAATCCTGACTGTGTGGCATTCTTAGGTTGGGAGTGGACACAAGTTGGTGTTGTCAGAGGCAATCATTGGGGACATCACAATGTGATTTTAAAGGAAGAAGATGATCAATTGGTGCCACCTCGAGCAATCGCATCATTATCTGTAGCACGACAAGCAATGACTGCAAGACCATTGCTGCCAGGGACACTGTACTCTTTTGTCGATCTTGAAAATTTCAAACGTTACAATGACTTTCAACGTTATCAGGTGGAAACAGTTAAAGTACCTGATTGTAATTTAAGAACACCGTCAAAAGATTTGCCGCTTGATTGTTACGAACAAGCGGTCACGCCACTTGATTTAGTTACAAGATTAGAGATGTACGATAGTGACTATATGGTTATACCTCATGGCCAATCATGGGGACTTTATACACCCGCTGGCTATACTCTTGATAAAAGTTTAGAGCACTCAAAAAAATTTCCAAAAATGTTTGAGCTTCTCGAAACCTATTCTGGGCACGGTAACGCTGAAGAGTATCGCTCTTGGCGTGGTGTTGATGTTGTCAGAAATGGCCAACAAGAGTCAAGGCCTTTTACTTTTACAATGGGTGATATTGATTTAAATCAAGGAACTTTTACCATTGAAAACCCTGATGGTTCGGAAGAAGTAATCGATATTGGAACTCAAACATGTCCTGATCCATCTGACAATTACATTCCTCAATGTTGGCAGGCCGGCAAGATAATATATGAGAGATGCATCGATGAAGGCGCAGATGAGTCTGAGTGCGCATCAAGAAGAGAAGAAACAAAACAGTCAGTGGTAGATAGGGGTCGAGCTGGTTATCAAGTTGTCCCAAAAAATACTTTCTTGGATCGTAATATTTCTGGCCAATGTACTGATTGTTACAGTCCTCCAATGAATCACGTACCTGGAGCAAGTGCTCAATACGGTTTGGCTCTCACTAAATTCAAAGATGATGGCACAAAACATAGGTTTCGATACGGCTTTATAGGCTCAAGTGACAATCACTCTTCTGCGCCGGGAAGTGGATATAAAGAATTATTTGGAAATAACATTGATGGAAGCGGTCCACCTACTAAATTTTTTGATAGACTACTTCATATGGATCCTTGGTATTTTCCAAAAAGTCTAAGCCCCACCGGCAAGAATTCAAACCCTATTAAAGACTCATACATATCTGACTCTCAACCTCAACAATATGAAATCCCAGAGTTGATTGTTGGATTTAATACAATTGAATGGGAAAAACAAAGAGGCTTCTTCACTACAGGTGGATTAGCTGCTGTACATTCAGATGGACGTTCAAAAGAAGAAATATGGGATGCTCTTAAAAGAAAAGAAACCTATGCAACAAGTGGAACTAGAATTCTTCTATGGTTCAATATGATTAGTGGTGATAAAAAAATTCCTATGGGCTCATCTGTTGAAATGTATGCTGTACCAGAATTTGAAGTCAAGGCTATGGGATCATTTGAACAAAAGCCAGGATGTCCAGAAGATGCGTATAATGCTCTTGGAGAAGACAGAGTAGATGAATTGTGTTACAACGAATGTTATAATCCAAGTGATAAAAGAAATTTTATACAACGCATTGAAGTCATAAAAGTTTTACCTCAAGAATATTCTGATCAACCTATAGATGACCGTATAATTGATACGTGGAAAGTACATTATTGTAATCCAGATGATGTTGGGTGTACGTTTAGATTTAAGGATGAGGATTTCCTTAAAGATCAAAAAGACGCAAGTTATTATGTCCGCGCCATTGAATTACCATCACCTCAGATAAATGTGAAGGGTGGAGTTTGCACGTTTGATGATGATGGTAATTGTATAGAATTTAAATTATGTACGCAAGACTGGAGACACCCTAGAGATATTGAAACTTGCTCTGAAATTGATGAACATCGCGCTTGGTCCTCACCAATCTATATAGATTTTCTATCCTAATTATTTGTTATTAATATTATGAAATTTTTAATACCAAGTATTATATCAGTTGTAGTAGGGTCCCTATTTAGTTGGGCATATTTAACTGCATATGGACTCACTATTTTATACTTCATCTACGTATCCATGATGATTGGAGTAGTTTTCCTCGCTGCTGATGCCTGGAGAAATCGAGATAAGTGAATATTTAGCATTAGATTCACACTGCTAAATTATTGATTTTGTTTAATATTAATTTTTTTCCACACGTTGTCACATTGGCATTCAACCATAATTGTGAATCCATTTAATTAATAAATGATGCAGTCATAAAATTAATTATAGGGAGAAAAAATACATGTTAAAAAAAGTTCTACTTTATACAGTATTATTTTCATCACTATTATCTGCTAATGCTTTTGCTGGTGTCGATGACGAAACTGCTTATGCATTAAATACACTTTTGTTTTTGATTAGTGGGTTCTTAGTGATGTGGATGGCTGCAGGCTTTTGTATGTTGGAGTCGGGTCTAGTTACATCGAAAAGTGTTTCTACGATTGCAGCAAAAAACATAGGTCTTTATTCAATCGCCGGAATCATGTTCTGGCTGGTTGGTTACAACTTAGCTTACGGAATACCAGAAGGTGGTTATATCGGATCATTTACTTCATGGAGTGATGGTTCTGCAATTGCCACTGGTTACTCTGATGGATCAGACTGGTTCTTCCAGATGGTGTTCTGTGCAACAACAGCATCAATTGTTTCAGGTACATTAGCTGAAAGAATAAAAATTTGGCCATTCTTTTTATTCGTAGCAATTTTAACTGGAGTAATTTATCCAATCGAAATGGGTTGGCAATGGGGTGGTGGATGGTTATCTGCTGCTGGTTTCTCAGACTTTGCTGGTTCAACTCTTGTACACGCAGCAGGTGGTGCAGCAGCATTAGCTGGTGCAATTGTTCTTGGTCCAAGACTTGGAAGATTTGATAATGGTAAATTAGTGCCGTTTGCAAACTCATCTATACCTCTTGCAACTCTAGGTGTATTTATTTTATGGCTAGGTTGGTTTGGATTTAATGGTGGTTCACAGTTAGCATTAGGATCTTTTGATGATGCTACAGCTGTTGCTACAATTTACATTAATACAAACCTTGCAGCTTGTGCTGGTGTACTAGTATGTGCGACCATTACAAGATTAGTCAGAGGTAAAACTGATGTAGTGATGATGTTGAATGGTGCGCTTGGTGGTTTGGTTGCAATTACTGCAGAGCCATTAATGCCAACACCTTTAATGGCAATCATTATCGGCGGTATTGGTGGTGCACTAGTATTTGCTGGTACTGAATTACTCGCAGCCATGAAAATTGACGACGTTGTAGGAGCGATTCCTGTTCACCTTATTGCGGGTGTGTGGGGTACTCTTGCTGTACCAATTACTAATCCAGATACTAGCTTTGGAACACAATTCCTTGGCACAGCATCAATTTGTGTGTTCGTATTCGTAGTGTCCATAATTATTTGGGGCATTATGAAAGCCACAATCGGTATAAGGATTAGCGAAGAAGCTGAAAAAGAAGGAACTGACGTAGCTGAGACAGGTGTTATTGCCTACTCAATAAGAGACTAAGTTCATTCTTTTAAACTAATAAAAAGGGTCCACTTTTTCCCCAATGATTATTCAAGTGGACCCTTTTTTACGTTTGTATTAGTATTTTATTTCCTTTAATCTTTCCTCGTCATGTCGAATGAAATAAATCCATTTGAAAAGAAAAAAAAAGGTGTCTTCTTTTTTAAGTCATCTAATCCATATGAGTTTTATGATCTTTTGAATGGCAAAAACATGGATGATAAACAAGATGTTTGGGGTACACTTATTTTTCCTGAAAATATGAAGAAGCCATGCCCTCTGATTATTCCTATTCATGGTAGCGCAGGGTTGAGAGAAGGTCATCACACTCACATGGTTAATTTATTAGACGCTGGATTTGCTATTTTTAGAATTCATCACTTCGAATCTAGAGGAGTTATTTCAATTGTTGAAAATCAAACCGAGGTTACTCTTGCCTCGATGATTACTGATGCATTTCGTGCATTAACATTAGTTTCTAAACATCCTGATGTTGATAGTGATAAAATAGGTATCATGGGGTGGAGTCTTGGTGGTAGTACAGCTTTCTATGCAGCCTGGCAACCTATTATCGATACGCTTACACAGAATGGTGAAAAGTTTGCTGCACATTTACCTATTTATCCAGGAACATTACTTAAGCCTGAGGATAATCGTTGGTCAGATGCTCCAATGCATGTTCTATTTGGAGAAGACGACGACTATACTCCTCTAAGCCTTTGTAAGAAAATGATTGAGTACATGAAGCCAGTTCGTAGTGTAGATCTTACAACCTATCCAAACGCTCATCATTCGTTTGACTCCATTGACCCTGTTGAATTTATTCCTTATGCCATTAGGCTGAAAGATATGTTCATTGATTTAAAGATGGATGGACGACAAATTTTTACCGATGAAAACAATAATACTTTTCATTTAGACTCACTTGAAGAAAGAATGCGCCTCTTAAAAGAAACGCCTGATATCCTTGGAGCTCACGCAGGAGGTAATTGGGCAGCTCGTAAGCAATGTCACAAAGACGCTGTTTCATTCTTTCAAAAACAATTTTTTTCATAAAAATTTATTGAGCAGTATTGACTCTTAGCTCCACTAGTGCAATAATTAGAACAAAACAAGAACAAAATAGAATTTATCCAATGTTTTTAACATTTTATAAAGAAGCAGTAGAATGCGGTTTTCCCTCTCCAGCAAGAGATTTTACAGAGGGGACAATTGACCTAAATGAGGAACTTATTCCGCACCCAAATGCAACTTTTATAGTCCGAGCACGCGGTGACTCTATGATTGGTTCAGGTATTTATCCAGGAGACCTTCTCATTGTTGATCGGAGTATTAAGCCTCGAAATAACTCTATAATCATAGCAGTTTTAGATGGGGAACTGAGTGTTAAAATTTTAAAAATGGAAAATAAACAAGTTTGTTTATCATCATCTAACAAGAACTATATTGATGTTTTGGTCTCTGAAGAAATGGATTTTACCATATGGGGAGTATGCACAAACGTTGTTCATAGTTTAAGTCCAAAGAATAGATAATTAATGAGAGACAAAGTTTTTGCACTAATCGATTGCAATGCATTTTATGTTTCATGTGAACGTGTTTTTAACCCGAAACTTAACAATAGACCAGTCGTAGCTCTGTCAAATAATGATGGCTGCATAATATCACGTTCCAAAGAAGCAAAGGCTCTTGGAATAAAAATGGGTGTTCCACTTTTCAAGGTGAAAGATATTGTAGAAAAAGAAAAGGTAGTTGTATTTTCTTCAAACTACACATTGTATGCAGACATGTCGCGTCGAGTAATGAATATTATTTCCAGTTCTTCTCCGTATACAGAAATATATTCAATTGATGAAGCATTTGTAGAGTTGAGCAGTTTACCGATTGATTATGAGTCTTATGCCCATCAACTGAGACAAACTATTTTACAGCATACAGGAATTCCAGTCAGCATAGGTATTGCCTCAACAAAAACCCTTGCAAAAGTTGCAAACCATAAGGCTAAAAAAGATGATTCTTTGAACGGTGTATGTTCACTTGTGAATTATAATAATATTGACCAAATACTTGAATTAACTGAAGTGGGTGATGTATGGGGAGTAGGAAGACGTTTATCAAAAAAATTAATTAACCATGGAATACATAATGCAGAACTACTAAAGAATTGCAGTGATTCATGGATAAGAAAAATGATGAGCGTTAATGGCTTGAAAACAATTACAGAGTTAAGAGGGATTTCTTGTATTCCCCTTGAAGAATACTCAATGACAAGAAAAAGCTGCTGCACCACGAGATCATTTGGAAAACTTCTAACAAATTTAGAAGACATAGAGCAGGCTGTCACAACTTTTGCGCGAAGAGCCGCTGAACGTATACGCTCTGAAAGCCTTGCGGCGTCTTGTGTTTCGGTCTTTGTAAGAACTAATCCTTTTGACAAAAAAAGTACTTATTATTCAAACGGAGCATCAAGAACACTTTCTCATCCAACTCACGACAGCATAACAATTATTGAAACAGCTTTATTGCTTACAAAGAGAATTTTTAAAAACAACTATCAGTATAAAAAAGCAGGTGTGCTTCTTAGTGGTTTATGTGACAAGTCAGAAATTCAAGAGACACTATTTGAAAAAAATTATAATCAAAATTCTGATCTTATGTCAGCAATTGATGCCATTAACTATCGTTATGGTCGGGACACACTTCAGATGGCATCAGAATGTAAAGTTGGTAATTGGAAACAAAAAAGAGAAAACTGCACAAGAAACTATACAACGCAGATTGATAGATTGCTCTTAGTTTAAATTTTTATTTAGAAAGTCAGTAAATATATTATTGAGTTCATCAACAATAAATCCACCGCCACCGTGACCACCTGTAAAAACAAAACTTTCAGCCCTTGGAATTAAGTTTAAAACCTGTTCAACAGTTTTTGGATCAATTTCATCATCATCACTTGCATAGGCTACATGAATAGGAATATCAAACTGTGAGAATTTTTTATAATCAGGAATAAAGTTAGTATTTACAATATTACGTAATGAAGAAAGTAGTGATTGCTCTGTTCCAGGTAGTGTAAGTTGAGCAATATATCTGTCAACCAAATCTCTCTGTTCAGGATTATCGGTTACCCATTGATCAGCTCTATTTTTTAAAAATGGAATTCCCAAAACTCTTAAAACAAAATTTCCCAAGATTGGAGTTTTAAGAATACTAAGTATTTTACTATTACTGTTTACTAGAGGAACTTGTAAACCGATAGCAGATACTTGATTTGGAAATTTGTTAGCGTAACTGATTGCAATTGGGGCTCCCATGGATGAACCATGTAAAATAGATTTCTTTATTTCTAAATAACTCAACAGCTCGTAAAGTTGATCCAAATAAAATTCCATGTTGTAATCAGAAACTGGTCTGTCAGAGTAACCTCTTCCATATTGATCATAACAGATCACTCTATAGCCTTTTAGACTTAATCCCTCACAGAAACTAATATATCCTTCTGAAGGTAAAGTTGCCCCATGAATAATAATTATTGCAGGATCATTTTTATTTCCATAATCCTTATAGGCTGTTAGTCCTTTAGAAAGATTGACAAAATTATAGTCAGAGTTTTCCTGATAGGATTTTAAGTCTCCTTTTTCAAAGCTGCTAAATGCATAAATAACTGTGAGTACAACTATAATAAGTAGAAGTATAAAAAATGTGCTTGTAAATATACTTTGGAAAATTGTCATTTTTATCAACTATAATAAGTTAATTAATAAAATCAAAGTTGATTGGAATTAGCTGATTTGCTAGCATATATGCCAATTAAAATGGGAGATTATTAATGAAAAAAACGATATTCAGTTTAATCGCAGGGATGTTGGTCTTAGGACTGTTCTATGGTTGTGACAGACAGTCAGATCAAGCATCTACTGACGAAATAAAAATCGGAGTAATTCTTGGATTTACAGGTCCAATTGAATCACTCACACCAACAATGGCCAGCTCAGCTGAACTTGCAATGAAAGAGGCAAGTGACTCTGGATTACTTTTAGGCGGAGCAACAGTAAGTTCTGTTCGTGCTGACTCAACATGTGTTGATGCAGGTGCGGCAACTTCAGCGGCCGAAAGACTTGTAACATCAGATAATGTTGCAGCAATAATGGGAGCGGATTGCTCAGGAGTTACAACTGCAATTGCAAATAATGTAGCAGTGCCAAATGGGGTAACAATGATTTCTCCATCAGCTACTTCGCCAGCATTAACGGACATTGATGATAAAGGTTACTTCTTTAGAACTGCACCATCAGATGCAAGACAAGGGCAAGTATTGGCTCAAGTAGTTATGGATAGAGGTATCAACGAAGTTGCTGTTACTTATACTAATAATGACTACGGTAAAGGACTGTCCGATAGTTTTGTAAATGCATTTAAAGCGATGGGTGGATCTGTTACTACTGAAGTACCTCATGAAGATGGCAAAGGTGATTACTCAGCAGAAGTATCAACACTATCAGCTTCAGGTGCCTCAGAAGTTGCTGTTCTTGGTTATGTAGACCAAGGTGGTCGAGGAATCATTCAGAACTCAATGGAGACTGGAGCATTTTCAAGATTTATTCTTGCCGATGGAATGATTGGCGACAGTCTGATTGAAAATGTGGATGGTGATTTGACAGGAACTTTTGGAACTTTACCAGGATCTGAGTCAGAAGGAGCAAACATGTTTAAATCAATTGCATCTTCAAACGGCATCCCAGGTGATGGACCATTCGAACCAGAGTCCTACGATGCAGCTGCTTTAATATTGCTTGCAATACAAGCAGGCAATTCTGCGGACAGATCTTCAATCGCTCAAAATGTAATGGGAGTTGCAAACTCTCCTGGAACAGAAATTTTTCCAGGTGAATTAGGCAAAGCATTACAAATTTTAAAAGATGGAGGCCAAGTTAACTATCAAGGCGCAACAAATGTTGAGTTCTCTGATGTTGGTGAAGCTTCTGGTTCTTATAAAGAGCTTGAAATAGGTAACGGTAAATTTAACACAGTTACGGTTCGTTAAGATCTTAACATTTTAATTAATAGGGGCCGATTTTGGCCCCTATTTTTTTTGGATTTTCTCAGGTATTACCCCTCTTGGCATAAACCTCAGCGCCAATAAAAGTAATAACCCCATTATAAATAATCTAAGATGTGCTGCGCTTCCCAATAGATGAATCCTGAAAGGATTGTCGTATTCGAGCCCACCAGCCAACATGTTCATGAAACCAATGGACAATGGTTCCGCTTCAATCCAAATAAACCAAATAAAGAATCCTCCAAAAATTGATCCTAAGTTATTACCCGATCCACCAATGATAACCATTAGCCATATAATAAATGTAAATCTTAATGGACGATAAGACCCGGGTGTAAATTGGCCATCTAAGGTAGTGAGCATCGCTCCCGCTATTCCAATTATAGCTGAGCCAATAATAAAAATTTGTAAATGTTGTGCAAAGATATTTTTACCCATTGCACTAGCTGCTTCTTCGTTATCTCTTATGGCTCTTAACATTCTTCCCCATGGTGAGTTTAAAGCAAGTTGACTTAGATAGAAGATTAACAAAAGAACAGAAAAAAATAATCCTGCATAACAGAGTTTTACAAATATTCCTGAACTATCAATAACAAGATCGTTCAGCAAATATTGTCTTGATGAAAGAGATTGCATAGCTTCTAGTTTTGAAAAGTTTATTCTCTCAACTAGATTAAGGAACCATTCAGATTGTTGAAGTTCAATTTCATATGGAACAGGTCTATCTAAACCTGAAACATTTTTAACTCCTCGAGATAACCAATCTTCATGTTTAACTACTGCGATTACAATTTCAGAAATCCCAAGAGTTGCGATAGCTAAATAGTCTGACCGTAGTCGGAGAGTAATTTTTCCTATCACCCATGCAACAAGTCCGGCGACTACTGCAGCAATCAGCCAAGAGAAAATAATTGGTAACCCCAAACCTCCAAGAAAACCTGTTTTAGCAGGATTAATCGACTCGATAATATCTATTGAAGGCCCATAAAAATTATTAATTCCAATTAAACCAAAAACAATTATTAAGATTATAAGAGTGTTTCTTATTTGTTTATTTTCAATATTTCTAAATACAAATAAGAGAGCAGTAATTGATAAAACAAAAATTATTGCACTAATTACAATTCCGATGCCCGCTTTATCCCATGCTTCGTAAATTGGATCGTGTGAAACCAATACTGCCGTTAAGCCTCCAAGCGCAGTAAAACCCATTACTCCTGCATTAAACAAACCTCCATACCCCCATTGCAAATTGACACCAATCGCCATTATTGATGAAATAATGCAGAGATTAATAACACTGAGAGACACAGACCAGGACTGAGTAAAGCCCACAATTGCAAGCAAAACTGCCATTACAGTGAATGCAACTGGTGCTCTTAAGTCTTCGCTCATATTATTTTACCCCTCACAATTCCTGTTGGTCTGACAATCAGCACAATCACCAAAATAATGAAAGAAATAGCAAACTTATAATCTGTTGAGAGAACTTGCATTAATCCTGAAGGCTCTAAATTTTCTGGAAGAAGATACACAAAGAATTTCTTATAAGCATAGGTTAATGTAATTTCAGAGAATGCAATGACATAACCTCCAATTACTGCACCAATTGGTGACCCTATCCCACCTACAATTGCAGCCGCAAACATTGGTAACAGCAAATTAAAATATGTAAATGGTTTAAAGCTCTTATCTAGCCCATAGAGAACCCCAGCAGTAGTAATTAAGATTGAAGATATAACCCAGGTAACAATCACTATCTTTTCAGGATTTATTCCTGATAATAGTGCCAGGTCTTCATTATTTGAGTATGCTCTCATTGACTTGCCCAGTTTAGTCTTCTGTAAGAAATAAAATAAACTTATCATTGCAATTAAAGCTACAATGACTGTGATTAATTGAGTTGATTTAATTGTTAATCCTTCCTCTAATCCAAAGTAATTTTTAAAATCCAAAGCGTGTACTATATACTTTTCACCATCAAAAAACTTTCTATCATTCGGTCCTATAATAAATCTGACTACTGCTTGCAGAATAAACATAACTCCTACAGAAACGATCATGAGTACTATAGGTTGGCTTTTTTGTTTACGATAAAAACTGTAAACTGATCGGTCAATTAAGAGACAAAACAAAGCTGTTACTATAATAGCAAAAGGTAGAGCAAGTAATGCAGTAGGAAGAATTCCAGCAGTGATCCCTATACTTTGAAATAACCAAGTAAATAAAATAGTAGCCATCGTTCCAAATGACATCCAATCAGCTTGAGCAAAGTTTGAAAATCTTAATACACCATAAATAATTGTTAAACTTAAGGTAGCTAACGCAAGCTGACTTCCATATGACAAAGCTGGAACAATTACAAAATTTGACAACAGGACTATCGCATTAATAAATTCAAAATTTTCCAACTTATCCTCCCAAGAAACTTTTTCTTACTTCTTGGTTATTTAAAAGCTCTTGTCCTTCGCCACTAAATTTGTTTTCTCCTCCGACCAAAACATAACCAAAATCTGCTATATTTAGTGCTTGTTTAGCATTTTGCTCGACAATGACGATTGCAACACCTGAGTTTTTAATAGTTATAATTCTCTCAAAAATTTCCTTCATAACGATTGGT
>CACLWE010000003.1 GCA_902610585.1 uncultured Pelagibacteraceae bacterium
AAATTTCCTGATGACGCTAAGGAACCAATTGTCAGAGAAGTATCGTTGTCTGATGATCCATCAATTATTGTTGCAATTTCATCAGATATTGCACAAGAAAGAGATCTTCTTAATATCATGAGAGATATTAAAAATGAAATAGAGCTTCTTCCTGAAATATTTGAGGTAGATCTGATTGGAAACAGAGATGAACAATTAGAAGCCATACTTAATCGTAACCAAATTGAAAACTATAACATTTCCCTCTATGAAATAATCAGAGCAATTAACAACAACAATCAAGCTGTCATGGCAGGTGAGATAGAAACCGGACAAGGACAATTCTCGGTAGATGTGCCAGGCTTATTTGAAGATGAAAGCGAGATCAATTCAATACCAATAAGATCTTCTTCTAATGGCGTTGTATTGTTGTCAGATATTTCTGAAGTGAAAAGAAATTTCAAAGAGCGAACCTTTTTTGCAAGCATAAATCAAAATCAAAGTATTTGCTTGGGAGTTAAAAAAGCCCGTGGGGCAAACCTAATAAGTACGATTAATAAGGTAGAAAACATTGTAGAAAAATATCAATCTAAGATTTCTTCTGATATTCGCCTAGGCTATGTATTGAACACCAAGGATACAATGCTTGAGCAAGTTAATTCACTTCAAGGAAACATTATAATGGCTACTATGTTTGTTCTAATCGTAGCTATGATTACATTTGGAATTAGATCATCTTTAATAGTTGGCTCAGGTATTCCAGTATCAATCATTATTGCAATTTTCATTTTATATGCTCTTGGGTTTACATATAATTTTATGGTTATTTTTGGTATGCTTGTGGCCTTAGGAATGTTAATAGACGGCTCAATCGTCGTTGTGGAATTAGCTGACAGAAAGATGGTAGAAGGATATGATAAAAAGACTGCTTTTATCTATGCTGCAAAAAGAATGTTCTGGCCCGTTACGGCATCAGCAGCGACAACATTAGCTGTTTTTATACCCCTATTTTTTTGGCCCGGCGTAAGTGGACAGTTCATGAGAGTCCTCCCTATTACGATATTTATTATATTAACAGTTGCTTTAATTTACAGCCTTATGATTGTACCTGTAATCGGAAGTATATTTGGAAAAGCTTCGGAGATGAGCAAAAAAACCGTGCAATCAATTAGTTCTGAACATACATATGACCTTACTAAAGTTGAAGGGGTTGTTGGTAAGTATATAAATTTTTTAAGTATAGTTCTTAAAAGACCATTACTAATCAGCGGATCGATTATTGCATTTTCGTTTATTGTTATTTCAACTTATTCGTCGGTAGGCCAAGGTGTAGTTTTAGTTTCCCAGAGTGATCCATTCGCAGGCTACGGTAAAATACAAGCTCGTGGGAATCTTACAATTGAACAAATTGATGAACTCTCAGAATCTGTTGAGGAAATTGTATACAATACAAAAGGAATAAAGAATTTATTTTTACAAACTGGAAGATTCAATAATTTTAGAACTGGTGGAAGCAGTTCTGATGATACGATCGCATCATTTTTCTTCGAATTTACTGACAGAAAAGAGAGGGAGAATGGGAGAGTTGTAATTGAAAACATGAGAAAAGAATTGGATAAAATACCAGGTATTAAAACTGAAATCAAAGCACAAGAAGGTGGACCTCCTACTGGTAAAGATATCGAAATAAGAGTTCTTGGGCCAAGTAGAGACTCCACAATGAATGTTGCTCAAGAGATAAAAAATTATTTGAGTGAAATAGATGGAATTGTCAACCTAGAAAGTACTCTTCCTGTTCCCGGAGTTGAATGGGAACTTTTTGTTGATAAACCTAAAGCTGCTAAATTTGGGGCTGATATACCTACAATTGGAAATTCTATTGGTCTTATTACTAGCGGACTTACTATAGGTTCTTATAGACCAAAAGATATTGATGAAGAGTTAGATATTGTCTTAAGGTATCCAAAAAAAGAGAGATATATTGATGAGCTTGATAATATTTTAATAAATACAGAATCTGGCTTGGTTCCTATTTCAAATTTTGTTGAAAAAAAACCTCAACAAAAAGTAAATTATGTAAGAAAATTTGACTCAAAGCATGTCACAATAATTAAAGCAGATGTGTCTTCAGGATTTACACCTGAGTCAAGATTAAAGCTTTTTGAAACATGGATCAAAGACCAGAGTATTCCCGCAAATATTGATATCGAATTTGGGGGTGATAACGAAGAACAGGTGAATTCCCTTAATTTTGTTACGCAGGCATTTATTATATCAATCATGTTAATGGCTGCATTGCTGGTTACTCAATTTAATAATTTTTATCAGATGACAATAATTTTAAGTGCAGTCGTACTAAGTACAGCTGGAGTTATGTTAGGCTTACTTATATTTGATCAAGTGTTTAGTGCACTTTTAACTGGCATTGGAATTGTATCTTTGGCAGGAATAGTTGTAAATAACAATATAATACTCATTGATAGTTTCAATGTTATTTCCTCGAAGTCCAATGAAGATGTAAGAACTAGAATAATTAAGGCATGCGCGCAAAGATTGCGTCCTATCTTTCTGACATCATTAACAACAATGTTAGGCTTAATCCCTTTAGCGCTCAACTATTCCATTGATCCCATTGCAAGAGAGATTGCCTATGACTCAAACGCTTCTACATCTTGGGCACCATTGGCGCAATGCATCATTTATGGGATTTCTTTTTCAGCAATTTTAACACTAGTACTAACTCCTTGTCTTTTAGTTCTACCAGATCATATTAAAGAAATTATTAGCAAGTATAGAAAACCATCCTTTGCATAAATGCTAAAAAAAATACTTGATACAATTTTTCTTAGAAAAAAAACTATTAATACTATTTTGGTAGGGATATTTTTAGTTGGTATCTTATCTTATACCAGTTTTCCAAGACATGAATGGCCTAATGTAGATTTGAAGTCGGTATCAGTAATAATTTATTACGACGGAGCATCTTCAACAGATGTGGAAAGATTAATTACAACTCCAATTGAAAAAGAAATGATGACAATGAAAGATTCTAAAGAAGTTATTTCTATTACGAAAGATGGACTTGTATCATTTCTTGTTGCTTTTGAATTAAATACTGAAATTCCAAATATTGCAAAAGAAGTAAGAAATAAAATTCTCAATATCGAAGAGCTTCCTCAGGGTTATGATCTTCGAGAAGTAGTTGAACATAAATCATCAAACTATCAATTTGTACTAGTTGGTATTCATGGTGACATGGGCTATCGAGAATTAGTTAAAGTGGCTGAAAAATATGAAGATGAATTTGAAAAGTTATATGATGTTACAGATATTGAATTTAAGGGAAAGAAAGAAGAGATAATAGACATAAATATCAATGCATCCGCCATGGAAAAATATGGCCTAGGAATAAATGATGTACTCAATTCTTTTCGAAAATATAACAACCTTATCTCTGCAGGAAAAATTACAAATAACAATTCAGACTACTCAGTAAAAATCAAATCTTTATATAAATCAGCAACAGAGCTTAGGAGATTACCTATAAAATCCTCAACAAATAAGACAATCTATTTAAGTGATATTGCAAACGTAAAACAAACATTTGATAAAAATAAGGACTACGTCAACATAAATGGTAACCCGGGTATTTTACTACAAATAAACAAAAAAGAAAATTCAAGCACTATTACGCTTTATGAGAGCATAAAGAAGAAACTTGCAGAGTTAGATGGAACTATTAGCCCTATTGCATCTGCTGTTCTAATAGCCGACGAATCTAAGGACATCAATGATAGAATCTCAGCGTCTGAGAATACAGTAATAACTGCCGTTATAATTGTAATGACTATTATAGTAGCTATTCTTGGGTGGCGAGTAGGACTTCTCGTTGGCATTTCAATACCCACAACTTACTTACTATCAATAACAATACTTAATTTTATGGGCATGTCCTATAATTTAATGAGCATAATGGGCCTTGTGTTATCTGTGGGTCTGCTTGTTGATGGTCCAATTGTAATTACAGAGTATGCAAGAAGAGAACAAGAAAAGGGAATAAGAAGATCTGTTTCTTATCTTAATGCAGCACATGATATGTTTTATCCAATATTTGCGTCAACACTCACAACTGTTTTAGCGTTCTTGCCATTAGCATTTTGGCCAGATTTTTTTGGTGTGTGGATACGTGTAATACCAAGAACCGTTCTAGTGGTTTTATTATGCTCTTTCTTTGTTACAATGATTATAATTCCTGTACTTGGGTCATCTTTTGGAATGAAGACTGCAGGAATGGCGACCAAAAAAGATCCTTACGATAGTTTGTTATATACATATTATGGTATGGTCGTTAACTACATAATTTTTAATCCTATAAAAGTTTCTCTTTTTGGTATCTTAATATTTTTTGCAATTGTATACGGGACAATAAAGTCAAATACTGAATATGTTTTTTTTGCTGAAGATAAAGCAAACAGTCTTGAAATCGAGATTTTGGCGAAAGGCAATTTATCACCAGCTGAGTCTAAAGGTTATTTAGAGGAAACAATTGATGTAATCGTCGGACATCCTCATATCAAAAATTTTTATGGAAATACAATCTACAGAGATAGAATATGGTTATTTGATAATAATCCAACTGACATGGTTGCGGATATTTGGGTAGATTTAATTGATTTCAAAGACAGACCAGATACTGATTTAGTTATTAAGAACCTTGAAGAAAGGTTGTCAGTAATACAAGGCTTAAATATTTCTGTTAGTGCAAATGATTATAGTGGATCACAATGGGCCAAAGATCTTACTATTGAAGTACAGTCATCAGATTCTACAAAAATTCGACAATTTGCTGAAATTGTGCTTCAAAAATTATTGAAAGATGACTCTTATACTGACCAAAATATCAAAAATCCAATTACGGGTATTGAGTGGATTTATAATATTAATTCAAATGAAACAAAAAAATATGACCTATCAAAAAATACCATCGGAGACAGTATTAAAATTGCTACTTCAGGTCTAACAATAGGTAACATTATTCCAGACAATGCTGAGGAGAGAATACCTGTAAAAATTTATCTGCCCTCTGATGAAAAAACATTCTCCTCAATTGAGCGAACAAATATTTCTACATCTCAAGGACTGGTTCCTCTTTCTAACTTTGTAGATAAACAAAAAAGAGAAAAAATTTTTACAATTGGAAAACAACAAGGAATGAGAACCCTTGTAATTGACGCAAATATAAAGGAGGAATTAAACGCATCAGCCGTAAAACAGGATCTAGCAAATTGGGTAAATGAATTAAATTTGCCATCAAATGTATTTATAAAGTTCGCGGGTGAAGCAGAGGACTCAGCTAGCTCAATGAGTTTTTTGATAATAGCATTTTTAGGTGCTTTGGTTGCTATTTTTATTGTATTGATCACTCTGTTTAATAGCTTTTATCATACCTTTATTATTTTGTTTTCTGTAATTCTGTCAATTGGAGGAATCTTACTCGGAACTCTATTACTTGGATTAAAATTTAGTATTGTGTTTTCAGGACTTGGGGTTGTTGCTTGCATGGGAATTGTAGTTAATAATAACATTATTTTAATTGACAGTTATCGTAAAGAACTTAGCAAGAATGATAATAATATCTATGATGCTATTTTAATTGCATGCAAAAACAGAATTCGGCCAATTTTTTTAACTACTATTACAACAATCACAGGATTGCTTCCATCCGCGCTTCAAATAAGTTTAGATATTTTTGATAGAACAATTGCATATAAGAGTGAAGAAACATATTTCTTTGTTCTGCTTGCTTGGTCACTTATATGGGGCATCGGATTTGCATCATTTGCTACATTATTTGTTACTCCGGCCCTTCTTGCTTTGCCTAAAAGTCTAAGTAATATATTTTATAATAAATCAAAAATTCTAAATGATAAGGTCTTAATAGATTGATAAAGTCTGTAGCTATTTACTGTGGTTCCTCAAATCACGTAAGCAGCATTTATAAAAATGAAGCCGAGAAAGTTGGATCACTTTTAGCAAAACATAAAATTAAGCTTATTTATGGCGGTGGAAATATGGGTTTGATGGGAATATTAGCTAACAGTGCACTTGATAACGGAGGGGATGTATATGGTGTAATTACTGAACACTTAATTGATATAGAAAAGAAAAATAAAAGTCTCAATAATCTTAAAATAGTCAAAACAATGCATCAAAGAAAAATGGAAATGTTTAATCAAGCTGACTGTTTTATCATTTTTCCTGGAGGAATAGGAACTTTAGAAGAATTCTTTGAAGTTTACTCTTGGAAACAGCTTCGACTGCATAGAAAGCCTATTTATATTTATAATCTAAATAATTTTTGGAATGAACTTCTTAGTCTTATAGATCGACTAATAGATGAGGATTTTGCTGGCGAAAATATGAAAGAAGCATATAAAGTAATCAACAATTATGATGACCTCACAAAACTATTAGAAAACAATGGGCAAAATTAAAGTAAAAACACCACTCGTCGAAATTGATGGTGATGAAATGACAAGAATTATATGGCAATTCATTAAGGATAAATTAATACTTCCCTACCTTGATATAGAACTAGATTATTATGATCTAGGCGTAGAGAACAGAGATAAAACTAATGATAAAGTTACTGTAGACTCAGCTAATGCAATAAAAAAATATGGTGTAGGAGTTAAATGCGCAACTATCACACCAGATGAAGATAGGGTAAAGGAATTTAAGCTAAAAGAAATGTGGCGTTCCCCAAACGGTACAATAAGAAATATCCTTGGTGGTACAGTTTTTAGAGAGCCAATAGTTTGCGAAAATGTTCCAAGGCTTGTACCCGGTTGGACAGATCCAATTGTAGTAGGACGACACGCATTTGGCGATCAATATAGAGCGACAGATTTTAAAGTTCCTGGTAAAGGAAAATTAAGTATTAAGTGGACGCCTGATGACCCAAACCAGGAACCGATTGAAAAAGAGGTTTATGAGTTTCAATCTAGTGGCGTTGCAATGGCAATGTACAATACCGATGAATCCATACGTGATTTTGCTAGATCGTGTATGAATTACGCTCTTATGAGAGAGTGGCCAGTCTATTTATCGACAAAAAATACTATTCTCAAAAAATATGATGGACGATTTAAAGATTTATTTCAGGAAATTTATGATAAAGAATTTGCTGATCAATTCAAATCTTTAGAACTTGATTATGAACATAGATTAATTGACGACATGGTCGCATCTGCATTAAAATGGAATGGAAAATTTGTTTGGGCATGTAAGAATTATGATGGAGATGTTCAATCAGATACTGTCGCTCAAGGTTTTGGCTCTCTTGGATTAATGACAAGCGTGTTGATGACACCTGATGGAAAAACAATTGAGGCTGAAGCTGCTCACGGAACTGTAACGAGGCACTATAGACTTCATCAAGAAGGAAAACAAACATCTACAAATCCAATAGCATCAATTTTTGCATGGTCAAGAGGTCTAAAGTATAGAGGAAAACTTGACGATAATGATGAACTAATTAAGTTTGCTGATACTCTTGAGAAAGTCTGTGTAAAAACAGTTGAACGCGGCTCAATGACAAAGGATTTAGCGCTCCTTATGCCCCATGAGCAAGATTGGCACAGTACTGAAGATTTTCTTGAAATCATTGAACGAAATTTAGATAAAGCGCTTAATCCAACTTATCAGTAATAAATTTCAGTATTTTGTTTTTTTGGTCAGTTTCATCAATTAAATCGCCACCGGACTGAGCAAAATCTTTTCTGCCACCACCTCCTTTTCCGTTAGAAACTGAAGAAGCGTACAAAGCAATATCATCTGCGCCAATGACCTTTATAAGGTTGTCTGTTACACCAACTAGATAGCTGATTTTATTGTCTTTTTTTGAACCTAGAACAATAATACCACCATTTTTGAATTTTCTTTTGGCATTATCAATTACAGGTCTTAACGCAGAGCTTTTAGAATTTTCACAAAAGATAATGATAGTGTTTTTATTATTTGAAATTTCATCATTAACTTCTTTGATTAAATTATTAACTTCCTCTTTTGATTTTGATTTATCTTTTTCGGAAATTAATTTCTTTTCTTCTATTTTCTTATTCTCTGCAGCTTTATTCATTTGATAAACTTTCAGGTCTTCACCACGCAGAGCTTCTATCCTTCTAACTCCTGAGGCAACCGATGATTCATTAACTATTTTTAATTTCCCAATTTGACTTGTGTTCTCAACATGTGTACCGCCACATAATTCAATGCTGAAAGTTTTGTTTCTCATCTTTCCTATTTTTAACACTCTTACCTCATCAGAATATTTCTCTCCAAATAGAGCAAGTGCTCCAGCATTTACAGCGTCATCTGGTGTCATAATTTGAGTTTCAACATCTGATCCTTCCTCAATAACCGTATTCGCAATCTGTTCTATTTTAGATATCTCACTTTCTGAAAGAGATTTATGGTGACTAAAATCAAATCTTAATTTGTCAAACGAAACTAAAGAACCTTTCTGGGTCACATGATCTCCCAAAACTTCTCTTAATGCTTGATGTAAAATATGTGTAGCAGAATGATAAGTCTTACATGAGCTTCTTCTAGCAGAATTAATTAACAAATGTGCGCCTGTACCTTTATTGATATCTCCTTTAATTACTTTACCGTGATGCACAAATAGGTTTCCTTTTTTTTGTGTGTCTGAAACTTCAAATTCGAAATTATCAGCTTGTATTGTACCTGTATCACCAATTTGTCCACCAGACTCAGCATAAAATACCGTTTGATTGAGTATTAGCGATCCGTTATCACCGTTATATAAACTATCAACTAATACACCTTCTTTTATTATAGAAATAATACTTCCTTCTGTTTTTTCAGATGTGTATCCTAAAAACTCTGTAGGGGATAAACTTTTATTTAACTCAAACCAAATTTTATCTGTAGCTGTGCCACCAGATCCAGTCCAATTGCTTCTTGCTTTTTCTTTTTGATCCTCCAAACATTTCTTAAAATCATCAATATCCACCTCAATTTTCTTATTTCTCAAAATATCTTGTGTTAAATCAATTGGGAAGCCATATGTGTCATATAGCTTAAAAGCTGACTGCCCATTTAGAATAGTTTTTCCATTCAAATTATCGATCATTGTATCAAGTTGCTTAATTCCTCTGGACAATAAATCTCTGAACCTTTGTTCTTCATATTTCAATGTTTCATTTATTAAAGACTCTGCTCTTTCAAGCTCAGGATAGGACATTTTCATATTTGAAATCAGAGTTGGTGCCAGTTTGTGCATCAGTAAATCATTGTAATTTAGAATGTGTACGTGCCTCATTGCTCTTCTCATAATTCTCCTTAAGACATAACCTCTGCCTTCATTGGATGGAAGGACGCCGTCAGCAATTAAAAAACATGAAGATCTGAGATGATCAGCTATTACTCTATGGCTTGATAATAAATTTTCGTTATCATTTTTAGTTAATTCTTTAGAATGATTAATAATTTCTAATATACTATCAACTTGATAATTATCATTAGTGCCTTGCATAACTGCAGCTATTCTCTCAATGCCCATACCTGTATCTATTGAGGGTCGTGGTAAATCTATACGATTTTCTGAATCGACTTGCTCATACTGCATAAAAACGAGATTCCATATTTCTACAAATCGATCGCCCGTTTCATCAGCTTCACTAGGAGGTTTACCAATATAATTTTCACCATGATCATAAAATATTTCTGAGCAAGGTCCGCATGGCCCTGTTTCTCCCATTGACCAGAAATTATCTTTTGTAGAAATTCTTATTATTTTATCATCACTGAAACCGGTAATTTTCTTCCAAGCATTGTATGCCTGCTCATCATCGTGATAAATAGTTACACAAAGCTTATCTTTATTTATTCCTAGTTCAGAGGTTATAAATCTCCATGCGTAATCTATCGCATCATCTTTAAAATAATCTCCAAATGAGAAATTACCCAACATTTCAAAAAAAGTGTGATGCCTTAAAGTATAGCCTACATTTTCTAAATCATTGTGTTTTCCCCCTGCCCTAATGCATTTCTGAGCCGTTACGGCACGGTTGAAATCTGTTTTCTCTAGTCCTGTGAATACATTTTTAAATTGAACCATTCCTGAATTAGCGAACATTAGAGTAGGATCATTTTGAGGCACAAGGGGACTTGAATGAACATGTTTATGTCCATTTTTAACAAAGTAAGATATGAATGAGTCCCTTAAACTATTAATCTTCATAGTTAAGGTATAACATCGAGATGACTAAAACGCAAAAAGACGCTTCAAGCGCCTTTTTGCTATGATCAATTTATATGAATTTCTTATTCTTCTGGAGTATCTTCGACTTCTTCATTTTCTCCAATTTGCTCAGGTATTTCCTCAGATTGTCCTCTAATTATTGATTCAATTTCACTAGCTACTGCAGGATTATCCTTTAAAAAGATCTTGGAGTTTTCTCGTCCTTGGCCAATCTTATTTCCTTTATAAGAAAACCATGCACCTGACTTTTCAATGGTGCCGACTTTAACACCCAAATCAATGAGCTCACCCAATTTTGAGATTCCTTCACCGTACATAATGTCAAACTCCACTACGCGGAACGGTGGGGCAACTTTATTTTTTACAACCTTTACTCTTGTTTGGTTTCCAATAATTTCGTCTTTATCTTTTATTGCTCCTATTCTTCTTATATCTAATCTGCACGATGAGTAAAACTTCAAAGCATTACCACCAGCTGTTGTTTCAGGACTACCAAACATCACACCAATTTTCATTCGAATTTGGTTGATGAATATTACCATACAATTAGATTTAGAAACGGAGCCTGTAAGTTTTCTTAATGCTTGACTCATTAATCTTGCTTGAAGACCCATGTGCGCATCTCCCATTTCACCCTCAATTTCTGCTTTAGGGGTTAATGCTGCAACTGAGTCGACAACTAGAACTGATATTGCTTTCGATCTAACAAGTGAGTCAGTTATTTCAAGAGCTTGCTCACCTGTATCTGGCTGCGAAATGATAAGTTCATCAATGTTTACGCCGAGTTTTTTTGCATAAACAGGATCCAATGCATGCTCAGCATCAATAAATGCACAATTCTCACCTTTTTTCTGCGCTTCGGCAATAACATGTAATGCAAGAGTTGTTTTACCCGATGACTCTGGTCCATAAATTTCTACTATTCTACCTTTTGGCAGTCCACCTATGCCTAAAGCTACATCTAAAGATAACGACCCAGTTGAAATAGCCTCAACATCCATAACGGTCCTTTGGCCAAGTTTCATAATTGAGCCTTTTCCGTAAGTTTGCTCAATTTGTGACATTGCTACGTCTAAAGCTTTTGCTTTTTCTGAGTTATCCATCTTTTTATCGTCTACCACTTTTAAATTTGCTTTTGTCATGTGCTTTCTCCAAACTTAGTTTTAATATATGTTCCATTTGTACACATTTTGTTCTCATTTTACAATACCTTATAAACTATTGTTAAATAACGATAAAATATAATTTGTTCAATTAATGTTCTTAAATTTTATAGTTTTTATCAACAGGTGATTCTATATCTAATGATATAACTCAATTAGATTAACTTAAATATATATCTAAAATTGGCTGATTTTCGCTGTTAATAACTATTTAATCGTCAGAATGAAGCTTTTCGTCTCTCTCGTGCATTTCTTGAGCTTCAATACTAAGAGTAGTTACTGGCCTAGCGTCCAATCTTTCGATATTTATGGGTTCTCCAGTAACTTCGCAATAGCCATAGCTTCCATTTTCTATCCTAGCAAGCGCAGCATCTATCTTGGCGATTAATTTACGTTGCCTATCTCGAGACTTTAACTCAAGGGATTTCTCTGACTCTTGGGTAGCTCTATCAGACATGTCAGCTGGAGCAATTGAGTCTTGTAGATTTTCGACTGTTTCTCTACTTTCTCTGTAAATCTCATCCTTCCAATTTTTAAGCTTGGTTCTAAAATATTCTTTTTGCTTTGCATTCATGAATTTTTCAGATTTTGTTGGCTTGTAGGTTTTTGGAAGTTTGACCATATTTACTCCTTGAGAATTAAGATTAAAAACAGTTGGGTGCTTTTAGTGGTTTTTATTATTTAAGTCAACGGATCATTACAATTTTTATGATTGATAAATCACTGAAATATAATATGTTTCTCTAAAATTAATCTTAATTATATGAAGTTTGAAGGAACCAGCTCCTATATTGCAACAGAGGATCTTAAAGTAGCAGTTAATGCCGCTATTACTCTTGAAAGACCAATAATAGTTAAAGGTGAGCCAGGCACTGGTAAAACAATGCTAGCTCATGAGGTAGCAAAATCTCTAGATGCTGAAATAATCACTTGGCATATTAAGTCCACAACTAAAGCTCAACAGGGTCTCTACGAATATGATGCTGTTACAAGATTGCGAGATTCGCAGCTTGGAGATGAAAAAGTTAAGGATATCAAAAATTATATTAGCAAAGGCAAGTTATGGAATGCTTTTGAGAGCGATAAAAGGCCGGTTCTACTAATTGATGAAATTGACAAGGCTGATATCGAATTTCCCAACGATCTGCTACTAGAACTAGATAAAATGGAATTTTTTGTTTACGAAACTGGTGAGACAATTAAGGCGCAAAATAGGCCAATAGTAATTATAACATCAAACAATGAAAAGGAATTACCAGACGCGTTTCTTAGAAGGTGCTTTTTTCATTATATTAAGTTTCCTGATCCAAATACGATGGAAGAGATCGTTGAAGTACATTATCCAGATATAAAAAAAGATCTAATTCAAGAAGCATTTAAAATATTTTACGATATTAGAGAGGTTCCAGGAATTAAAAAGAAGCCATCTACATCTGAACTAATTGATTGGCTAAAGTTGCTCATGACGGATGATGTAGATGCTAAAATCCTCAGAGAAAAGGATCCGAAAAAGCTAATACCGCCTCTTCATGGGGCTTTGCTAAAGAATGAACAAGATGTTCATTTATTTGAGCGTTTAGCTTTCATATCTCGTAGAGAAAATGAGAATGTTGAGTAGAGTAAGAATCTCTATAAAATAATATTATATGTTTATTAATTTCTTTTTTGACCTCAAACAAGCGAGCTTACCCGTATCATTAAAAGAATACTTGATGTTGATGGAAGCGATGAATAAGCGTGTTGTTGACTCATTCAATGTTAACGACTTTTATTATCTAAGCCGCTCGGCATTAGTCAAAGATGAGAGATATTTAGATAAATTTGATCGAGTTTTTGGCCATTCATTTAAGGGGTTAGAGAACCCTCAAGGTGAAACAGCAAAAGAAATACCAGAAGAATGGTTAAAATTGATGGGGCAAAAGTATTTAACTGATGAAGAAAAAAAGATGATTGAGTCCTTGGGTGGCTGGGACAAATTAATGGAAACGCTCAAACAGAGGTTGGAAGAGCAAAAAAAGAGGCACCAAGGTGGAAGCAAATGGATTGGAACAGGTGGAACATCTCCATTTGGAGCATACGGCTATAACCCTGAAGGAATAAGAATTGGTCAGAAAGAAGGAAAAAACAAAAAGGCAGTAAAAGTTTGGGATAAAAGAGAATTTAGCAACTTAGATGGCGACGTAGAACTTGGTACTAGAAATATAAAGATTGCTCTTAGAAGGCTGAGAAAGTTTGCACGTGAAGGAGCTGAAACTGAGTTAGATTTAGATAATACAATTAAATCTACTGCTCATAAAGGTTACATTGACGTTAAAATGATGCCTGAACGAAGAAATAAAATCAAAGTATTACTTTTTTTTGATGTTGGTGGATCAATGGATGCGCATGTTAAAATCTGTGAGGAGCTATTTTCTGCAGCAAGAACAGAATTTAAACACATGGAATATTTCTACTACCACAATTGCTTGTATGATGCGGTTTGGAAAGATAATAATCGCAGATACAATGACAATATCAAAACATGGGACGTTCTGCACACATATCCATCTGATTATAAAGTAATATTTGTTGGAGACGCTGAAATGAGCCCGTATGAAATAACCTACCCTGGCGGAAGTGTAGAGTTCTGGAACGAAGAGTCTGGTGAAACGTGGCTAACTAGAATGTTAAACGTATACGAAAATGCGATTTGGCTTAATCCGATACCTGAACGATATTGGGATAGAATTGCATCAACTTCCATTATAAAGCAGATCTTTTCTGATCGGATGTTTCCTCTCACAATTGAGGGAATTGATCAGGCCATGCGTGAACTAAATAAATAAACTATGCTTAAAGAGCAGAACGTTATTTTGGGCATATCTTTGTTATGCCTTGGATTATTAATAGCTCCTTTATATGATGCGCTTGCTAAGTACTTAAGCGAGGACATTGGTATACTTGAAATAATTTGGGGACGTTTTTTCAGCCATTTTATTTTCTTAGTGCCACTTGTTTATTTTTTAAAAGGAAAAAAGGAATTCATTAATCAATCAACAAAGCATCAATTAATTAGAGGTACTTTTATATTTCTTGCGACGGCATTCTTTTATGCATCAATTTCACAAATCCCTCTTGCAAATGCATTAAGCATAATGCTCATTGCTCCCATTGTGGTTGTATTCGTGTCTTCATTTATTTTGGGAGAAAAATTAAATTCACTAAAGATCTTTTGTACATTTTTTGGTTTTTTTGGAACTCTTTTAGTAATACAGCCAGGGTTTAGTGAGTTTAATTATTTTTCTTTATTTGCTTTATTTTCAGGATTCTTTTATGCAATGTATCTTGTTTACACGCGCCGCGTAAACTTTACTTCTGATCCATGGGTAAGCCTGTGTTATACCGCTATTCCTGGGGCACTAATAATGACTATCTTTCTACCTTTTTATTGGGACAGTGATCCTAAATTTAGTCAGATTATTTTGATGGGCTCAATTGGTTTAGTTGTGATTCTGGTGCATTTTATATTTATAAAAGCTTATCAAAATGCTGAAGCAAGCATTTTGGCTCCATTTCACTATTTTGAAATCGTCAGTAATATGCTAATAAGCGTCTTATTTTTTAGAGATATTCCAAACATAATAGTGTGCTTTGGAATTCTTTGTATTGTGAGTAGCGGAGTACTTATAACTGTTAGGCAAAAACTAAATTATGAATAATTTGAAGGTTGACTATCGCTTTTCTGTAGCACCAATGATGGGAGTGACAACCCCAAGCGCAAGGTACATGTACCGTCTTATTTCAAAAGAGGCTGTTTTATTTACTGAAATGCTAGCCAGTCAAGCTTTACACAGAGGCGATTGCAAAAAACTTCTTAGAAAAGAAAATATCGAAAAACCTGTCATCCTGCAAGTTGGCGGTTCTGATATAAGCTTATTAAAATATTCAACAAATTTAGCAAATAAGTTTGATTATCAGGGTATCAATTTAAATGTTGGCTGCCCCTCTAAAAAAGTCTCTCAAGGGAAAATGGGGGCGTGTTTAATGAAAGAAGCAGAATTGGTTAGAGATTGCTTAAGTGGTATGAGAGAAGAGACTTCAATGGACGTTTCATTAAAATGTAGAATTGGTGTTGATGAATTTGACTCTTATGATTTTTTTAGAAACTTCATCTCTACAGTTCTCGAGAGTGAGGTAAAAATTATTTTTATTCATGCCCGAAAAGCTTTTCTAAAAGGTCTTGATCCTAAAAAAAATCGCACATTGCCCGAACTTAAATATGAATTTGTTTACAATATCAAAAAGGAGTTTCCTGACATTAAATTTATAATGAATGGAGGTTTGACAAATATTGATGACTGTATTGAGCAATTAAAATATTTAGATGGAGTGATGGTAGGTCGAGCAGTACAGGCAAACCCTTTCTTTATAAAAGATGTGGATAATATTTTTTATGGTCAAAGTAATATTGAAGTTAACAAGTCCGATGTTGTGAAAAAGTATTTTGATTATATTAAAATGAATATTGAAATTGTATCTACCTACGAATTGCTCAGTCCATTGCTTGCACTTTGTTTTGGAGTTCCAGGATCTAAAAAATTTAAACAAGAAGTGAATGAATTAATAAGGGCGAGAGATATCAATAAGTTAGAAGAAACTTATCTAAGTTTGATTGCCGCTTAAATTATTTCAGCAATATCAGAAAAGTCATACCTCGGCGCTCTCTCATAAAAACCGCCCTCAGCAGCGTATCCCAAATTACATAAAAAATTGCTTTTAATTGTCGTGCCATTAAAAAATTCCTTATCAACCAGATCATTTGAGAAGCCTGACATTGGTCCAACTGATAAACCAAGAAAATTTGCTGCCTTTATAAAGTAACCTCCTTGAATTGATGAGTTTCTAAAAGCTGTAACCTCAGACTTGGTTGTATCATTTTCAAAATATTGCTTAGCATCCTCACGTAAATAGTTCTTGGGAAGATCACGCCAAAATTCTATATCCATTCCAATAATTGTGCATACAGGTGCGTTGATAACTTTGCTAATATTATCATCACTCACTAATTTTGATAGCTTTTCCTTTGAGGTACTGCTTTTAAGAAACTTTAATCTCATTGGACTAGAGTTAAACGAAGTTGGGCCCCACTTAACAAGATTATAAAGTTCATTGAGCGTGTCGTTTGCAACTTCCTTTTCAGTAAATTTATAGCAAGTCTGTGGTTCAACAAATATTTTTTTAATTTTGTCAGACATCTTAGATTATAGCTTGAATGTGTTCCTCAATCTCTTCAGGTTTTTTTTGTGTACCAAAACCTCTAACAAATTCACCTTCTTTATTGATTAAAAACTTTGTAAAATTCCACTTTATCTCTCTGCCTGCTTCTTCAGTAAGCTTTACAAAAAGAGGTGATGCATTTTCTCCATTTACATCAATCTTATCAAACAGGCGAAAGGATACATTATACTTTGTGCCGCAAAAATCTTTTATTTCTTCATTCGTCCCTTTTTCTTGAGCGCCAAATTGATTACAGGGAAATGCTAAAATTTCTAACCCGTTGTCTTTATATTTTTCATAGAGATTTTGTAAGCCAGTATATTGTGGCGTAAAACCACAAGCACTTGCAACGTTTACAATTAATAGAGTTTTTCCCTTGAATTCTTCCATTTTGATAGAGTTCATATCAATGTCTTTTACTTCAATGTCATAAATACTCATATTTTTCCTTATCTTACAAATGTTCCATTATTATAGTCATTAATCGCTTGAATAATCTCACTTTTGGTATTCATTACAAATGGTCCACCACGAGCAATGCTTTCACCAATTGGTTCACCTGCGATTAATAAAAACTTAGCATTGGTTTCAGCGGATACTTTCAAATTATTGCCATTTGTCAACAATACTAGTTTAGATCCCTCAATATTATCATGAGATAGGTTCCCGATTTTTATTCTGCCATCAACCAAGTAAATAAAACTGTTATGCGATTTGGGTATTGAAAAACTAAACTGTTTATTTTGCTTAAGTTCAACATCAAAGAATATTGGCTCAACATTATGCTTTTTAATCGGCCCTTCAGCGTTCTCAAATTTTCCAGCAATTACTTTAACTTTTTTATCTTCATCATGATGCACAGTCATCTCATTGGCATCAATATAATGATATTCGGGCTTACTCATTTTTAAGCTAGCAGGCATATTAATCCATAACTGAAAACCGTGAAGCTTGCCCTCCTTCATAGCGGGCATTTCGGAGTGAATAATTCCACTGCCAGTTTTCATCCACTGCACATCACCTGCTGTCATTCTTCCTTCTCCACCAGTACTATCTTTATGCTCAAATTCTCCAGCCAGCATATAAGTCACCGTCTCTATTCCTCTATGAGGATGTGATGGAAAACCAGCTATATAGTCCTTGCTGTCTTCAGAACCAAATTCATCCAACATTAAAAAAGGATCAAAATAATTTGGCTCTACGCCTATACTTCTTTTTAATTTTACTCCAGCACCGTCTGTTGCGGGAACAGGATTAATAATATTTTTAACCTCAATGTCAGACATATTTTAATTAAAGGTTAAAAGTATTTTGCCTTTTGCGCGACCACTTTTGAGATGATTATAAGCATCAAGATATTGATCAAAAGAAAATATTTTTTCGATGACGGGCTTAATCTTTCCATCTTCAATCCACATTCTAAATAAATCTAAATTTGCAGTTGATGTTCTACCAGATAATACAACTCTTGATTTTTTTCTTTGAAACAATTGTTTTGCCACATCTATATTATTGTAGATATTATTTTTTGTAGTCACATATATTCCGTTAGCTGACAAGATTTTTGATGCGTTAGGAAAAGATAGATTTCCATTTGCGTCAAAAACGATATCATATTTTTTTGATGAGGATAAAATATCTTCTTTTGTATAATCAACAACGTCATCTATCTTAAAATCATTTTTAATCCATTCGTAATTTCTATCACTTGTTACCGCAGTTATTTCTGTTTCATATATTTTAGCCATTTGAATTGCAAAAGATCCCACTCCTCCGGATGCACCATTAATTAAGATCTTGTGTCCCTTTCGAATTGAAGCAATATTTCTCAATGCTAGCAACGATGTATTTGCTACTTGGGGAATAGCGGCCGCTTCGTGTAACTTGATATTTTTTGGTACAAGTGAAATTAACTTTTGAGAAATTTTAATTTTTTCTGCGGCACTTCCATTGAATAATATATCTGTCATGCCAAATACTTTATCACCAACTTTGAAAGCTCCTACATCTCTTCCAATTTCAGTAATTTCACCACTGAAATCACAAGCAGTGAATATAGGAAATTTATTCAGATTGGTTATGGGCTTAAACCCACCTTGCATTTTTTTGATATCAACTGGATTAAGCGATACGGCCTCGATCTTTACAATTACTTCTGATCTTTTAGGTCTTGGCTCAGCAACCTCCAAAATTTCAAGATTATCAATATCTCCATATGAGTTGTATCCTATTGCTTTCATTTAAATATCTAATTAATGATTTTTTGATATATAATTAATAAAACCACAAATACAACAGATATTCATGATTTATAGTTTACTTAATGACATTAGTTGGGTAGTCAACATTCGAACACCCTATTTAACTCCTATATTTGAATTTTTTACATGGTTGGGATATCGAGATTTTTTATTCATGTTTATCCCATTTATTTATTGGTGTTATGACCGAAAAGTTTTTGGCAAACTTCTTGTAATAGTTTTCTTTTCCGCAATTATAAATTCATTTCTGAAAGATATTTTTCAAGATCCTAGGCCGGATTTTGCTCTTAATATTGATCCATGGCTTCAAACTGAAACTTCCTTCGGGTTCCCAAGTGGTCACACTCAAATTGCAGTCGTGATTTGGCTTTACATAGCCTTAAATGTGAAGAATTTATTTGTGAAATCACTTTCAATAATTTTTCTCTTTGGAGTGCCTCTAAGTCGAGTTTACTTGGGAGTTCATGACATTGGAGATATTTTAGGAGGCTTGGTTGTTGGATTAGTTACTCTTTACATTGCAGACCTTATCTACAAAAACATTGAAAGAGAAAATGTCAAATTCAATACCTTTACAAAATATTTATCATTAGTTGTAATCTTTCTTTTATTTTATCTTACATGGCCGACTGCGCATGGAAATGAAGCAGCAATTGCAATCGGAGGTCTAATGATTGGTTTCTTTATCGGCAAAGATATTGACTACAAACAATTTAAATTTGCTCGTACTTCAAATGTATTTGCTCACTACACATCATGCTTTTTGGCATTAGTTTTATTTCTTTTGTTTAATGAATTTCTAAATTTAGCTTTTGAAAAAGTGAACTTACTTATAAAACTTGAAACGGCTTTAAGTTCATTAATATTAGGCTTTTTTATTTCTTTTTTGTCTCTTTACTTACTTTCAAAAATTAAACTTCAATTATCTAAGTAAGTTTCTCCATGCTTTAATGTGAAAAATCTATCTTGAGAAATATTATATTTTGAGACGACTTCAATTAACTTTTGAGGCGGCTCTCTTGCAGGCTCATCGGTCAAAATAAATGTTCCCCAAGACATGCCAATGGCTTTAGAAGCTTCTAAATCCAAGAAAGACATAACTGCCTCTTCAGGATTCATGTGTGAAACTTCCATGATCCATCTTGGCTCGTAAGCACCGATTGGAATAGCAGCTAAATCAACTGACCCTAATCTTTTTCTGATTTCTTTAAAATCATCAGAATAGCCTGTATCACCTAAATGAATAAAGCTATGATAATAGTTTTTAAAATGCCAAGCTCCCCATAAAGTTTCATTTCTATCAAATAAGCCCCTTGCCGACCAATGCTGTACAGGAGCAAAAGTAATTTCTGTATCACTTACTTTAATTGAGTCCCACCAATCAAGTTCTCTCACATTTTTTATACCTTTATTTATGAACCATTCTTCGAGACCCAGAGGGACCAAAAAAAGTACATCTTCGTATTTTTCCGAGATTAATTTCACGCTTCTATAATCAAGGTGGTCATAATGACTATGAGAAATTGTTACGACATCAATGTTTGGTAAATCTTCAATTTCCATGCCGGGTGGCATATATCTCTTTGGTCCGGCAAAACTTAATGGTGAGGCTCGATCAGTAAAATGTGGATCTGTAAGCACATTTATATCCTTGTTTTGATATAAAAAAGTTTCATGCCCAATCCATGTAGTAACAATTTTATCATTGTTATATATTTCTTTGTAATTTGGTTTCTCCATTTCAAATTTAAATGTCGATAAATCCTTACTTCTTCTCTCCCAACTCCATTGCATTAGTTTTTTAAAACTACTTTCATATGGTACTCCATTAGTGTTTGCATAAGTTCCATCCGATAAATGATGTGCGGGGGTTTGTGGTAGGTCTTCAGTATTTGCTGATGCTGCATAAAATAAAAATAAGAACATTAAAACTAATCTCACAATTATTTATCCTTTAAGCTCCACAATATAGCCAGGCATATACTTTTTGATATTGGAAGCATATAAAGTACGGTCAGTATTGTAATTGGTATCCATGTAATTGCCTGCAACCATAACTGAGGTGAATAGTTTTGTTCTATATATAAAACTAAAGGAACAATGATGTGTCCAACAATAATAATTGTAAGCCAAGGACCAAAATCGTCCGTTCTGTAAATTGAGAGCTTTTCATTACAATTATTGCAATAAGGCTTCAGTTTCAAATATTGCTTATAAATTTTTTCTTCTCCGCATTGTGGGCATTTTTTAAAAACTGATCGAGATAAGGCAAGTAATAATGATACTCTCACAATAATTACTATTCGCTTAAAATAAATTCATTGCTTGAATCCTCTAACCAATCCCATAAATAATCAGCAAAACTCCATCTAACTGATATATCAAAAACTAGGTCATCTGATAATCTGTCAATTAGGACAGTTGCCTTACTAATATATGATTGAGCGCAAGAATTCCCTTTTGTGAGATATTGATCAAAATTAAGAGGGCAAGCTTTTGTTAAGACTTCAATACTTTTTGGGCCACTAAGCCTCATCGTCAAATAATAATCAGATACATCGGTAATTGCGCAAAATAAATCTGAAAGTATTTCTCTTAATCCATTGATAACATTGTCTTTTTTTTCATCTTCACTTAATAACAAATATTCATTTGGTCCTAACCACAAAACTCTAGTCTCATTATTTCCAGTGACTTCACCAGCACTTTTTGGAAGGCTATATGTAAGGTATTTTTCTACTGCATCCCTTGCTTGCACATCATCTTCCTTTAATCTCACATTAATTTTTCCTAAAAAATCAATTAACTCTAATGAAATATTATCCGAAGCGATTTTTTCTTTTTGTGTAAGAGGGGAAAAAAATTGCGGTTGATTACTCATTATTTCTCTTACCTTCTTTGTCGTAGAATATTGTATCTGTCACAGTAGCTTCAATAATCTTGCCATTCATAAGTGGTACAACTACTTGTTCACCCATTTTACTAATGCCATCTTTTAACATCGCTAGAGCGATTGGATAACCTAAAGTAGGACTGTAATAACTAGATGTAATATGTCCTAACATTTTCATCGGTGGCTGTTTTAATGCCTTTTCAACGATATGTGATCCTTCTGGAAGAATTGTTTTTTTGTCATTAACTAAGAGTCCAACAAATTTTTTTCTATCATGTCTAATGGTATCAGATCTCGTATAGGATCTCTTTCCAAGAAAATCTTCTTTCTTCTTTGAAACGATCCAATCCATATTCATATCACTTGGTGTGACACTTCCATCTGTATCTTGTCCAACGATTATAAATCCTTTCTCAGCTCGCAATACATGCATTGTCTCTGTACCATATGGAGTAATATTATATTTTTTCCCATGTTCCATAAATTTTTCCCAAACATAACGTCCATAACGTGCAGGAACATTAACCTCATAGCTTAACTCTCCAGTAAAGCTAATTCTGAATATTCTTGCTTTAACTCCGCAAACTTCCCCTTCTCTAAATTTCATGAATGGAAAATTTTCTTTTGATAAATCAATATTTGTTAAATCTTCTAAAAATTTTCTTGAATTTGGTCCCGATATAGACAGCACAGCCCACTGTTCAGTAACTGAGGTGCAAAACACTTTCATATCAAGCCATTCTGTTTGTAGAAATTCTTCTAACCAGGACATTACTCTCGCAGCGCCACCAGTTGTCGTTGTCATGTGATAATGATTTTCACCCAACCTACTTGTAACCCCATCATCAAATATCATGCCATGCTCATTGCACATTAATCCGTATCTGCATGAACCAATTTCAAGTTTTGACCAAGCGTTTGTATAAATCATATTGAGGAATTTGGCGGCATCAGGCCCTTGTAGATCAATCTTTCCAAGGGTTGATGCATCTAATATGCCCAGACTGTTCCTTACTGCTAAACATTCTCTTTTGACTGCTTGGTGAATATCCTCTTTATTTTGAGGAAAATAATATGGTCTTTTCCATTGCCCAACATCCTCAAATACAGCTTTATTTTCAACATGCCATTCATGTATTGATGTTTTTCGTACAGGGTCAAAAAGCTTGTCAACGCTTCTTCCGGCTATAGCTCCAATCGTCTGAGGAGCATAAGGCGGTCTAAAGGTTGTGTGACCTATTTCGTCGACAGGTTTATTATGAATATGAGACATTAAAGCCAATGCATTAACATTGGATGTTTTTCCTTGGTCAGTGCCCATTCCAGTTGTTGTATATCTTTTTGTATGTTCTACACTTATATAACCCTCTCTTTGCGCTAGAAAAATATCTGCAGCAGTTACATCGTTTTGAAAATCAATGAAATGTTTAGATCCTTTTGTAACTTTTTTCTTACCTAACATATATGGCTCAACATCAGAATGTGTGAACTCTATCTCTTCTTTTCCAGTCCAATTAACTTTTTCAACGCTATTGAAATTAAGTTCATTAGCTGCTGCTATTCCTGCCTCAAATGATTCATTTAGATTTTCTTGCAGATTAAACTGACCATTATTCGAACCAATTATTTTTTGGTTTTCGATGATTTTATCGGGAATAAAAGTATTTATCTTTAGATCATATTTTAGTTTACCTCTTGATTGGCTAAACAGTTGGACTGCTGGATTCCAACCACCAGACATTAATACGCAATCAGTATGAATATTTTCAACCTCTCCTGTTAGTTGATTTTGATTTTTATCAACTTGCTGTATTTCTATTCTGTTTACTTTCTTATCGCCATAGGTCTTAATGACTGAATACGACTTAAATACTTTTATGTTAAGTAATTTACATTTTTCACTAATTCTTGCATTTAAAAGATCTCTTGTATCTACGACTGTTACTTTAGCCCCCTTTTCAACAAACTCAAAAGCGGTTAAATAAGCATGGTCATTGTTTGTAAAAAGTACAACTGACTTACCTGGTAATACTCCGTACCTAGAGAGATACTTTTGGCCTGCAGATGCCATCATGATACCAGGTCTATCATTATCAGCAAAAACTAGTGGTCTTTCAAAAGCTCCTTGTGCCAAAATAACTTTTTTTGAACGTATGCGCCAATATCTCTCTCTCGGTAAAGTATTTGAAAATTCCACATGGTGATTAGTAACTTTTTCTAAAGCCGTTAAATAGTTGTAATCATAATACCCCATCGCGGTAGTTCTTTTGAGAATTGTAACATTGGCTAAACCATCTAATTCTTCAATGATTTTCTTCAGCCACTTCTTTCCATCTTTCTCATTGATGCTAAAATTATAATCTAGGAGATATCCTCCTAATTCTGGATTTTCATCTATAAGTAAGACTTTACAGCCCGAACGTCCTGCGCCCAAAGCTGCGAGTAAACCTGAGATACCACCACCTACAATAGTGATATCAGTGTAATAAAATTTCTGTTCATATCTATCTGGGTTTTTTGCTGTAGGCGACTGACCTAACCCAGCAGCTTTTCTAATGAAATGCTCATAAAATAACCACATGCTTGGAGGCCATTTAAATGTTTTATAATAAAAACCTGCAGGGAATATTCTTGATAGAAAGTTGTTCATTGCTCCAATGTCAAAATTAACTGATGGCCAACAATTTTGGCTAGAAGCTTCTAGACCTTCATAAAGCTCTACTTCTGTTGCACGAATATTTGGCTCTGTTCGTGCTCCAAGTCCTAATTGAACAATTGCATTTGGCTCCTCTGAACCTGCAGTTAATATTCCTCTTGCACGATGATACTTAAAACTTCTACCTATTAAATGAACATCGTTAGCTAATAACGCAGAAGCTAACGTATCACCCTGATACCCAATATAAGACTTGCCGTTAAAAACAAAGTTAATTGGCTTTTCCCTATTTACTTTACCGCCGTAAATTGTCCTATTTTGATTACTCATTTGATATCTCTGGCTTCGCTTCACCCATTTTATATGTTTTTATTATTTGATCTGTGACAGTGTCTCTCATTACATTAAACCATCGTCTGCATCCATGATCGTGAGTCCATCTTTCAAAATGGGTTCCTTTTGGATTTTCTCTGAAAAAAAGATACCTGCCCCATTCTTCATCACTTATTTCAGATGGGTTATCTGGCCTTGCAATATGAGCTTCGCCGTGACATGTAAATTCTGTCTGATCTCTTTCCCCACAATATGGACAATTAATTATAAACATAAAAAAAATTATTAATGAGCAACTGCTGCCGCTGCAGCTTCATCAACTAAAGCTCCTGAGAAATGTCTTTCTAATGAAAAAGGAGCTGCAATATCATTTGGCTCTCCTCTAAAAACTGTCTCAGCAAATACATGAGCTGACCCTGGAGTTGCTTTGAATCCCCCAGTTCCCCAACCGCAGTTAATAAATAAGTCTTTTACAGGGGTCTTGCCTATAATTGGACTTCTATCAGGAGTTACATCTACGATTCCTCCCCAACTGCGAAGCATTTTAAGTCTTGAGAATATTGGAAATAATTCAACTAGAGGAGCCATCATATGTTCAATCATGTCAAAAGATCCTCTCTGAGAATATGAGTTATAGGCATCAGAACCTGCTCCAACAACTAGTTCACCTTTATCTGATTGACTTACATAAACATGAACGGAGTTTGACATGATGACACAATCTAGAATTGGTTTAACAGGCTCGCTTACTAAAGCCTGTAAGGGTACAGAGTTTATTGGGAGAGAAAAACCTGCCATATTAGCTAATACTGAGGAGTGTCCAGCAGGTACGAGACCAACTTTATCAACTTTAACAGAACCTTTTGTTGTTTGCAATCCAACAACCTTGCCATTTGAAATATCTATTCCTTTAACCTCACAGTTTTGAATTATATCGACACCAAGATTTTCTGCCGCTCTTGCATACCCCCATGCTACAGCGTCATGACGCGCCGTTCCCGCTCGCCTCTGAAGTAAAGCCCCTAAAACAGGATACCTGCCATTAACATTAATATGAGGTATTTTTTTTGCCACTTGATCCTGGTTTAGAATTTCAGCGTCAATACCATTTAAATAATTAGAATAACCTCTCCTTGTAATTTCTTGCATGTCATGAACCGAATGCGCTAAGTGAAATAAACCTCTTTGTGAAAACATTACATTAAAATTAAGCTCACTAGAAAGGCCTTCCCATAAATTAACAGCATGATTATAAAGAGCTGCACTTTCATCCCATAAGTAATTAGATCTTATTATGGTTGTGTTACGTCCAGTATTACCCCCGCCAATCCATCCCTTCTCAAGAACAGCAATATTTTTAACACCAAATTCTTTTGCTAGGTAATAGGCAGTTCCTAATCCATGACCGCCACCTCCAACTATTACGACATCATATTCAGGTTTAAGATCAGGGCTGCTCCATGCTTTTTCCCAATTCTCATGATAAGAAAATGAATTCTTAACTAAATTGTATAGTGAGTATTTCATAACTTAAACCTCTTTACAGAATACGGTGACAAATCTAAATCTGTATTGTTTGCGCAAATTTGTTGTGCAACCAGTTTTCCTGATATACCACCTAATGACCACCCAATATGTTGATGGCCAAAATTATAATAAATATAAGGGTTTTTTGGAGATTGTCCAATCACTGGAAGAGAGTCAGGCACCGATGGCCTGAACCCTACCCATGTTTTTTGAGGAAGGTCTGCTGAGGGAAAAACTTCCTTTAATGCCCGGTTTAAAAAGTTAAGGACTCTTTCATTTTTTGTTTCATTTAACGCTCCAAATTCAACAATTCCACCCGTTCTTAGACCGTCAGACATAGGTGTAAAATATGTTCCTCGTTCTTGCCAGGATATTGGTCTTTTTACAATATTCTTCAATTCTGGATTGACCAAATGGTAACCCCTTTCAGCTTCCAGTGGCACTTTGTCGCCTATATGTTTAAGCAGATCATTTGACCATACTCCAGATGTAATCACGACTCTATCGTGCAGGGTCTCTCCTGAGTTTGTTTTAATATTTATTTGATTAGTTTCAGTTTTTTTGATGGATATAACTTTCTCTTTTTTGAATTTTCCTCCTTTTTTAATAAACAGTTTCATTAATGCTTCGCTTACCTTGATCGGACTTTTTGCAAAATAACTACCTTCAAATAAGGCTCCTTTGTAAAAGATATTATTAATATTAGGTTCAAGATCAGAAATATCATCTCGACTCAGAGTTGTTATTTTAACACCTGTTTCTTCTCTTTTGGAAAAATCTTGTTTTGCAGCATTAAAAAATAATTTTGTAGACCATCCATACATGATAGACTCTCTTGATATATAATCTTCTGCATTTGCTTCGTTGAATAGATCTTCATAACCATCATCCATATGTGACAGCAAAGTTGTTAAATGTTGAACAGTGTGGTTAACTTTTTTATTTCTACAATTGCTCAAGTATTTAATAATCCAAGGAAATGTTTCGTTTAATCGTTTTAGGCTAATGAATAAGGGGCTGTTTTTGTTTAACAATAAATATGGAAATAAATAAAAATAGGATGATGAATTAGTTGGTATATTTGCATATTTTGCATAAGTTCCAGCATTGCCGAAACTTGCTTGTGATCCAGGATCATTCATATCATACAAGGTCACATCTTGACCGTACTTCTTAAGCCAATTGGCTGAAGAAATGCCAACAATTCCCGCTCCTATTACTGCTATTTTCATTTGTAACTATTGCGATTTCATTTCTAGAAGTCTGCTTATGGTTCTGTTAAATTTATCTTTCAAGTGATACGCGCTCCCAAGATCGCTTATTTCTTTTTCTGTGCTTAAATATAATTTGATTTTATTATCATAGAGAACATCAATTAAATTAATAAATCTTTCTTGAAGATTAGAATTTGTATTTCCAAAATTTGGAACATTTTCAATGATTAATCTATCAATTAATTTAATTAGCTCGAGGTAGTCTTCAGTGCCTCTATTATCGCCACAAATTTCATTGAACTGAAAACGAGCTATTCTGTTAGATAAATTCTTAACAATAAAATTTCTCTTCTTTACACTTATTACTTTATCCTCGACTAAAATTTTATTTGAATGGATAGAAAAAATATCATTTATTTTAAGCTTGCTTACCGGTGAGTTTGATAAAAAAAAGTTTTTTTCTTCTTTTAATGATCTTGTTCTATAGTCAACGTCTATTGATAGATGATAAATTAGAGAATTTTTTTTAATTAAATTAATAAATGGAATAAAAAGTTCTCTTTGCAGTCCTTCTTTGTATAAGTCTTCCGGGCTGGAATTAGAAGTTAATACAATTAAAATATTATTTTTAAAGAACTCCTCGAATAAATGCCCTAGAATCATTGCGTCAGCTATATTTGTGACCTGGAATTCATCAAAAAATATGAGACTTGATTTCGATTTAATGCCTTTTACAAGTTTTGAAATTATAAAATCTCTTGAATTTTTTTCATTTCTGAGCTGGTGTAATTGATCATGTATATCAATCATAAACTCATGAAAATGGACTCTTTGTTTTTCTTTTAAATTTACGTCATCATAGAATAAATCCATAATAAGAGTTTTTCCAATGCCCACTCCCCCGTATAAATAAAAGCATTTCTTTTGATTTAAATTATATCGAAATAGTTTTTTTATAAAATTTCTGCTCGAACCTGACAAAAATTTATCTAATTCAATAACTAGATCCTTTTGCTTAATATTATGTTCAATATGCTTATCTTTACAGAGCTGTTCGTAAACTTTTAAAGTTTCTGACACTTTTTCAAGTAGCTAGGATCTAAGTTTCTGATTATCAGGATCGTATGGACTTTCGGGTATAACCGTTACATCAAACATATCTCCCAAAATATCGATCTTTAACTTTGTGCCTACTTCTGAATGAGCTGGATTGACCATAGCTAAAGCGAGAGACTTATTTACTCGAAAGCCAAAATTTCCACCTGTAGCGCGACCAATAACTTTGCCATCAGCATATATTGGATTATTGCCAAGTACATCAGCATCTTTGACACCATGAACTTCAAGAGTTACGAAGGAATTTTCAAAACCTTTTTCTCTCCACTGAACTAATGCATCTCTGCCTATGAATTGACCTTTGTTTGGGTGAATGAACCTGTCTATTCCTGACTCATATCCGGCGTATTCAATTGATAATTCTGTGCCAATTAGTTTGTAGGATTTCTCAATTCTCAAAGAGTCCATTGCTCTTATGCCAAAAGGCTTTAAACCCAGATCTTTTCCTGCATCCATTAATGTATCGAATATATGATTTTGTACTTCAATTGGTGAGTGGATTTCCCATCCTAATTCGCCAACGAAATTTACTCTTATTGCAAGTGTTTCTGCAGCGCCAATTTTTACTTTTTTACCTGATAGCCATGGGAAACCCTCATTTGTGAAATCATCCTCAGATACCCTTTGAAGAAGTTCTCTCGACTTCGGACCAGCGACAACTAATACTCCAATTTGATTTGTAATATTTTCAAATTTTACACTTCTGTCATCGGGCATATGTTTTTTAACCCAATCATGGTCCAGCCGCTGCCAAGCTCCAGCAGAAACACAATAAAAACTATCATGAGACTCTCTCATTATTGTAAATTCTGAGTGTACTCCTCCTTTGGAATTCAAAGCATGACAGAGATTTGTCCTTCCTATCTTTTTCGGCAATTTATTAGCAACTAAATTATCTAGGAATTCTTCTGCTCCTGGTCCGCTTATTCTGCATTTTGCAAATGCGGTCATATCTAAAAGACCTACATTTTCTGTTACATTTTTACATTCATTTGCAATGTGCTCAAACCAAGCTGATCGCCTGAATGACCAATCGTCTTCTTGAGGAACTCCTTCAGGAGCAAACCAGTTTGCGCGCTCCCAACCAAACTTTTGACCAAAAACTGCACCTAAATTTTTCAGCCTATCATAACAAGGAGCTTGTCTTAATGGCCGGCCTGCGGGCCTTTCTTCATCAGGATAATGGATTGTGAAAACGTTAGCATAAGCTTCTTCATTTTTTTTGATTAAATATGATTTTGATGCGTAATCGCCAAACCTTCTGGGTTCAACCCCGAGCATATCAATGGTCGGTTCGCCATCAACAATCCATTCTGCGATCTGCCAGCCTGCACCACCAGCAGCTGTTACGCCAAACGAATGACCGTCATTTAAATATAAATTTTTTCTATCCCATGCTGGACCGATAATTGGGCTTCCATCTGGAGTATAACAAATAGCACCATTATAAACTTTCTTAATTCCTGCTTCTCCAAAAATAGGAACTCTGTGAATGGCATGCTCTATATGGGGGCCAAGTCTGTCTAAGTCTTCTTGGAATAATTCATACTCACAGTCTTTGCTAGGTCCATTGACATAGCAACATGGTGCACCATTTTCATATGGTCCAAGAATTAATCCACCAGCTTCCTCACGCATATACCATGCGCCGTCAGATCCTCTAAGTACACCCATTTCAGGAAGGCCTTCTTTTTGTCTTTCTAGAATTTTAGGATGAGCTTCTGTAACGATATATTGATGCTCAACAGGTATCACAGGAATATCTAGTCCAACCATTTCTCCAGTTTGCCGGACAAAATTTCCCGAGCATGAAACAACAATATCACATTTGATCTCACCTTTATCAGTTGTAACAATCCAACTATCATCTGGTAACTGTTCAAGTCCTATGACCGCTGTTTGTCTATAAATTTCAGCTCCAAGCGCTCTTGCTCCTTTGGCTAGAGCTTGAGTAAGATCATTGGGTTGTATGTATCCATCCTCAGGGTGCTGTATAGCACCCACTAAGCCCTCAGTTGAACAAAGCGGCCAGACTTTTTGAACTTCTTCGGGAGTTAAAAAATTGACTTTAACACCTATTGTTTCCGCAACACCTGCATATTGACGATACTCATCCATTCTATCCTGGTTTTCAGCAAGTCGAATATTACTTACTTGCCTAAAGCCAACATCTTGGCCAGTTTCCTTTTCAAGTTCTTGATAAAATTTTACTGAGTATTTATGGATTTGTCCAACAGAGTAACTCATGTTGAATAAAGGCATCAAACCCGCAGCGTGCCACGTCGAACCTGATGTAAGTTCTTTGCGTTCGCACAAAACTACATCAGACCATCCTTTTTTTGCAAGATGGTAAAGCGTACTAACTCCAACTACACCGCCACCGATGACGACAACTTTAGCTTTATTTTTCATATGAATTATGGTCCGGCCCAATCAACAGCACAATATTCGGCACTTCCACCTGTGAAATCCCAATTACGGCCGTGATCTCTAATCCTACTTCTTTTTGATCCTTTGCAAACAATTATTTCTGGCGCAACCCAATATTTTAAGTTTGATACTTTTACTACTTCGCCTCTCTCTTTTCCTGGCTCATGTTCAATTCGACCGTCTAAGATTTCTGGAATTGTAAACGACCATCCATCGTCGGTTTCTTTATATGATATAGAACATCTTTTTACGCCAAGGAAGTTTGCAATCATATGTCTAAACCAACCTGTTTGTCCACCCGCTTGGCCTGAGAAAATAACTGCGAGCGCATCAGCTGCGTCATCAGATGCTTTTTCATCAATATATAATCCTGCTGTCCAACCGCCTGAACCTAAAGGGCCAGGAACTTCTAAAAGAATCGCAACATTTAAACCACTTAAATCCATTATTCCTTTTGACTCTCTTTTGATAGGGTTAAATCCAGACCACTTTTCTTCTGCGTATCCTTCTTCGATATTAATTCCCCACCATGAAAAGCATTTACCATTTGGTGAATTTGGAACCGCTCTTCCCAGGGACATCGGACAATTGCAAAATACATCGCAGTTACAATTCAGCAAAAAATTTCCTTTTATTTCCCAGTGTAAGTTTAGTGGATTTACAGTCATATAGTTAAATAAATATTAAATACGCCCCCCAACCTACTAGAAGAATGCCCAGAAATCTAGAGCTAAGTTTCTCGTAAGGCAGCATTTTTTCAGCCAATACAATTACTGTTATTGCGGCAACCCAAAGTAAATTCATAACTCCATTTACAAAAAGCAGGAGCATAATAACCCAGCAGCACCCTAAGCAAAATAAACCATGCTTTAAACCCACATAGGCAACATTTCCGTATCCTTTAATAGGACCTGACATTAGAAACGATAAGGGGTTTCTACATTTCTCAAGACATGTGTCTTTCAAACTTGTAAATTGAAATGCACCTGCTCCAACCAGAAATAATCCTGCAAGAATATTATTTTGTAATGTTCCCATCATATCGACTACCCCGTTATTGTGAAAAATATATTGAAGAGTACAAGCAATAAGTGAAAAAATTGTCCAAATTAAAATATAAGTGAATGAAATCACTATCATCTCAATAATAATATTCGATGATATCTGCATATTCGATCTCATCACTCTAAAAATATTTAAAAAGATAAATGTAGATGGAAGCATCATCGCAAACATCATGACGGTCCACATTACGAACATCACGATAAAATCATTTATTGTCCACTTTCCTGTCATTGGCATCATAAGAAAATTGATTGATGAGTTTTTTTCATTCATATTCATTGAGTCCATAGTCATTTCAGTATCAGACATCGAGTTCATCGACATTTCATTTTCTGACGCGGTTTCCATTGACATTGTCATTGGATTTTTATTTTGCATCATTAATTCCATTGGATTAGATGCCATGAGGAATAAATAGTACCAAGCTAAAGCAATTAGCAAGGTGAGAAAAAAAAGTGTAGTGATATATTCAATTTTAAATGTTTTCATTAATGTTCTGTATGATCATCTTGACTTTTTTGAGTTTCAACCTCAAAAAGTACTTTGATCTCGCCTGCATTTTCAAATACTAAAGACCCTTCTAAACTTATTCCATGAGTTAATTCAATGCTAAAATTTGAAAACATTATATGGTGCGTGCTGGGTTTGAGCGATTTAGCTTTTTGTGGAGGGATTTCAATGAAATCAACTTTACTCATTGTAACCATTCCATTCTCCATACTTGAATAATGTAACTCTGTATCTGCAAAGTCAGTAACAACTTTAATTAGACGATCTGTCTCGAAACCCATGTTTACTATTTTCATATATCCGGCTGCAGGGCCTGATGAAATTACAAACTTTATGTGTGGGTGATTTATATTAATATGATCTTTTTGAAATTGATGAGCAAATCCAATTTTTGTAAAAATTAAAAACAAAACTATTATTAGTGCTTTATACAACCCTTAATCTCTCTCTGTCGAAAACATACAGACATCATTAACGCAAGTTAAAACGCATAATAAGTTTTTATCTTTGTTATGATAAGATGCCCACAATTCAGTCTTTTCATGTTTTAAAAGAAGTTCAACATTAGCATCACAATTTTTTTTTGATGCTTGTTCAGATGCCAATTCTCTATATTTATTTGTTTCTATTATTTCGGAACAAGACAATAAAACAAAAAAAATAATTATTAATATTTTATACATTGTTATAGATTTTTTAAATCTTCAACCATTTGTTCAATACTAGAACCAAACGGAAGTATGCTTCTTAATACATCATCATCATCAAAAATATAATAGAAAGCAGTATGCTGAACCATATAATTTTTTTCTTTATCACTTATTTCCTCAGATTGTTCAGATGTACCTAAATAATTTTGATGTTCTGAATTTGTTGCTGGCTCTACATGCACAAAAAAATCTTTCCATATGGGCATTAGATTTTCATGTGTACCCGTCAAACCAATTAAATTATTGCTAAAGTTGCTGAGAAATTCTTTTAATCGGTCAGGGTTATCCCTAGCAGGATCAACTGTTACAAAGAAAAATTTTATATTTTCAATTGAATGGTTTTCTCTATTTAATTGATCAATGGCATTGCTCATAAGATTTGCACTGATTGGACAAATATCTGGGCAATGTGTGAAACCAAAAAAAAATACTTTACTATATCCGCTGTAAGTTCTTTCGCTTACATCAACCCCAAAATGGTCAACAGCGGTAAATTTTAAATCAATGTTGTTTGATACCTCTGAAGTATTATCTTTAAATAATTCAGAAACTGCCCAACCGGCGACGACTGCTAATATAATAATTGAGAGGAATAAAAGTTGATTAACTTTTCTTTTTGAAATCATTATTCCATTTTTTCAAGTCTAGAACTAAATGGTAAAGGAACAACTTCTACTTCTCGTTTTTCTCCATCATGATCAATTTGATATACTTCTTCTGAATTAATCAAATCAATATCAATAAACCCTAAAGCAATATTGCACCCAAAGTTCGGGCTATAAATGCAGCTGGTTATAAATCCTTTTTTTTCAGAGTTGTTATCAAACAACGGTATTCTTGTCATATTATATCCAATCTTCTTTCCTGAAATTTTAAAACCAGTGAATTGTTTTTTAATGCCTTCTTCTCTAATTTTTAAAAGAGCATCTTTTCCAACAAAATCTGCTTCTTGATCAAGATCATAAAATTTTGGTAGGTTTAGTTCTAAAGGGTTTTCAGCTAATGAGGTATCTCCTTGGTGAGAAATCATACCGGCTTCGATTCTATCAATTTGATTAGGACAACTTGGTACAATTTTAAACTCTTTTCCTGCTTCCATTAGTGCATTCCATAATGCTGGACCATCTTCTTCTCTTGTTATATAAATTTCGTATCCAAATTGGTTACTCCAACCGCTGCGTGCAATGACGATATCTAGTCCAAATAAGTTTGTTTCGATAAATTGATAATATTTTAATCCCATAATAACTGGATCATCATTTGTAGCTTTTCTCATGAGTTCTTTTGAGCGCGGGCCTTGCAATGAAAGAGGACAAGCTTCGGGCTCTGAAATCTTAACATTAAACTTACCAGATAAAGCAACGCCTTTACACCACAGTATTGCATCAGAATCTGCAATACTCAGCCAGTACTTATTTTCATTAAACTTTAAAATTAATGGATCATTTATGATTCCACCATTTTCATCTGTCATAAATGCGTAACGACAAAACCCATCTTTAAAAGTTGATAGATTTCTTGGCGTCATATACTGAACAAATTTAGCAGCGTCTTCTCCAATAATTTCAATTTGTCTCTCCGCTGCCACATCCCATAATGTTACATCATTTATTAATGATTGGTATTCCTCCTCTGGAGTCGTGTAGCCAACAGGCATCGTCATATGGTTATAAGTTGTAAAATTGGTAGCGCCATATTTTAGCGTCTCTTCAAAGAAAGGTGATTTTCTAATCCTTGGGGTGTATATGATACCTTTTGGCATTCTGTTCTCCTTAATGATCAAACTTTATAAACCATAAAGTCACAAAAAGTAAATCATTTTCCTACGTTTCTACTTACTAATTAAAACTATAAATGATACAAAATAATGATGAGTGGAAGATATGAAAATTTAATGAAACGTATTCATGCTGGAGAAAATATTCTTCTTGATGGGGCTACTGGTTCAGAACTTGAAAACCGTGGTATTAAAATGGATAATTCTTGGTGTGGCACAGCCTCCTTAGAAAGCGATACATTGAAGCAAATACATAAAGATTATATTGAGGCTGGATCAAGTATTATAACTACAAATACTTATGCAACAAATCGAATGATCTTAGAAACTGCGGGGGTAGATAATCAATTCAAAGAAATAAATCTAAGTGCGATAAATGCAGCTCTAGAAGCCAGGGAGGAATGTGGTAGAGATGATGTACTTATAGCTGGGTCCTTGTCTCATCAAATACCGTATGAGGATGCCTTTGAAACACAAGAGGAAAAAGAGAAATTTAAGAAAAAACTCACACCCGAATATTTTCAAAAGTCTTTTGATGAGCTTGCTTTTTTTCTAGCCGATAATGGGTGTGATTTTATTCTACTCGAGTTAATGTATCGACCAGATCGAATTGAAATAATTTTTGATTCAGCAAGTAAGGCTGGATTGCCTGTGTGGGCTGGATTCTCATCTAGAAATAAAGACGGGTTGATAGCCCTTACCACAGACTATGACTATAGTTTTAAAAAAATGATTAGTAATGTGAAACATCATAAATTGGATGCAGTAGGAATAATGCATTGTGAAATTAATGTAATAGAACAAAGTATTAAAGAACTTAAAGAAGTATATGACCTTCCTGTTATGGCGTATCCAGAAGTAGCGGTATTTAATTTTCCACACTACGACATGAGCAATGTAATTTCTCCTGATGATTATTTAATTGAAGCAAAAAAGTGGAAGGATGCTGGAGCGCAAATTATAGGTGGATGTTGTGGCACAACAGTTGAACACATTAAAGTACTCAATCAATTATAGTTAGCCCGTATCTTCTTCAGTCTTTGATGCAAATATTATTTCTGTTAACCCAGCAAATATAATAAAAGAGCTGCCTAATATTTCTCTCCATCCAATAAGCTCATCTGTTAATACCGCGGCACTGAAAGTGCCCACAACTATTTCAAAAAGTATAATTATAGAAAATATGCCTGCACCAATTCTACTTGGTGCACCTAAGATCACTATATTTGTCGGTATATGAAATAAAATTGCAATTAAAATTAGCCACGGCATCATTGCAACCCATGACTCTATTGATGGAGCATCACCTAGGTAGTCGCTCAAGAAATATGATTGTACTAATGTAAATATGCCACCATAAAAAAAGAATGAAAATAAGATAGGATATATTCCCTCTGGCTTTTTTATCTCCATTCTAACTGCTGATGCGGCAATAAGAATTCCGCCTAATAAAGCAATCCAATCACCAGAATTTTGTGGTAAAGGTATCACGCCCTCTTGACCAAAAACTATCCAAACACCAGATAGTGCAAGAGCTAATGTAATGTATCTATAAAAACGTGGAATTTGTCTAAGAAATACTATTTCAAAAATAGTTGTCCAAACTGGGGTTATATAAAAGAGTATTAAAGCTCTAACTACATCTGTCAGTAAAAAACTATTAGCGTAGCAAGCAATACCTCCTCCAAACAAAAGTCCAATTAGAGGATACTCTAAGCCAAAAGACTGACCTTTATAGAGCCTCCAAAGTGATATTGGAAGCAGCATTGCAAAAGGTATAACCATTTGAGAAATCGTTGCCCATCCGCCCGTTAAACCACCAGCCTCTAACGCTCTTTGAGGGATCCAGAATAAACCCCACATACCTGCAGCGATTAATAACGCAAAGCTAATTGTATAATAGTAAGGATGTCTTGATGAGGTGATCATAAAAGTTAACTAAAAAAAAGGCCTTGCACAAAAGTAACAAGGCCTTAATTTTCTGATTTAGCTATTTAGACTTACGGAAGCCAAGCTTTCCATTCGTCTGTACTGTTTTTCCATTCAGCAACAGCTTCTTCGACAGATAATCCGTCGTCACCAACTCTTACAAGCATTTTTGCTTGATCCGTGTTAGAGAAAGCCATTTTTTTGAAGAATGCAACTGCTTCAGCGTTCTCAGGTTTAGACATAACTTCAGGATTCATATAATTCATCGTGTAGTCTTTATCCCAACCTGTAGCAGGCCATGCTGCAGTTCCACAATCTTGCCAGTTATTAGCTTCAGTAAAACTATCACAGTATTTGTATGCTGGTAGTTTTACACCAACCATTTCATTCTTACCGAAGAAAAAGTGTGGTTCCCAAAGATACAGAAGGAATGCTTCACCTCTATCATAAGCTCCTTGAGCTTCCGCTAGAGCTGCAACCTCAGTACCTAGTTCTGATGCTTCAAAATCAATTCCTAAAAGATCTAATCTTTTTTGGTCATGACAGTTCCAACCAGCAACTGGACATCCAATCAATCTACCTTTTGAACCTGTTTCAGGTGTAGCAAATTGATCTTTGAATTTATTTAAATCTGACCAGTCTTTAAAATCTGGGTTAGCGTCAACAAAGTATTTTGGAACATAGTAATCTGACATTCCAATGATACCACTTGTGTACGCATCAACAGATCCATCACCAGAATACTCTTTTACAACTTCTCCGTCATAAACAAGATTCATGTTGATCATTACATCGTCAGCCTCAGCATAACTTGGCCAACTTTCACATGCGAAGTCAATATCGCCAGCGGCAATAGCTTCCCATAGACCTGTTCCTGAAGCGAATTCTATTCTATCAACTCTGTAGCCTAGCTCTTCTTCAAGGATAGCAACTGCAACCTGACATGTTAATTCTCCACCAGTCCAGTCAGCAACAGCAGCTGTTAAACGCTTAGCGTTGGCAGTACCTGCCGAAAGAACTAAAAAAGAAGACAAAATCAGGGCAGCAAAAGTTTTTGCAAATAATGAATTTTTCATTAATTTCCCCTTTTTATTAATTAATCAATTAATAATTCTAGACCAAAAAAGATGAATAAGTAAACCGCTTTATCAACATTTTTTGAAGAAAAGTATCAGGAAATATGTATATAAATTAGATCTATAAACCTAGGGCATCTCTTTGCTTTTTTGTCCATGCAAGACTGATACGGTCAATTATCATGGCTAATAAACAAATTCCTATGCCAGCAGCAAGAGCTCTACCAGTATCTGATCGAGCTAAACCATTAAATACCTCAAGACCGAGCCCTTTACCACCAATGAGAGGTGTGACAATCTGCATCGCAAAAGCCATCATGACTGTTTGATTGAAACCCATAACCAAACTAGGAACTGCTAGAGGAAATTTTATCTTATTGAGAGTCTGAATTGTATTACCTCCAAATGACTTTGATACTTCTGAATATGTAGAAGAAACTTGAGACAGGCCCAATACAGTTAAACGTATTATTGGAGGTATGGAGTATATAATTGTTGCAAGTAATGCAGAAAATGCCCCACCACCAAAAAACATTAAAACTGGAACAAGGTAACAAAAATACGGCAATGTTTGCATTGCATCTAATATTACCTCGTTGATATTTTGAAATCTCTTACTGTAAGATGCTAAGATACCAATTGGCACACCAATTACAAAACATAAAAGAACTGAGATAAGAACTGATGAAAGAGTAATCATTGCTTCAGTCCAAATATTGCAAGCGCCGATGAATGCTAGAAGGATGGCAGTAATAATCGCAAATCTAATTCCAACAGATTTCCAGCTGATTAGAACCAATGCCCCAATTGTAAACCAGTAAGGTAAATATGTTAGATAAAAATCAAATGGTCTTAGAAGGTAAATAACAACAGTTGATCTGATTGTTTTGGTTATTGAAATAAACGTATCATTTACAACCAATGATTTTACACCAGCAGAAATTTCTTCTCTTATTGACAGATTCCATGCATCAGGAAATGTTCCTATTGCAGCAACGTTTGCATCATAATAAATAATGCCAATTAATATTAATAATCCAGAGAAAAAGAAATAATGAGCATTTATAAATTGTGCAATCGCTGAGCCGTAATCCTTATTAAATAAAGAAATTACTGAATTTAAAATGAAAGAAAATATTCGAATGACGCTTGAGAATACAAATGCAAATGCAAAATGAATTAATTGTAGAGGTTTTTCAACCTGTCTAGCAATGGGATAAATATCCCATGTTTGCGGTAAAAGATAAAATTTTTGACTATCGGATGGCAAAGTCACTGTCTCCCGACTAGCGGCTTTACCAAATCTATCGAACATGATTGCCATTAAAAGAACGCAAATACCTCCTTCCAAAGCAGCTCCGACTTCTAGTTTTTTTATCGATACCCAAATGTCTGAACCTAGACCTTGAGCCCCAATAAACGTTGCTAAAACAACCAATGCCAATGCCATCATTATTGTTTGGTTAACGCCCATCATGATGCTTGGCAGAGCTAATGGAATTTGTACTTTAAATAAAATTTGACTTTTACTAGAACCAAAAGCTGTTGCTGTTTCTACTGTTTCATTGGGGACCTGACGTATACCTAAGTTTGTGAGACGAATAATAGGAGGCATTGAATAAATCATTGTTGCAAGAATTGCAGGTGCACCTCCGATTCCAAAGAAAAACATTGCAGGGATAAGATAAACAAACGCAGGCATCACTTGCATTATATCGAGAGCTGGTTTCATATTTCTCTCAAAACGATCACTTAATGCACAGAAAATACCAAGTATCACTCCAACGGCTACAGATAAGAATACTGATAAACCCATAAGAGCAAGAGTTTCCATAGCAGAATCCCAAAGCCCAACCATTCCCCAATACATGGTGCCAAAAAGAACAAGAAAACCTAATTTAATTCCACCAAATGCAAGTGATGGAATAAGCAATAGCGCCGCTATAAATACCCAAGATGAATCTAGTAAAAAATCTTCGAGCATCCAATAAAGGTCTTTTACATAACCAGCAACCATCCTTGTATAAACTTTAATATTATCTTTTAGAAAATCTTCACCAGCATTGACCCAAGCTGTAAAAGTAAAAGCATCTGTTATAAAGACAGGGAATTCTGAAACATCTTCACCTTGGAATGCAAGCCAGATTGAAGCTAGAATTGCAGCAAGAATTAGCCCAGGAATGATTAGACTCTGAGTACTACTTTTAGAAGATAAAAGCGATGTATCCTGGGTTAATGCCATGTAAAATAGTATTCCTCAAGGTTAAATAAATTATTCAAAAATCCTCAACATAGTATAACATTCAGCAGATAAAGCACTCAAAAATAATGGAAAAAAATGACAAAATAGTATGCACAAATATATGGAAGGTATTTGGGCCAAATGAAAAAAATGTTCTTACAAATTTAGACAAAAATCTTTCAAGAAGTGAAGTGCAAGAAAAAACTGGACATGTGGTTGCAGTTAAAGATGTAAGTTTCTCAGTTCAAAAAGGTGAAACGTTCGTTGTAATGGGTTTATCAGGTAGTGGTAAATCCACATTAGTAAGATGTTTATCAAGACTGATTGAGCCAACAGCAGGTGAGGTAAAAATTGACAATCAAGATGTAACATTGATGAGCAATAAGGATTTAACAGATCTGAGGCGTAATAGAATGAGTATGGTATTTCAGCACTTTGGTCTTTTCCCTCATCGAAGAGTGATAGAAAATATTGGCTATGGACTTGAAATAAGGGGAGTAAAGAAAAAAGATCGATTAGATAAGTCAATGGAAACACTTAAACTTGTAGGATTAGAAGGTTGGGATCAACATTACCCTCGTGAATTGTCAGGTGGAATGCAACAAAGAGTTGGACTAGCTAGAGCTCTAGCAGTTGATCCAGAGATTCTAATTTTTGACGAACCTTTCTCAGCACTGGATCCATTGATAAGAAGGGAAATGCAAGACGAGTTAATTAGTATTCAAAAAATGGTTCAAAAAACAATGGTATTCATTACACATGATTTTTCTGAAGCTATTAAAATGGGTGATCATATTGCGATTATGAAAGATGGAGAAATATCACAAGTTGGTACACCAGAGGAAATTGTTGCAAATCCCGTAGATCAATATGTAAAAGACTTCACTGAAGATGTTCCCAAATACAAAGTTTTAAGTGCGGGTAAATGTGCAAGAAAAGAATGCTGTGAGGATACAAAGACTCTGTTTGCCCAGGGCAATGAGTGTATTAAAAGTGACGTTAAAATCGATACTTTAATTAATCAGATAGCTGACACTGACAAAAAATATCCTGTAATCGATTCAGTTTCAGGAGAACTAATTGGTGAAATTGATCGGTCAATTGTCTTAAAATCTATGACATCTTAATTAATTAAAACAAATAAACCATGACGCTTTTCAATTTGAATAAAGAAGAAATTCTTGCCCCTCAAGATTGGGGCTTCCCTGTACCGATAGCATATGGTCCAGGTAGATTTTCCGAAATAGGAACTTATTGTTCTGAGAATGAGATAACCAATCCACTTATTGTCACTGATAGTGGCAGTGTTGATCTTCCCTTCATTGATAACTTGGTCGAAATTTTAAAAAAATCGAAAATTAATTCAGGTATTTACTCAAAAATTTCGCCCAACCCAAGAGATGATGAGATTGCATCAGGAAAAAAACTTTTCAATGATAATAATCACGATGCAATAATTGCTATTGGCGGCGGAAGTGCCATGGATGGTGGCAAGTCAATTTGTCTAACCGCCAATAATGATATTGAATTATTTGACTTTGAGTGGGAAAAGACACCTCAAGTCATTGGGCCAGATAACAAATTTCCTAAACTTATTACAATTCCTACAACAGCTGGAACAGGCGCTGAAACAGAGAGCACAGCAATGGTAACAGATACCAAACAAGGAATTAAACTTTGTATAATGCATCCTGAATTGAAGCCTTCATTGGCATTGCTCGATCCTGAACTAACGTTGGGATTGCCCTCAAACCTTACAGCATGGACAGGTGCAGATGCAATGATTCACTCAATTGAAGGTTATTGTGTGCCAGGTTTTCACCCCTTATGTGACGGTGCTGCGCTCGAAAGTCTAAACTTAATTTCTAAATCACTTATTACAGCTGTAGAAGAGCCAAATAATCTTGAAGCAAGAGGGGCTATGCTAGTTGCCTCGTGCTTGGGAGGAGTTTCTTTTATAAAAGGGCTGGGTCTTGTGCACGCTATTGCGCATATGGTTGGAGCAGAATTTAATACGCATCACGGACTAACTAATGCTATTATTTTGCCAGCAGTTCTAAGATACAACCTCCCAGATATGGAAGAGAAAGTGATGAGAATGGCTCAGGCAATGCAATATAAAGATCATAGTGCAAATCATTTCATCGAAAGCATGGAAAAAATACTTGATCGAATTAAGATACCTAAGGGTTTAAATGAAATTGGTGTTCCAGAAGATTGTATTGAGAGAATATCTGAAAAGTCAATGATTGATACAGCCTTTGGCACTAATCCTCGTTCAGCCACATTGGATGATGTCAGAGAGCTCGTCAAGGTCAGTATTTTTGGAGCTCGATAAAAAACCTCGTAGATGATTACTCATTTATCTGTTCGGGAACAAATTGATTTAATTTCTAAAAAAGAAATAAAAGTTGAAGAGCTTTTTCAAGAATACTTGTCCAATATTGAAAAGCTTAATCCTAAGCTTAACGCCATTGTGTCACTGAGAGACAAAGATTGGATTATAAATAAAGCAAAGGCACAGGATGCACAAAAAGTTGATGTTACAAGAAAACAAATTTTATTTGGGCTTCCATTTGTTTCAAAAGAATTATTCGACGTCACTGGACTGCCAACTACTTATGGAATACTTGATTATCAAAATAATTTTCCACAAAATGACTCGTTAATTGCAAAAAAAATAAAGCATCAAGGAGCCACAATTATTGGAAAATCAAATATGGCAGAACTAGCAATTGGATCTCATACAAAGAATAAATTATTTGATCCAGTTTCAAATCCTTATAACTACAATCTATCACCTGGCGGCTCAAGTGGAGGAGCGTCATCAGCTGTAGCCAGCTGCCTCATACCATTTTCTGATGGTACGGACATGATGGGCTCTTGCAGAAACCCTGCAGCTTTCACAAATCTGTATGGTTTTAGACCATCTCCTGGGCTGATATCTGATAAAAGAGAAACCAGTAAATTTCCTGTATTGACGACTCCAGGTGGAATTGCCAGAACACCTGATGACTTAAGTATTTTTTTAGATGCCGTCGTTGGAAAAGATATGGAAGATCCCTACTCGTTTAACTTTGAGGGTTCATTTCAGTCAATTACTAAAAATTTATCTAGTGAAATAAAAATTGGTTGGATTAACAACTTTGTTGAACACTATTCTTTTGAAGAAGGAATTATTGAATTATGCGAAGCTTCTTTAAACAAACTCGTGGAAACAGACAAAAAAATATTTGTTGAAAAATGCAAAGTTAATATTGATCCAGATAAATTATGGGAGACATGGTGCACTCTCAGATCAAAAATCACATTTAATGATATTTCTGCAATGCAAATTAAGGATTTTGATGAATTAAGCTTTCCAGCTAAATGGGAATACGAAGAAGGAAGTAAAGTTACAGATGATCAAGTTTCTAATTCAATTGATTGGTATCATAATTATAAAAAGTATGTCGATAGTATATTTGAAAAATATGATTTTATTGCTTTACCATCAGCACAATTGTTTCCATTTAACAAAGAAATAGATTTTCCAAAAAGTATTTCAAAAACCCAGATGGACACATACCATCGCTGGATGGAAGTCACGGTATTTGCAAGTATGTTTCAATTACCTACCCTCTCAATACCAGTTGGCTTTAATGATAAGGGGCTACCAATGGGTATGCAATTAATGGGGAAAAATAAATCAGATGAAAAAGTAATACAAATTGGAAAATATTATGAAGAAATCTTTAATCATTCAAAAATAAAACCTAATATAATTAATGGTTAATAAGTTAGTTGATACTCCAAACCCAACTCTTGTGACATTACGCGACAATAAAGCTAAATGGAACCTTCCGGAATATAGAAGAACTGGCTATAGGAATCTTCACAAAATAAACAGATATGGTCTTTTGTTAAGATCAGATTACATTCTTTTGCTTAATGAAAACAGTAAAGATGAAATAGATAAAATAAACTCAGTAAGGGAAATGACGAGCCATAAATCTTTTTGTTCTTTAGTAGTTGGGAGAGGACAAGAAATATTTTTTGAGAAATATGCAAAAGATTTCTCTCCTGAAACACCGCATACAATAATGTCAATTTCAAAGATGTTTTTAAATCTATTTGTTGGTGAATTAGTTGAGAAAGGCAAGTTGCAACTAGAAAAGTCTATTGGCTATTATTTGCCCAATATTGGAGAAGGATATTCAAAAGCGACGGTTCAAAACGTATTAAATATGAACATTATTAATGCTTTTACCGAAGATTATACTGACCCGTATTCAACATCATTTATGCATGAAACTGTTGGTGGCTGGCGAATACCAGATGAAGATAAAGATGAAAAGTTTCAAGAAGATTTCTTGAACAGTATTCAAACAGATGGAACTAATTCTGTAATAAACAATTCTGATAAAGCATTTTATAAGTCAGCAAACAGCGACGTAATTGCTCTACTGATTGAAAAATTAAGTGGGAGAGAGCTGCGAGAGTGGCTTCTCTCGTCAGTAGAAGCAATGGGTCTTGAAGATGGTTTGTATATGGCAACGGATAGAGGTGGGATGCCATGGCTGTCCGGTGGTGGTTGTCTTGTTGCAAGAGATTTGCTACGCATGGGACTGCTTTTCTCAAGAAAAGGTCTTGGGATCAGAAATAGAATAGCTGGCTCTCGTAAATTTATTGATGATACAGTTTCTGAAAAAGGTCCAAAATATATGCACTTAAAAGATGAAAAATATGTTTATTATGCAAATCAAACCATGAAATCTAATAATTGGATTGGGCATTCTGGATATGGTGGGCAATTTTTAATGATTAACTTAGAAACGAATGTTGTTGCAAGTTTTTTTTCTGTTTTAGAAACCGACTCAGCAACTGATGAAGACTATAAAGCCAAAATGATCCTGATGCTTGAGGAAGTAACATCAAAGCAATATTCATAGAAAGGATAGATAATGAGAGGATACGTAATGGTTGGGTCGAGTGATTTAAAAAAATCTAAAGCATTCTATGATGTTGTCCTTGCAGTAATGGGAATAATCTCAATTTATGAGGATGAGGTGTGTGTAGGTTATGCTCGAGAGGGGAAACAAGATGTTGAGTTCTATATAACCAAACCGGCAAATGGAAAGCCTGTTACATTTGGAAATGGTACACAGATATCCTTTTTGACCGAATCAATAGAACAAGTTGATAAGTTTCACAAAACTGCTTTAGGACTTGGAGCACAAAATGAAGGGGATCCAGGTTTTAGACCAAGCGACAGTAATGTTTATTATGCTTACATCAGAGACCCTGATGGTAACAAAATTTGCTCATATACAAGTGTAAATGTCTAGAGCTACCAGGTTAAAATTATATCGAGCATTGTTTATAGTTGCTATTGTTTTAATAGTACCAGTCATCTTTGTTGTAGGAATTACTCTGCCCTATTTATTTAATACAATAAAAATAACTTTTCCTGATATTGTCATTGATAAAGATGTTGAAAGCTATATTGCTGAAAAAGAACTGCTTTTTGAGAATACTGATCCCCGAGCAAAGAAAAAAATCATATGGCATGATGATGAGAAAATTAAAACTGAATATTCAATTGTTTATCTTCATGGAAGTTTTGCGACGGGGCGTCAACAAGAAGAAGTTTTGGTAAAGATTGCCAAAAAATTAAAGGCCAATTTATTTATATCAAGACTAGCTGGCCATGGCTCTGGTTTTGAATCTACAAAATCTCTGCAAGCCAAAAATTTTCTCGAAGATGCAGCCGAAGCTGTTGCAGTAGGCAATAAAATCGGAAACAAAGTGATATTAATGGGTTTTTCAGCTGGAGGTTCATTTGCATTAATGGCTGCAAAAGATCAGAAATTAAGTGAAAAAATTGATCATTTGGTACTTGTGGCACCATGGACTCCTAAGCTATCTCCTCCTTATTTCTTAGCGGCGACTGGGTTATTTTTTAAAAGCCAATACAAGTTTAATTTTCCTAGAATGTTTGACTTGCCAAATGAAGAATGGGATCCTTTTTGGGTCAATGAATTTCACAGGGAACTTCCAAGACAGCTTTGGGTGGCGGCATTTTCTGGAAGGAAACTTGAATTTCAAGAGACTAAGATTCCACTTTTAGTATTTTATGAAGAAAAAGATAAAGTAGTAAATGCTGAAGGAGTAAAAAAAATATTTGAAAAATGGAAAGGACCTAAGAAATTAATTAATAACGATACTAATTTAGGAGGCTTTAATTATCATGATATTATTGGAATTCTAAACTCCCCACAAGATGATTTCTTTGTTGAGGAAATCAACAACTGGATAGAAGTTAACTCTTAAATAAACTTTTATTATTTTCTCTCAATTTATTTTTTTGAACTTTGCCCATAGAATTTCTAGGTAAATTCGACATAAATATTATTTTTTTTGGCTGTTTATATTTAGCAATTTTATCTTTTACATAATCCAATATTTGACTACCATTATTTTTATCATCTGTTGCAACTACTGCCGCAACAACTGCTTCACCAAAATCATCATGTTGAACACCAAAAACTGCTGACTCGGTAATATTTGGCAACTCGTTTATCACATCTTCTATTTCCTTGGGATAAACATTTAGTCCACCGCTTATAATCATATCTTTATCTCTACCAACAATAGTAAAGTAGCCATTTTCATCTTTCTTTGCGAGATCACCTGTTATGAAGAAACCATCATCTTTAAATGATTCTTTGGTCTTTTCTTCCATACCCCAGTACCCCTTGAAAATATTTTCACCCTTAAGTTCAATAGTTCCTATTTGACCCACCTCTACTTCATTACCTTCTTCATTGACTACTCTTATCTCAATGCCTGGAAGAGGTATGCCCACTGTACCTGCTTTCCGCAATCCGTCATATGGATTTGAGATATTCATATTTGTTTCTGTCATGCCATATCTCTCAAGAATTTTTTTACCAGTTCTTTTTTCAAATTCAATGTGAGTTTCAGAAAGTAAAGGTGCTGAGCCAGAAATAAATAGCCTCATATGTTTTGCTGACTCATTATTTAATTTTTCACTTGCCAACAATCTTGTATAAAAAGTTGGCACACCCATCATGGATGTGGCTCTTTTCATCCAAAGCAAGGCTTTTTCAGCATCAAATTTTTCCAAGAAAATCATTGATCCTCCAACAATTGCAAGAAGATTACATGCAACAAAAAGACCGTGCGTATGGTAAATAGGCAGCATATGTAAAAGCACGTCATTTTCTGTAAATTTCCAAAAATTTCTTAAAACTTCACTATTTGAAACCAAATTTCTATGCGATAGCATCGCTCCTTTTGATTTTCCAGTAGTGCCGGATGTATATAAGATAGCAGCTAAGTCATTTTCATTTCTTTTAATAGATTGAAATTTTTTTGGATAGATTTTCATCTGCTCAATCAATGAACCAGTTTCATCTAAATTTAATGATAAAATTGAAACCGATGAATAGCTTACTAAGTTTTTTATTTCATTTTGAATTTTGTCATCGACAATTATCACCTTAGGTTTGGCGTCATTGAAGAAATATTCGAGTTCACTTAGGGTATAGCCTGTATTAAGTGGCAGATAAACACCTCCAGCTTTAATGGTTGCCACGTATGTAGCAAGTTGAATTACGTTCTTTTCTGCCTGTATGGCCACGCGGTCACCCGGTAATAAATTAATATCTATTAAGTAATTAGAAATTTGATTTACAATTTCATGGAATTCTAAGTAACTTGTCTCTTTATTTTCATTGATCAAAAAAATATTTGAACTCGTTTCATTAGATTTGAATATTTCGTCAAATAGGTAGTTTGATTCAGTCATTACTCTTTTCATCAAATGAATTAATGCTCAACTCAGATAAAATATCTTCGTGAATAACTATACCAAGCCCAGCTGATTTATTTATATGTGCTTTATTATCAATAATATCAAAAGGTAACTCACAAAATTTCTTTGAAAAATTTATATAATCTGGAAATATTTCAGCCTTTTCTGAATTAGGAATACTTGAGCAAACATGAAGCATCGCAGATGCTGAAACGGACATTGAATTCCAGCAATGCGGAGAAATAAAGATGCCATTATTTGATGCTTCATTTGATATCTCGATAATATCAATAAGTCCGCCCATACCTGAAATATCAGGATTAAATATATCTGCTGCATTTCTGGATATTAATTCTCTGAAATGGACCAAGCCTGATTGCTTTTCGCCAGTTACAACTTTCATATTAAAAGTATTTTTGATCTCAGTAAGTAAGCTAATATTCTCACCATCTACAGGCTCTTCTATCCAGTAAGGATTAAATGACGATACTTCTTTTAAAAAAGATTTTGTCTGATCTAAATCTTCAGGTACAGCTAAATCAAGCATTAGCGGTAATTCATCTCCCACTATTTCTCTAACTTTTTCAACAAACTGAATTGAAATTGATAAGCTATCTAGCATTGGATATATCTTTATCCCACCATATTTCTTTCCAAAAAATATTTCTATTTGTCTCAAATAATCATTTGTGTCTTTTTTTAAATCGCTCCAACACGTAGCATAAATGGGAACATTTGCTTTAGGGCTTTTTGTTAGTAAAGAATTTAAAGGAAGATTTTTTAACTTCCCTGATATGTCCCATAATGCAATTTCAATGGCGCTTGTAGCAGAGCTGAAATCTAAACCTCTGTGACCATCACTTAACAATGAAATTTTATTATAAAATGACTTTATTGATAGATTTGGAATATTTGAGATTTCTCTAAATAACTCTTTTATAATAATCGCAATACCTTTTTCTCTAAGATAAATAGAGAATGCTTCTCCCCAACCTTCAATTCCATCTTCAGTAGTTATTTTTATGATGATAAATTTTTTTGTATTTGACCATTGATCATCAGAAAGATGATTATTGGTTATCCAGATCTTTAACCTTGAGAGTTTACCAATGCTTATATCTTGATTATTCATTATCAGTATTAATATTAGATGAAATATAATTTAATTTGATCTTTAACATATATAAAAAAAACCTTATGTTAAGGTATGATTTCAAAGTTAATACTAGGTGCAGGATGTTTTTGGGGAGTAGAAGTTCTTTTTGAAGAAATGTCTGGCGTTAAAAAAGTAATTTCAGGATATGCCGGCGGACATACAGAAAACCCTACATATGAAGAGGTCTGTACAGGCAAGTCAGGGCACATTGAAGTTGTTGAAATTGAGTATGATAATAGTGAAGTAAAGTTTGAGGAATTGTTAGACAAGTTCTTCTTTATTCATGATCCAACTCAGATGAATCGTCAAGGTCCAGACATTGGTGAACAATACAAGTCAGTTATTTTTTATAATTCTGATGAAGAAAGAAGAATATCAGAAAGCAAAATTGATGAGATTAATAACTCAGGCGAACATCAAAACGAAGTGGCTACTGAATTAAGAGAGAATGCTAAATTTTGGCCAGCTGAAGAATACCACCAAGACTTCATAGAAAAAAATGGTAAGGTTTGTTATCACCAACTTTACGTACAACACAAATCCTAAATTGTATTATTATTAATGCTCAGCACGCTGATTTGTGCTGAGCAATTAATATAAACTAGCCTTTTACAACTTCTCTAGTATTCGCGTTGAAAGACTCAGTAAACGGAACATCAACTGTTACAGCGTCTACAGGTACTCCTGGCTCATCAGCATAAATATCTGGCAAATGAACTTTATATTTTTTACCTAATTCCCATTTTGGGAAACCATTTGAATTAAGGGTTCCATCATATGGTATATAGCCCATGGCTATATTTTTTCCTTTTTCAGGATGATACCAAGGTGAAGTAATAAAACCACAAGGGTCTCCACCGTCACCAGGAGAGACAAGCCAAAAATCAGGCGCATACTCATCAATTGGTTTGCCACCAATCTCAAATCCCACTAGCTGTAACTTGTATGGCTTATGGCCATCTTTCAGTTCAGCCTTCATCTTTTCAAGTGCTTGTTTACCAACATAATCTCCTTTTTTTGCCCACTCACCTTTTCCAGATAAAGAGACTTGATAGCCAAGATTGCATTGGAAAGGATTGTGCTCATGATCTAAGTCCTGACCCCAAGATAAAATGCCTGCTTGTATTCTTCTGTGGTGAGCAGGCGCTATAACCATTAGATTATGTTTCTTTCCTGCTTCCAAAACAGCGTCCCACATATCGTCGGCATAGAGTGTCGCATTTCGTAAATAAATTTCATAACCAGATTCGCCAGAGAAACCAGTTTGGGAAATCACGCAACTTCTACCACCAACCGTAACTTCTGCTAGACCATAGAAAGGAATATTATCAAGATCAACTTGATCACCCACTAAGTCTTTCATCAAGGCAATGGCTTTTGGTCCTTGAATTTGAACAGGGCACGCATCGATCTCATCAATTTCTACATCAAATCTTTTATCAGCGTTTACGCCTTGCAAATAAAGTCCAATATCTGAATCTGACAGACTAAACCAAAACTCATCTTTCGAGATTCTTAAGAGAATAGGATCATTTAAGACTCCACCTTTATAGTTACATAATATTACGTACCTGGCTCTTAATGGTGATATCTTTGTGGCGTCTCTTGTAATTACATAGTCTGTAAATTTTTCAGCATCTGGACCAATTACACGTATTTGTCTTTCAACTGCAACATTCCACATAGTCACGTGGTTTTTAATTGCTTCATATTCAACCATTGCTCCGCCATCTTCTGGCTTTACATAACCTCTAGGATGATAAATACGGTTATAAACTGTTGCTCTCCAGCATCCTGCTTCCATAGACTTATGCCAGTATGGTGACTTTCTTACTCTAGTTGAAATCAACATTTCAACCTTTGTTGGTCCACTTTGGCGTAAATTATAAGGAACATGTCTGTCACTTTGATCAACAGTAGTGTTATGTTCTATTTTTTTAGACATAGTAGTTCTCCTTTTCTAACCATTCGTTTGCTTTTTTTATTCCACCAAACGCATAAATGTGAAAGTTCTCGACATTTTCTTTTAATTCTTGAATTACATCATCAGGTGTCTGAACAGTCAATAAATCAAAAATTTTAGATGCATTTTTTTTTGCGAAATTAAGGGTATTTTTTAATCCAACAAATCCAGCGAATTTAACTAGTGTCTTCATAGAAGCTGGACCCGCAACGCCTACATGAACAGGAAGCGGTGCTAAGGAAATAAAAGATGATAATGCGTCCGTATCTTGCGTCCACTGTGTTACAATGTAGTCAGCAAACGGGGCCTTTGATTTCATTGCTTCGTCAATAGCTGTATCGCTCATATTTGGAGATCCTTCAGGGTGACCAGCAATACCTATTCTCATTCCATCAAACAATCCAGTTTCTATAAGTTGTAGTGAACAATGATATTTTCCTAATATATCTCGATCACCACCAATTATTAAAACTTGTTTAACTCCAGCCTCTTTAACTTGCTCAACATAAGACTTTAACATATCTAAATCAGTAATTGAACGTGCTGGAAAATGAGGAATAGGATTATAGCCTGCACTAGCTAAAGCTTTTGTTTGTTCAATAACATCAAGATAACTTGTGCCAGGCAAAAGGGTAATATAAATATCAGTGAGTTTTGGTAAATCAGATAGATTTGTCCTCGTAGTAACTTCTAACGAAAAATTTACATTTCCCATAATACTGTAAATGAGCATATCGCTTAAGCCACGCGAATTTTAAATTGCACTGCTTGGCTTAATTTTGCAGCGCTATTTGAGTCTCCTATTTCAAAATTTATTTAAAAATTAGTTCTATAGCAATACATTTTTGTAGACTTCAACCAGTAAAGTTCTTAAGTTGTTTAGGTTTTTAACAATTGGATCTTTATGGCTGTACTCTCAGATATTGAAATTGCTAGAGAAAATAGCATGGTTCCTATAGAGGAGATTGCCTCAAAATTAGACTTGAAGGATCAAAATCTCCAAAAATTTGGTCATCACATAGCTAAAATTGATGCTCAAAATATAGAAAATAACAACAAAGACGGAAAACTCATTTTAGTTACAGCTATTTCTCCTACTCCAGCGGGTGAAGGCAAGACCACAACGTCGGTTGGGCTTAATGACGGCTTAAATAAAATTGGTAAACAATCATTAGTATGCTTGAGAGAACCAAGTTTAGGACCTTGCTTTGGTGTCAAAGGGGGTGCTGCAGGAGGTGGTTACGCCCAAGTAGTTCCAATGGATAAAATTAATTTACATTTCACCGGTGATTTCCATGCGATCACATCAGCACATAACCTTCTTGCATCGATGATTGATAACCATATTTATTGGGGGAACGATTTAGGAATTGATACAAGAAGAGTGGTTTGGGGACGCGTAGTGGATTTAAATGATCGTGCTTTAAGAAATATTAATGTTAATTTGGGAGGTATAGCCAACGGGTTTCCTCGTGAAGATAAATTCGATATCACTGTTGCATCAGAAGTGATGGCAATTTTTTGTTTATCTACAAGTTTGGAAGATTTACAAAATAGACTTGGGAATATCATTGTTGGTTATACAAGGGAGAAGAAAGAAATTACGGCCCGAGACTTAAATGCGGACGGCGCGATGACTACTTTGCTAAAAGATGCTTTCTTACCTAATCTTGTTCAAACACTGGAGAAAAATCCTGCTATCATTCATGGGGGTCCTTTTGCAAATATTGCCCATGGATGCAATTCTTTAGTTGCTACTCAAACTGCTCTTAAATTAAGCGATTATGTTGTGACAGAAGCAGGGTTTGGTGCAGATCTTGGAGCAGAAAAATTTTTAGATATAAAGTGCCGTAAAGGAAAATTAAATCCTTCAGCAATAGTAATAGTTGCAACAGTTCGAGCATTAAAAATGCATGGTGGTATGGATAAAAAAGAATTAAAAAATGAAAATGTTGAAGCTGTTAAAAAAGGTTTATCAAATTTAAAGCAGCACATTGCAAATATGCAAATGTATGGGGCACCTGTTACAGTTGCTATTAATCATTTCATATCTGATAGTGAAAAAGAATTATCAGCAATAAGCGATTGCTGTGACTCATTAAATGTAAAGTCATTTAATTGTACACATTGGAGCAATGGTGGTGCAGGTACAGAGGACTTAGCAAAGCACATAGTAGAAATTACTGAGCAAAATGCTCCAAAGATAAAGCACCTGTATCCGGACGAAATGAAATTGTGGGATAAGATGAAAAAAATTGCACAAGAAATATATGGTGCAAGCGATATTATTGCTGACCAAAAAATAAGAACGCAGTTTGATGAGTTGGAGGAAAAATATGGCCATTACCCAATATGTGTAGCTAAAACTCAATATAGCTTCTCAACTGATCCAAATTTAAGAGGCGCTCCAAAAGACCATATAGTTCCTATCAGAGAAGTTAGACTAGCAGCGGGTGCAGAGTTTCTTGTAGTTGTATGCGATAAAATTATGACTATGCCAGGTCTGCCTAGAGTTCCAGCTGCAAATGCTATACACTTAAATAAAAATGGCGACATAGAGGGATTGTTTTAATGGCTCACATGTATGATACAAATTTAGACAAAAACGATGCAAATTTTACTCCATTGTCTCCTTTAACTTTTCTCATACGAGCAGCGGAAGTTTATCCAAACAGAACTTCGATTATACATGGCAAAAAACAATTTACATGGTCTGAAACATATAAAAGAAGCAAACAACTTGCGAGCGCACTTTCTAAAAGAGGTATAGGAAAGGGAGATACTGTTGCAGTTCTTTGTTTTAATACTCCTGAAATATATGAGACACATTTTGGTGTTCCGATGATAGGAGCTGTATTAAATACGATAAACATCAGATTAGATGTAGATACAATTAGTTATATTCTTGAGCACGGTGAAGCAAAAGCATTGATTACTGATAATGAGCTTTCACCGACGATAAAACAAGTACTCGATAAGATAAAAAATAAAATTCTTGTAATAGATATTGATGATGAGCTAGCAAATCATCCTGAGGGAGCTGGAGAGAATCTTGGGGAAATTAATTATGAGGATTTTCTTTTAACAGGTGACAGTGGTCTCGAATGGAGTTTACCAGACGATGAATGGCAATCATTAGCGCTCAACTATACGTCAGGCACTACTGGATTACCAAAAGGGGTCGTTTATCATCACAGAGGCTCCTACTTGATGGCACTTGGATCTGTTACTGCTTTTAGTATGCCAATGCATCCTACTTATATGTGGGTTGTTCCAATGTTTCATTGTAATGGTTGGGGCAATCCCTACACTCTTACAGCTCTAGCAGGCACGAGTGTATGCCTTAGATATGTTTCTGCTAAAAATATGTTTGATGCTATTGCAGATCATAAGGTAACTCATTTTGGTGGCGCACCAATTGTTCTAAATTTTCTAGCACAAGCAACAGCTGAGGAAAAAAGAGAATACTCTCAACAAGTATATGTAGTCACAGCAGGAGCTCCTCCACCCGCAGCCACATTAGAAGCGGTTCAAAAAATGGGTTTTGACGTTACTCATGTTTATGGACTGACTGAAACATACGGACATATTTCATTATGCGCATGGCAGGATGAATGGAATGAGCTGTCAGTTGAAGAACAGTCAAAGCTTAGATCAAGGCAGGGCGTAAAGTTTCCGATGATGGATGGCCTAGCAATTATGAACCCTGAGACTATGGAGCATGTTAAGAATGACGGTGAAGAAATAGGTGAGATTATGATACGCGGTAACTGTGTAATGAAGGGATATTTAAAAAATAAGGAAGAAACAGATAAAGCTATGGCAGGAGGCTGGTTTCACTCAGGTGATCTGGCTGTAATGCATCCTAATGGTTACATTCAAATAAAAGATAGAAGCAAAGATATAATCATCTCAGGTGGTGAAAATGTCTCATCAGTTGAAATAGAAAATACACTTTATAAACATCCATCTGTATTATTTGCTGCAGTAGTTGCAAAACCAGATGAAAAATGGGGTGAAACACCATGTGCTTTTATCGAATTAAAAGATCAAAATGATAGCGTGAGTGAAGGTGATATTATTTCGTTTTGTAAAGAAACTCTTGCTGGCTTTAAGTGTCCTAAAAAAGTCGTTTTTACTGAACTACCAAAAACTTCAACAGGTAAGATATTAAAATACGAACTGAGAGAAATGGCTAAAGCCGCTGACGCTTAAGAAAAATGAATAGAATCGTCGTTTAGTCGGCCAAATTTAATACCAAAGAAATCTTTAAAATAATTTTGTGTATTGATCCATGGTGACCTGCTGCCTTGTTGGGGGAATAAATGAATAGCTCGATGTATATATCCTGATGAAAACTCAGTCGCGAGCCAATCTTTTTCAGCTTTCACATCCACTGGAACCCTTGGTACACAATGACTGTAGTTATTCTGATCAAGATAATTAATTAATCTACAAGCATATTCACAGGTTAAATCTGCTTTCAAGGTCCAAGATGCATTAATATAACCAAAAGAATTTACGAAATTTGGAATACCGCTGAACATCATACTTTTATAGGTCATTGTTTCAGAAGGCTCGACCAATTTGCCGTCGATATGAACTTGGACACCACCAAAAGATTGTAAGTTTAAGCCTGTAGCAGTTACGACAACATCAGCTTCAATATTTTGCCCTGATTTTAGCTTTATTCCCTTGCTAGTAAACTTATCGATATGATCTGTAACGACTGACGCTCTATTGTCTCTTATGGACTCAAACAAATCGCCATTAGGAATAAGACACATCCTCTGTTCCCATGGATAATATCGCGGAGTAAAATGTTTTGAAATATCGTGATTAGGCAATAATTCTTTAACTCCATCTATGAGCTTTCGTTTTACATATTTTGGATATGATCTACAAATTCTGTAGAGAAGCTGCTGAAAGAATACATTTCGTAACCTAACAAGAGTGTAAGACATTTTTTGTGGTAAAACTTTTTTTAAAAAATTTGCAAATTTATCTTCATCAGGACTTGGAAAATAATATGTTGGTGAGCGTTGTAACATCGTTACGTGTTTAGCTTTTTTTGATAGTTCGGGAACTATAGTTGCTGCTGTTGCGCCACTACCGATAACAACCATTTTCTTATCTGTGTAGTCAAAATTTTCAGGCCACTTCTGAGGATGTATTAATTTACCTTCGTACTTGTCTAGATCATCAAATTCAGGTGTGTATCCTTCATCATAATTATAGTATCCTGTCCCCATGAATAGAAAATTTGCTGTTAATAATATTTCTTGCTCATGATGAGCAGCTCTTACTTCCCAATTTCGCTCTGCTGAATTCCAGTTTGCGCTTAAGACTTTGTGACTAAATTTTATTTTTTCGCGTAAATTATTTTCTTCAACTGTTTCTTCTAAATAACTCAAGATGGAAGGTCCGTTTGCAATTGTTTTTTGCTCTTTCCATGGCTTAAATGCATACCCGAGTGTGAACATATCGGAGTCAGATCTTATTCCTGGATATTTAAATAAGTCCCATGTACCGCCTATATTCTCTCTCCCTTCAATAATACAAAAGGATTTATTGGGACAATTTTTTTTTAAGTAATATCCAGCTCCTATACCCGATATTCCAGCGCCAATTACAATTACATTAAAATGATTGCTATTTTCCATTGATATTAATTCTTAATCGATATTTCCACTGCATCATATATATTATTTCTATACTCTAATTTCGAGCTAAAATTTTGGGACATATATTCCCCGGATTCTCTCACATGGTCGAAATATTCAGCCATTTCATCTTTAAAAATCCCAACATTATCAGCAAATACTACAGAATTTTTGACAATTATGCCCTTTGATTCCAAAAGTTTTAAATCCGAAAGATACTTTTTTTTCGCATGGTCAATAAATACAAAATCAGCATTGAAGTTTAATTTTGGTATTATTTCCTCAGCACTTCCGTGCAGCAAGTCTACTTTATGAGCTAGTCCAGCAAAGTTAATTAATTCTTTCGCTATTTCTATAGAGTGAATGTCTGAGTCAATCGAAGTTAATTGACTTTTTTCTCCAATAGTTGATGAGATTAATACTGCTGAATATCCAATAAAAGTTCCTAACTCTATTACATTATTTGGTTCTGATTTTAAAAGATGGTTTTTTAAAATTTCTCCTTTTTCTGGACCGACATTCATTAAGAATTGACCACTCTCTAACACAAAATTATCTATTGTTTGCAGTATAGATTTCGGATTATTTCTTTCAGCATTTGAAAAAACATAATCCAAAGTTTGTCGCATCAACATAACTTATTTTAGCGGACTAGCGGCGCCCCAGTAATGATAGCTTAAAAATTTTGGTCCGGGAACATACATGCTGTCTATTTTATCTATTTTAAAATTTGCTTTCGTTATTTCATTTGGAATATCTACATCAAGATGACAACCGCCCGCTATCCTTTTTTGAATCCCGTTCATTCTTTTTTGCCATTTCAAAACATTTGAGTCAGGAGATTTGCCATGTTCAGAGAATAGAAATTTAGCGTTTGGTTTCATAACTCTTTTTATTTCAGACATGGCACTGCCTAAGCCAGGAATGGAACACATTGTGTAAGTGCTAATCACTGTATCAAATGAGTTATTATCGAAAGGCAACTCCTCAGCCTTAAGTTGTTGGATATTCAAATCTATATTGTTTAATTCTGCATTTTGTTTTGCTTTTTTCAACAATACGCCATCTGGCTCAACAGCAAACACCTCAGATACATTTGCTTTATTGTAATAATTAAAATTTAATCCTGAACCAATACCTATTTCTAATATTCTACCAGACGCAAAGGGTATTACTTTTTCTCTTTGTTTTCTGAATGGTTTCATTTGCATCGCATAATTAATGAGATGCGGACAAATATATTTATCGTATAGTTTTTGCAGCAATTATTTTACACCTAATTTTTTTTGAATATCGCTTGATGAAGTTGTGTATCGAAAAGTTAGCGTTTCATCTGGTCTAGCGCGTATAAATGCTTTCTGTGCTGCTAGGGCGGCTTCATGAAAGCCTGATAGAATTAACTTTAGTTTACCTGGGTAATAAGAAATGTCTCCCATTGCAAATACACCTGATAAATTCGTTTCAAAATTTTCCGTATTTACCTCAATTTGTTTTTCATTCAAATTTAGGCCCCAATCATTAATAGGTCCAAGCTCCATTTTAAGTCCATAAAAAATTAAGATTTCGTCACAATCTATAATTTTTTCATTTCCGTCATTATCTTTTATGATTGCTTTTTCAACTCTATCACTGCCCTTAACATCACTAATCTGATTTTTTGTGATCAAGTCAACTTGACCTTCTTTAACAAGTTGTTTCATTAAATTAACCGTGTGATTTGCTGCTTTAAACTCATCGCGTCTATGAACTAATGTTACATGAGAAGCAATTTTTGAAAGTTCAACAGTCCAGTCAAGCGCGCTATCACCTCCACCAAAAATTATAATCTTTTTATCTTTATAAAAGTTTTTATCAGGTATCGAATATTGAATGCCTTTATTTTCATATTTAGATACATTTTCAATTGGTGGTTTTCGTGGCTCGAATGAGCCGACGCCACCAGCTATAAATATATTAGGAGTTTCAAAAACTTTATTGCCCGTAGTTTTAAGTTTCCATAAGTCGCCAGTATTTATTATTTCATCAATTCTTTCATTTAGGTGAAACGGCGTATTAAATGGCTTGATTTGTTTTTGTAAATTTTCAATTAATGATAATCCAGTACACTCTGGCAGCGCAGGTATATCGTAAATTGGTTTATCTGGATATAACTCAGCACACTGTCCTCCAATTTTGTCAAGATTATCTACAACGTGACTGTCTAGTCCTAATATACCTAACTCAAATACTGCAAACAGACCGACAGGGCCCGCTCCAATAATTAGACAATCAGTCTTGATAGTTTCAGACATATATTTATTCCTTGTTATATGATAATAAATAATATTACTTATTGATTATACAATGATTTTATTGCGCAGATACCTATTATATTTAATTGCAGTAATATTGATTGCTGTAGCCTTTACTTATGCTTCCGCCAAGCTTTACGAAGAATTTGCATTCATCAAGAATGACAATTGGCAGATTTTACCATCTCCAGGCGATAAAAATAGAGATATTTATACAAGAGCAAATGTCGCAATGAGAGGAACATTTGCATTGGCAAAGCCAGAAGCTGCATATTTCCATGCATATAATGATATTGAAGAGATAAAGTTACAAGGCAACTGTTCTTATCATCTTTTTGGAAATGATATTGAATCAAGATGGTGGAGTATCACCGTTTATAATGAGGACGGTTATTTAGTTGAAAATAATGAAAAAATATATGCTTTAAATAGTGAAATAATTGATTTCAATGTCGATGGCGGGTTTGATATTTTTTTAACTAATGACAATAGTTTTATTTCAAAAGTAGCTGAAAAAAATTGGATTAGGACACCTAGTGATGAGAGTTTTTCCGTCGCATTAAGAATTTATTTACCAGGTGAAGAATATTTCTCAAAATTAAAGAGAGTAGATTTGCCAGTTATTGAAAAATTGGAGTGTGAGGATGAGTAATTTAATTAAAAAATTATTTGCACTTGTGCTCATTGGATTTTCACTTCATCTCTTGATAATTTACTACACACCTAGTTTAATGATGAAGTTTATTGGTAGAAATTGGGAAGAGCAAAATATGATTAATAATTCATTTGCTCGCGATTTACCTGATTCAGAATTTACTGAAGTTATAAGACCAAGCGCCGATATACTTTATGGCGGATGTGTTTATGACGTTACGTACTTTCCATTGGTTATAGAAACTGAAGTGCCTGAGTCTTACTGGTCGATATCGTTCTTTTCAGAAAATACTGATAACTTTTCTACAATAAATGAAAACGTGCACAACTTTGGCAAGCTTAAAATTTATTTGTTTGGACCTAATTCTATGCCAACAAAGGTAAATGATGGGTTTATAGTTGTTTCTCCTTCTAATAATGGCCTTATGTTAATGAGACAGTTCATAGGAGATGGTTCAAAAACTGATAAATTAAATGAGATACAAAATAGTTTAGACTGTAGTCTTGAGGGGTCTTAAAACTGCTTCTCAGGCATATTAACAACTAAACCGTCTAGCTCATCAGAAACAGTAATTTGACAGCTTAACCTGCTGTTATCTTTTACGTCGAAAGCAAAATCCAGCATATCTTCCTCAGAGTCCTCTTTTGGAGGCAGTTTTTCTATCCATTCTTTTGCTACATATACATGACAAGTAGCACATGCACATGCACCGCCACAATCTGCATCAATGCCAGGTATTTTATTCTTAATCGCACCCTCCATGACAGTCAGCCCACTACTAACATCAATTTCGTGCTCCGTACCGCTAAATTCGATATATTTGATCTTTGCCATTGAGATTTTTTTAAGAATATTTAAAAATGCATTGCTTAAGGGGATCAAATACATCAAAAAAGCGCCAAAGCAAGAATTTTCTCACTTTAGCGCTTTTTCTGGGGCCGGTCGAACCCCGAAACGCATGAACGTCTCATTGCGAACGATCATTCTAGGAAGGTATTTTTTTTGAAACAAGGGGTTATTTATGCAAAAAAGTTATCCACACGAATTAAGCACACTTATCCCCACTCAAACATTAACTTATTAACATGATATCAAAGCCATATTTATTATTTCTTGGAGATGCAAAAGATGATTTGGCAATAAAGACTGCTGCAGGAGTAAATTACTGGCGTCCAGATTGGTGTATCGGTCAAATGAGCCTTCCAAATGCCAAATCTAGCTTAGGTTTACAGGAAATGAGTATAGAAGAAGCTGTTAAGAATGGTGCTAAGACATTTGTTATTGGCGTGGTGAATGCCGGGGGAGTTATGCCTGAAGAATGGAAATCCATTATAATTAATGCAATATCATCTGGAATGAATGTTGCCAGCGGAATGCATTCAAGACTATCTTCTTTTGGTGAAATTGCAGAAGCGGCTAAAAGAAATAATGTTCAACTTCATGATTTACGGTTTAGTGATAAACAATTTCAGACAGGAAAAGGAGGAAAACGATCAGGTAAAAGACTCCTTACTGTTGGAACAGATTGTTCTGTGGGAAAGAAATATACAGCACTTGCAATTGAAAAAGCGATGCAGAGCAATCAAAAAGATGCATCTTTCAAGGCAACTGGACAAACTGGTATCTTAATTGCAGAAAGTGGCATTGCAATTGATGCTATTGTTTCTGATTTTATCTCAGGAGCAGTCGAATGGTTATCGCCTGACAATGATGATAATCACTGGGATATTATTGAAGGCCAGGGATCTCTGTTTCATCCTTCATTCGCAGGAGTTTCACTTGGATTGCTTCATGGAAGCCAACCAGATGCATTTGTTGTATGTCATGAACCAACACGAACTAATATGAGGGGTGTGGATACACCTTTACCGAGCATTAAAGAGGTTATCGATCAGACAATACAAAATGGTAAACTTACTAATAAGCAAATTCAATGCATTGGTATCGCACTTAATACTTCTAATTGTAAATCTGAGGCAAATGATCATAAGGACAGATTATCAAAAGAATATGGCTTACCATGTTTAGACCCTTTACAAGACAGCCTTGATCCATTCATTCGAATTATTGAAAAAATTTGAAACATTAATGTCTAATATTCAGATAAAGCATATATCTTGGGATTTAAATAAATCATTTAATATTTCTAGAGGCTCTAAAACTACAGCTGAAACAATTGAAGTAAAGATAGGAACTGATAATTTCTATGGTTATGGCGAGTGCGTTCCTTATAAAAGGTATGATGAAACTATTGATAGTGTAACGTCGGAAATTCAGAATTTAAAACCTGACATTGAAGAAGGTAATATCAACTTAACTAATCTCGATCGTTTCTTAAAAAATGGGGCGGCAAGAAATGCAATTGACTGTGCGATGTGGGATCTCGAATGTAAAATGAAAAATACCTCGATTTGGAAATTAATGGGAGTAACAAAGCCAACTACATTACCTGGTAGCTATACCGTAGTATTAGATGAGCCAGAAAAAATGATAGAGGACATTAGTAATCATCAAGAATTTCCAACATTAAAATTAAAAGTTGATAAAAACAATCTTCACGAAATCTTAACAAAAACAAGAGAGCTTTCTCCAAATAAAGTAATAATTGTTGATGCTAACGAGGCATTCAATATTGATGATTTAAAATCAAACGCTGATTTATTTGTAAAAACAAAGATTGATTTAATAGAACAACCACTGTTATCTGAAAATGACAATGAATTAAAGGGATTAAATTTTCCTGTTTCTATATGTGCAGATGAGTCATTTCATGACAGTTCTGATTTGGCAAAAATGGCTCATAAATATAATACGATAAATATTAAACTCGACAAATCTGGCGGCCTTTCAGAAGCAGTAAAAATAATCAAAGAAGCAAAAAAGTTAGATCTAAAAATCATGCTTGGATGTATGGTCTCCAGTTCCTTATCAATGTTGCCATTATTACCGCTATATGAACACGCAGATTTTATAGATCTCGATGGACCTTGCTTTATAGCTAATGATAGAAAAAATGGACTTGTTTATGAAAACGGTATGATGCTAGTTAAGGAAGATCTTTGTTGGGGTTAAATTATTTTTCTGCTTTTGGTGTAAAGATTTTCTTTCCATTGTAAGTGCCAGTTGTCATATCAACGTGATGAGAAAGTCTCATTTCACCAGACTCTTTATCTTCAATAAAATTTTTTCCCTTTAGACGTAAATGAGATCTTCTCATGCCTCTTTTAGAATTCGATATCTTACTCTTTGGGACAGCCATTTTATTTTCCTTTATAATTTAGTTGGATTTGGTTCATCTCCGTAAACTTCATCAGGATCAAAAACTTTTTCTTCTGTTGTGAACCTTAATCCAGACTTATTTGCAGTATCTTCTAAGTCAATTTCGCGGTAAAAACAAGACTTATAACCAACATGACAACTAGCGCCATTTTTTCCTATATCAACCTTCAAACAAAGGGCATCTTGATCATCATCAATTAGGATTTCCTTTACTTTTTGAGTATATCCACTTTTAGCTCCTTTATGCCATAATGCATTTCGACTTCTGCTAAAGTAGAAAGCTTCTTTTGATGTAATAGTTTTTTCAAGTGCCTCTTCATTCATAAAACCTGTCATTAAAATTTCATTAGTTCTGTAGTCAACTGTTGTAACAACTATCAAACCATTATCATCAAATTTAGGGGCTAGTTCATTGCTCTCTTCAACTTGTTGTACTGATTGTCTTTTCTTAAACATAATTTATACTTGTCAAATAATTTAGGGTGGGTTTAACTTAAAAAATTAAATAATTCAATTAATTAAACATAAATATGACAAACAACAAAGATCCTATAAAACCTGTCAGAGCCCAAGGCGCTAGGACAACGTTTTTTCCTCCTTATGCCCTAATGATTGGGTTGATAGCATCAAGCCTCCTTGACAGTTTTTTTATACATTTGCCTCTCTTTAAAGGAAGCATGATAGTATTAATCATCGGATTAATTATTGCTGTTTCCTCTTTTTTAATGGCTATTTACACCTTAAAAATATTTTCTGACAACGAAGAAAACCCTCACCCAAAATCAGTTCAAAATCAATTGTTTGTTGGCGGAACTTTCAAATACTCAAGAAATCCAATTTATTTAGCAATGGTTATAATTCTATTAAGTTGTGGACTGGCATTCAACTCCTGGTGGTATGTAATTAGTGCAGCTATATCAATACCGCTATTAACATATGGAGTAATAATTCCAGAGGAAAAATATCTTGAAAAAGAATTCGGAAATGTTTACTTAGATTATAAGAAGTCCGTCAGAAGATGGCTTTGAAATAATTTCATAAATTTTTAAATATGTACAGCTTGCTTAAGGGAACGTGGGCCCTATTTTTCGGTGTTGCAATGATAATGCTTGCGAATGGGCTTCAAGGTAGCTTGATTGGAGTTAGGGCATCAATCGAAGGGTACTCAGCTGCATCAGCAGGTATTATACTTACTGGATATTATGCTGGCTTCTTATCTGGAGCCCTCTTGATACCCCGTCGCATAAAAAGTGTCGGACATGTAAGAATGTTTGCAGCGCTTGCATCAATAGCCTCTATCTCAATTCTCTTGCATTCAATTCATGTAAGTTTCTTTGGATGGTTTTTAATGCGTTTTATATCTGGAATGTGTTTTGTAGGCATGTACACCGTTGCAGAAAGTTGGATCAATGACCTATCAGAAAATAATAATAGAGGTAAAGCTCTATCTATTTATATGATGGTTAGTATGGCTGGAAGTGCAGTAGGTCAGTTATTTCTAAATATAGCTAACCCAGAAACTGCATCCTTATTTATGCTTGTTTCAATTCTAATTTCCATTTCTCTCGTACCAATATTAATTGTTGTAAGTAAACAACCAGATTTCAGTGTTACGGAGTTTTTGAACATCAAACAGCTTTACGAAGCATCACCGCTTGGAGTGATTGCTGCTATGATGACAGGCTTAGCTCATGGAACTCTTTGGGGTATCGGAACCATATATGGTTTAAAAAGTGGACTATCAATTGAGCAAGTATCAATTTTTATGTTTACATTTATTATTGGAGGAGCACTCAATCAGTATCTTATCGGCTATTTATCAGATACGTATGACAGAAGAACAATTATCGTAATTGTTGCTTTTTTAGCAGGTATCTTCTCTATTTTAGCTCTTATTTTTGGTAATACTTTCTCAGTTCTCGTGGCAATTACTTTCATATTTGGAGGTCTGACTGTGCCTCTTTATGCACTTTCGATCGCGCATACAAATGACTTTTTGTCAAAAAGGGAAATGGTTGCAGCAAGCTCTGGCCTTCAACTGGCAGGCGGTATTGGCCTTACATTAGGACCCGTCATAGGGGGAATTGTGATTGACGTTATCGGCGCCTCTGGATTTTGGATATACCTATTTCTTATACACACAAGTTTGGGTCTATTTGGGATTTATAGAATGACAATAAGGACTGCGGTTCCATTAGAAGAACAAGGTACCACTGTATTAGTAAGTAGTCGTGCATCTCCAGTTTCTATGGAGTTATATCCCGATGCGGAAGAAAAATAAATTAGATTGAGCTTATCCAGTCTTTTAAACCATCACTTATTTCGTCTGGTGCTTCTTCCTGAAGGAAATGGTGTCCTTTTACGGTCATCTCCTTTTGATTCTTAAATTTTCTACAAAATTCGATTAAGGGTTTTGGCATTATTCTTCCAGGATTACCTACTATGAGGAACTTTGGCAAATTAGTTTCCATCATAAATTTCAAATTATCTTTTACCTCATTATAAACATCAATTGGTTCATTATCGATTGGAATTTGCCGAGGCCAATCTAATGTTGGTCTTCTATCTTCACCAGGATTAATAAATGGTTTCCTGTATTCATTCATGACCTCATCACTTAATGGTTCTATGGGATCAGTTCCAAGCATTTTTTCTACAAAAAAGTTTTCTTCAAGAACTTTTTTGTCTCCTTTTTCAGATCTAATCATAAGAAAAAGTCCTCTCGTTGGCTCAACCATTTCATCTGACTTAATTGGCGCAATTACAGTTTCAAAATAGCAAATACCTCGAACATTATCATTATTTTCTCTTGCCCATTTAATAGCAAGAGGTCCTCCCCAATCCTGACCAACTAGTGTAACTGGTTGAGTTAATTCTAAGCTTCTAATAAATTCTGACAAATATTTATAATGTAATTCAAAGGTATAAGACATATGACCTGAATTTTCCAACTTATCTGAGTCACCCATGCCCAACATATCAGCTGCAATACATCTGTACTGGTTTTTAAGATTCTTAATTATATTTCTATATAAAAAAGAAGATGTGGGATTTCCATGAAAAAAGATTATAGGATCTCCCTCGCCTTCATCTACGTAAGCAATTTTCCTATCATCATATTTAAAAAATTTTTTTTCTGTCACTTATCTATAATTTTACACCAGCTATCAACTGGTCTTCTATTCGTTTTATAATTGTTTAATGGCGAGGAAACATCTCTGTATCCAATTGCCATACCACAGAATAACATGAGATCAGAGTCAGCTTCAACAAATTCAGATACCATTTTCTGCCTAAGTGACCAAGATTCCTGTGCACAAGTATCAATTCCTTCTTCTTGAGCAAGTAGCATAAATGTCTGTAGGAACATTCCTAGATCTGACCACTGAGGTTGGTTCATTTGGCGGTCTACAAAACAGAATAATGCTGCTGGTGCTCCAAAAAAAGTGAAATTTTTAAGCATTTGATCTACCCTTGCTTGCGAATCTGATCTTTCAATTCCAATAGAACCGTATAACTGTTCACCAACTTCAAACCGTGAAGTTCTATAAGGCTCTTTTAGTTTTGCAGGATAAATTGGGTATTCAGGTGTGTCTGTGCCCTTCCATTTATCCTGAAATTCAAGAAAACGTTTCATCGAGTTCCCATTTATTATAAATATTCTCCATGGCTGTAAGTTGCCTCCCGATGGGGATCTGGAAGACTTATAAATTAGGCTTTCTAGTATTTCATTCGATACCTGCTTTTTTGTAAAAGCTCTTACTGATTGGCGATTGTTTACGGCCTCTGAAACGGTTGTCATAATCTAATTTTTATTCTTTTTTTTTCATGAAGTTTTTTTTTATTTGCGACCTTTTTTGGTCTAAACTTATCTGTCCTTAACTGTCTTGCAATAGGATTACTTTTTAATTTACTTTTTTTCTTTTTCATTCTTTACAGAAGCACACTGCCTCCATCTACCATCAGGGTTTGTCCTGTAACAAATTTACTTTGATCACTTGCAAGATAAAGAACAGTTCCATATATATCATCAACTTCAAGTGTCTTTTGTAATATCTGCCCTTTAGAAATAACCTCAAAACCGCGTTCTGCTTTTTCTCCTAAAAATTCCTTTGCCGACTCGGTTCTTACCATAGATGGCGCTACTGCATTCACACGAATATTATCTTTTCCCATTTCTCTCGCCATAACCCGAGTTAGTCCAATCACGGCAGCTTTTGATGTGGCGTAATCTGCGGCGTAAGGCATGCCGAATTTAGCTGCTAGAGAAGCGATATTTATTATTGAGCCACTTTTGTTTTCTCTCATTATTGGAGATATTGCTCTGCAGCAATTCCAAAGTCCTTTGACATTAACATTCATCGCTTTGTCCCATTGATCTGGATCAATATCTTCAAATCGTGAGCTTTTTAATGCTCCATATAGTGCGGCGTTATTTACCAACACATCTATTTTAGAAAATTTATCAACAGCCTTCGCCATCATATTGTTGCATGAGTTAATATCTGTTACATCGAGGTTTAGACTTAAAAACTTATCTGTAACTTCGCTCACCTTTTTCTCTGTCTCAGAACAATCGGATATATCTGCAAAAATGATATTCGCTTCTGCTTTTGCAAATTCAAGGGCATATTTCTGTCCCAAGCCTCTTGCGGCACCTGTAACAATAATTGTTTTATCTTTGATCATAAATATCTTCTAGCTCCTCTTTGCTCATTTCAAATAATATCTTCTTTACGATGTTATATGAAAAACCTGCTCTTGACAAAACTCCAAGCTCTCTCATTTTTATTTTTTCTGTAAGTTCATTTTTCCTATAAGGTCCTATAGATTTCTTTTTTGCTAACCTACAAGCGGCTATAAGATCAATATTTTTACCTGAATTTCTAATGTTCTGTATTGCGTCAATAATTATATTATCCTTTACGTATAGTTCCTTAAGTTTGAATTCAATTTTTTTTAGTGACCAACCCTTATTTAGATAATTCCTGATTTTGCTCTCAGAAAATAGTTGATCATTAAGAATTTTTTGTCTTTCTAATGAAAAAATTATTTCATTGATAATTTCTTCTGAGTTAATACTTAAATGACTATCTTTAACTTTTCGTCTTAGATAATTTCTCAAGTTTTCTGAGCTTGATGCGTATCTTTGTAAGTACCATAAAGCTTTTGACTCAATTTCAGTATAATTAGAATTATTTTTCATTAACTATCTGAATAATTTTTTCTGCTGCCATTATACTTGGTGTGCTTTGAGATTTGAGTTTCGCAGTAGCTTCACTTGCATTTGATAGAACTTCTTGAAGGTAATCATTATCATCTAAAAATTTTTTTAAATAATACGTAATATTATCTTTATTGCTTTTACTTTGTAGCAGCTCAGGAATGACAAACTTCCCCTGTATAATATTAATTAAATTACCCATTCTAGTTTTAATAAGGAATTGCAGTATAAAATAAGTTACAGGATTGAATTTGTATGCTGTCACATATGGTGTATTAAAATATGAAACTTCTAGAGCTGCAGTCCCTGAGGTCACAATGCCAAGTTTTGCATGATAGTAATAAGAGTATTTAATATGCTCATCTAGAATTATTTTTATTCTATTTTGTAAATTGAATTGACTTAAGAAATCTTCTACATAAAAAGTCATTTCTTTTGTAAGTGGCATTACAAGCTCATACTTGTCATCTAACTTCATGGCTCTTATTACTTCTAAGTAAATTGGTAAAAGAGATACAACTTCCTTTTTTCTACTTCCTGGTAAAATTAAGAAAACTTCTCTGTCTCCCTCAGTAATTTGATTCTTTTTAAAGTTTTCAATATTTATCTCTGTTATCGGATGACCTACAAAAGTTGTCGGCACTTCATATTTCTCAAATATTTTCTTCTCAAAGGGTAGAATTGTCAGCAAGTGATCTACTGATTTTTTTACTGTATGGACACGTCCAGGCCTCCATGCCCAAACGCTAGGAGCTACATAATGAAGAATTTTTAATTTATTGTTTCGTTTTTTTATCCGTTTAGCAATTCTCAATGTAAAATCCGGACTATCAACTGTGAAAATAATATCAGGATCAAGTTCAATAATTTGATTAACCACTGATTTTATTATGCGATTTATTTTAAATATCTTAGGAATAACTTCAATTAATCCCATCACGTTAATTTCTGATATATCAAAAAATTTTTGAATACCCTCTTTTTCAAGGGCTCTTCCACCAATACCAAAAATTTTAAGAGGCTCATTTGAAATTTTTTTTAGTTCTTTTATGGCTGATGCGGCTAATTTATCGCCAGACTCTTCACCGGTTATTACTACAATCTTCATTTTACTATTTGATCTAATTGTTTATATTTATATCATTATATATGTCTAAAAACGTAACATTTTGCTTTGATTTTGGAAGTCCTTACTCCTACCTAGCCTACAATAATCTTAAAGTAATTAAAGACGAAGGAGCTGAAATTGAAATTATGCCTGTTCTGTTAGGAGGCATATTTAAGGCTACAGGAAATCAACCGCCTGCAACTGTGCAAAAAAAGGGGGAATATATGTTTAAAGATATTACGCGTTGGACAAAAACACTCAATATTCCATTTAAGATGAATCCCTATTTTCCAATATTAACAGTGCCTCACATGCGAGGGGCGGTCTTAGCCCAAAAAAATGATATTTTAGAAAATTACATGCAAGTTATGTTTGAGTCTATTTGGACAAAAGCAATGAATCTTAATGATCAGGAACTTCTGACCCAAGTCGCCACTGAATCTGGAATGGATGCAAATAGTTTTGCTGAAGGAATTACAAGTGATGAAATTAAAAATAAATTAAGAGAGAATACTGAATTTGCTATTAATAAAGGAGCGTTTGGAGTGCCAACATTTTACACCGATGATGAAATGTATTGGGGCATTGACAGTATGAAATTTCTTGTTGAATATTTAAAAAATCAATAATCAGCCATTATCCTCTTCATTATAGTTACGAGCAATAATAGCCCCTAATCCAGGGAAATATCTTGATATATATAATGCTATTTTTGGAAAGCTTATTCTAGGAACAATATAAGCTTCTCTTTTATTTGTCTCTATTGATTTAATAATCATTTCTGAGGCTTTATCCAAATCCATACCTTGACTTTCATGGCCTCTATCATTAGCGCCATAAGGAGTGCCGTCTCCAGTTAAGGCTTTCATACCTATCTCAGTATTAACAAATCCCGGAGCAACAGTATTAACTTTAATATTATGTTCATGAACTTCAGCTCGAAGCGAGTCCATAAAACCGTGCAATGCATGTTTTGATGAAGCATAAACAGTTCTTTTTTTTGATCCAAATTTTCCAGACAAACTGGTGTTCGTTACTATCTGACCTTTTTTATTTGCTATCATTTGTGGCAGCAAACACTTGGTTAATTTAACAACAGAGAGAAAATTTAGATTCATAACTTGTGTATACACATTAAAATCTGTTTCATTTGCTGCAGAATATGCAGATACTCCTGCGTTATTAAAGAGTATATCTATTGAACCCACCTCACGAGTAACTCTATTTACTAAATCGTCAATGGTTTCCAATTTTGAGAGATCGTGATCAAAAATATGTGCTTTTGCATTTCCACATTCTTTTTTTACTTTCTCTAATTTATCTCTATTTCGCGCAGTTAATATTACTTCTGCACCTAATTTTGATAACTTAATTGCAACTGATCGACCAATACCAGATGAAGCGCCCGTAACCCATATTCTTTTATTATGAAAAAAGCTCATAGAATTATATAATCTAGCATTATGCAACTAAGACTAGCAAGAAATAAAGACGGAAATCAAATAATCTACTTAATCAAAAGATGTTTTAAAGATTATAAAAATTGCTACCTAGATGTAGACAACGATTCTCCAGAGTTAAGAAATGTCTATTCTTACTTTAAAAATAAAAAAGGAAAGTTCTGGGTATATGTTGATAAAAATAAAATTATCGGATGCATGGGCTATCTACCACATGAAAAAAATAACTTAGAAATACATAAGCTATATATAGATAAAAATTATCGAATGAGAGGCTTGGCAAAAAAACTAATGTTAAGGATTGAGAGTATTGCAAAGAAATATAAAAAAAGAAAGATAGTGCTATGGACTGATACTAGATTCAAGGAAGCTCACAAAATGTATAAAAAATTAAATTATAAAAAAATGTCGAAAAAAAGAAGGTTAAATGACATAAGCAATACAACTGAATATGCCTTCCAAAAAGTAATTAATTAGCTTTAACTGTTCCTAATTTTCTCTCCGCTAACCCAACAGCTAAAACTATAATGAAGTTGATAATTAAATATATTGATCCCGCTACTAAAAATATTTCAACAGGTGCATAGGTTTTTGAGATTATAGTTCGAGCTATTCCAGTAATTTCCATGAGCGTGATAATTGAAATCAATGAACTGGCTTTAACCATTAATATCAACTCATTACCATAAGCTGGCAATGCTTGTCGTACAGTAATAGGTAATGTAATGAGCAAAAATGTCTTAATTTTATTCAGTCCTAATGCTCCGGATGCTTCTATAAAATTTTTTGACACAGACAGGATACCTCCACGAATTATTTCTGAGGAGTAAGCACCGGTGCTGATAGTCAGTGTAATGATTCCACACCAATATGGCTCTTTTAAAATTGGCCACAATATACTCTCTCGAATAAATGAAAATTGACCAAGACCATAGTAAACAAAATACAACTGCAGTAACAGAGGTGTCCCCCTAATTAAATAGACAAAATAATATGCAGGAATTGACATTGATTTTTTGCCAGAAATTCTCATCAATGCCACGATTATTGCTAATGCTAGTCCGAGAACTGTTGAAATAGAAACCACTTGTAATGTAAGAGGAATGCCCTCAATTATTTTGAAAAATGACTCATACATTAATTCAAATCTCATAGCGCCTCCTTAGATACAAAACCTTTAGAGTAAGTATTTTCAGCCTTATCAAATAAAATATTAGAAAGCCTGGTAATTACCAAATACAGAATAATTGCAGCCGTATAAAATATAAATGGTTCATGTGTCGAGCCTGCGGCAATACGCGACTGTCGCATAATTTCAACCAACCCTGTAACACTAATGAGTGCGGTATCTTTAAGTGTGATTTGCCATACATTACCAATACCTGGCAGTGCAATTCTTGCAACTTGTGGGAATATTACTCTTCCATAGAGACCATATCCATTTAATCCAAGTGTTTTACCTGCTTCAAACTGCCCTTTATGAACGGAGTTAACTGCACCTCGAATGACTTCTGTAGAATAAGCCCCTGAAATTGCACCGACAGCAATTGTGCCAATTGTAAATGCATTTAGTTCAATATAGCCATCATATCCAAAAATTTTAGCAATATACATAACTGCGCCGCTGCCACCAAAAAAAAGAAGGTATATGACTAAAAGCTCAGGTATGCCTCTTATTATTGTTGTGTATGTATTTGCAACTATTTTTAGAATAAAAATATTTGATAGTTTACATGCAGCAAAAATAATTCCTATTAGTATACCTAAAAGTAAAGATGACGCACTTACAAGAACTGTCATCAGTGCGCCCATAAGCATCTCATCTCCCCATCCAGATGAACCAAAGGAAAATACTTCAAACATATTTATTTATATAAAAAAAAACGGCTGAGTATTAGTCAGCCGTTTTTTAAAGTTATAAATTTCAAAATTACGGTGCTAGGTCTTTACCAAACCATTGCATTGATATTTTAGAAATTGTTCCATCTGCAGCCGCATCAGTTATTGCTTTATCAAACATCGCTTTAAGATCAGCGTCTCCTTGTCTGATACCTGCGCCAACACCTTCACCTAAAAGTCCTCCAAATACATTTGGACCAAAAGTTACTACATTAGAACCACCCGACGTTTCCATAAATGCTTCTGCTGTTCCGACATCACATAACATCGCATCTATTCTACCAGCCGCAAGATCAAGATTCATTTCGTCTTGTGTTGGATAAACCTTTAAGTTTGAATCTAAGTATTTATTTGCAAAATCCTCGTGGATTGTCGCAACAGTTACTCCAATATTCATGCCTTTCATTGCATTGTTTAACGCACTTATAGTACCAGAAGTAGCACTACTATCATCATCAAGATTTAAGTTTTTTGCTGAAGTAAAAGTGCTTAATGGTGAACTATTAAGTGTGAAAAATCTAGCTGGTTCTGTCATGTAAGCTTTAGAAAAACTAATTGTTTTTTTTCTTTCTTCAGTTACTGACATACCTGCCATGATCACATCATATTTCCCATTCACTAACGCAGGAATGATTCCATCCCAGTCCTGTTGAACGAACTCACATTCAGCATTCATTCTTTTACATAGATCTCTTGCAAGATCTAACTCAGCACCAACGAGATTTCCTGATGCATCTGTAAAGTTCCATGGTTCGTAAGCACCTTCCGTCCCAATTCTAATTTTTGACCAATGACCGTCAGCAAATGCCATTGTGGATATGGCACTTATTGCCAATCCAATTATTAATAATTTTAAATTTTTCACTAAATTTCCTCCAATTTGAAATAAACAGAGGCATAGGGTCTATTAAAATTACTAAATGAGCAAGAAAAATGTTAGTTTTACTTATTATTTTTGAAGTCTATTCCAAAGATATATAATGATTGCTACAGAAATAATGCCCACAACACCCTCACTTCCTAGTTGGTTAATCAGACCTACCAAGTTCTGAGTAATATTTTTTCCTAAAAAAGGTGATGATGGTCCAAAGAGTACTTCCAAAATTATAGCTATTGCTATCAACAATAACCCAAAATCAATGATTTCTCTAAGTATTTGCTTAATTCTTGAGATCATATTCTAATTTTTTACCACCTCCCATGCTTAAACATGGGAAGCGATAACATGTTTAATCTCTAAATAACCAAAGAATAACACCAACAGCAATTAATCCAACAACTCCGGCATTTCCTAACTGGTTCACAAGAGATACGATATTGCTAGCTATATTGCCAACAAATGGGATGCTTCCTCCGCTAAGTAGGCCAATAACAATACCCAAAGCTAGCAGTGAAAGACCAAGACTGGTTAGAGCCTTTATCGCGTTCTGTGCGTTTCTAATCATAACTTTCCCCCTCGTTATGTTTATTTAGATAGCAGTACTATATTTAGTACATAAGTGAACACTATATTCTAAATGTGGTAAAACAAGTTTCTTTTATAATTTAAGTAATTGAATTTATTTGATTTTTCATAATATTTTCAAAAATGTCACATTTATACAACATTATTTTATGCATCTGCACGGGGATGATTCTATTCAATCTGCATTAATAGCTCAGATACAAGTTTATTAATATTTAACCCTTTAGATGCAAGTCCATAGATCTTTTTATCTGGTCTAATAATTATTTCCCCTGCTTCTAAATAATCGGATAATTCGGGGCCGATATTAAAATTAGAATAGTCAAAAATAAATTTAAAATTTAGTTTAATTAATTTTTTATATATATCCTCTGCTAACTCATTTCTTACATCTTTTTTCGAAAATATTGCAAAACAGTTCCCAATCATTTTATCTAAGCAAGCAATACCTTGTTTATCAGTAATCTCTCTATTAGAAAGTCTTCTGTTAATGATCATTTCACTCTGTGAATGACTAAAAATACCTTTTTTTGATTCCTTTTCTTCAATATTATTATTTCTCCCAAATGCTTGGTCTCTGGCCTCAGGGGCGATTGCCTCCTCCAATGGCATATTTCTCTGAAATGCCATAGATAGTGAGTCAATCAATTGTCCAAGTGCAATAGACGATTTTATTGTTTGCTTTATTGGTTGAGCTCTCTCTAAATCATAAGAAAGTAAAAGATTTTTGCTGCAATTAAAATTAACAACCAAATTAATTTTCCATATTAGATTTAATATATCTCTAATTCCAGTATTTAGACCTTGACTTGCATAGGGCGGCATTTGGTAAGCAGTATCACCTATTAAAAAAACATTGTTTTTCTGGAAAGTATTAGCAAAAGATCCTCTAAAATTTTGAATAGATATATTTTCAATCTCGTACTGATTAGGCTCTATCCATTTTGAAATTAAGTTTTGGATATTATTTTTTTGAATAATTTTTTGGTGTTGTTCACCTGTTAGTAATTGAAATTCAAACCTATGTCTTCTTTTTGAAAGAGAGATATAAGAAGTAGGTCTTTTATCATCACAAATTTGTCTGAAAACATTTTCTAAACTATTTTCATTCTTTAGCAATATATCGACAAGAAGCCAATTTTTTGAGTATCTTTGGTCAACGGACTCAATGTCTAATTTATTTCTTACAAAAGAATTTGTGCCATCGCATGCAATTAGGTAAAGGGCTTCAAAATGTTTTGATTTGCTACCACTTTTTGTATCCAGCCCCACTTTATTATCATTTAAACTAAAGTTAATTAGTTCGTTATCAAATAGTAAATCTATATTTTCATCAGCCTTGCATTTTTCACTTATTATTTTTTCAATCTCTGGCTGAAAAAAAGTACAAACGGAAGGAAAGTCATTATCAGTGTATAATACTGGATTACGTTGGATCACTTTTCCATTAGTTAGCACAATGTCAGTAAAATCTGGTTTATTTAAAAATACTTTAAGAGTATCGTATAAACCAACATTTTCCAGTAAACGTAAACTTTCATCATCGAATGATACGGCTTTTGAGGAAAACTCAGTGTCCGATTTTGACTCAATAACTAGTGTTCTAAGATTGTATTGGCTACATACTTTTGCACAGATTTGTCCAATTAGTCCGAAACCAACAATTGCAACATCATATTGATTAATATTACTAGTCAAAATAACTCCTAGATAATGAAATCGCTTGACTCTTACTTTCAATTTAGTTTGAATTCAAGCCATTATTTAATTTGATAAAAAAAATTTGAAATGGTGAAAATAGTAAATTCATGGAATGAGTGGGATCCTCTAAAACACATAATTGTTGGAAGAGCAGATAATTGTTGCATTGCTCCAGTTGAACCTGCAATGGCTCCGAAAATTCCTGAAGACTCTGACATGAAAGGTCAATTTGGACCAAGGCCACAGCATACAATTGATAGAGCAAATTATTTACTGGATAATTTCTCTGATATTTTAGAAAAAAGAGGAATAAAAGTAGATCGTCCATCCCCGCTAAATTTCAATCAAAAAATTGGTACCCCAGATTGGAGCATAGAAACAATGTTTGGCTGTATGCCTCCTCGAGATGTTATACTTACTTTAGGTAGTGAGATGCTGGAAGCTACGATGTCCTTTCGTTCAAGATGGTTTGAATATTTATGTTATCGACCGCTATTACAAAGTTTTTTTGACCAAGACCCAGAAATGAAATGGGAAACTGCTCCAAAACCAAGGTTAACGAATAAATCATACAGGGATAATTACCTTGCAGATGAAATAACAATAGAACAAAGATTCGAATGGGTTGCCGATAAAAAGTTTGTTACCACTGAAGAAGAACCACTATTTGATGCAGCCGATGTATTACGAATGGGCAAAGATTTATTTATTCAACACGGGTTCACAACGAATTTAAAAGGCATTGATTGGGTTAAAAGACACTTTCCAAACCAACGTATTCATGTACTAAATTTCCCAACTGATCCTTTTCCTACACATATTGACGCTACATTTACGCCATTGAGGCCAGGATTGATATTAAATAATCCTGAAAGAAGACTACCTGATGAACAAAGAAAAATTTTTCATGATAATGACTGGGAAATAGTCGATGCCGCTAGACCCGCTCACAATTCTCCTCCTCCATTATGCTATTCAAGCGTATGGCTAAGTATGAACGTTCTTATGTTAGATCCAAAAACAGTTTGCGTCGAAGAAACCGAAGTTCACCAGATGGATCAACTAGATAAGTTAAATTTCGAAGTTGTTCCAGTTCCTTTCAGGGATGCTTATCCATTTGGCGGCGCTTTACACTGCGCAACAACTGATGTTTATCGTGAAAGCAGCCAGGAGGATTACTTTACGAAACAATAATTTTTAATAATTTGTTTTCTCAATTATGATATTTCGATTGATATAACAATTCATTAAAAGTCCAAACCCAAACATAACTGCTAACATCGAACTCCCTCCATAGGATATAAATGGAAGTGGAACTCCTACTACTGGAAGCAAGCCTGTAACCATTCCAATATTTACAAAAACGTAAATGAAAAATACATTACATACTCCTAAAGATAAATATTTACTAAATAAGCTACGACTTTTTAGTGCAAGACGAATAGAAATCATAATTAAGGCAGCATATATTAATAATAATATTAATGTCCCTATGAAACCAAATTCCTCACCTAACATTGTAAATATAAAATCTGTTTGCATTTCAGGAAGAAAATTTAGATGGCTCTGAGTACCTTCCATGTAACCTTTCCCAAAAAGACCACCAGAGCCAAGAGCAATTTTTGATTGCATTATGTGGTATCCATTTCCAAGAGGATCACGTTCAGGATTGAAAAAAGTGAGCACTCTATCTTTCTGATAATCTTTGAGATATTGCCACAAAACTGGTAAAGAACATAAAATTGAAAATACGCCTACTATAAAATATTTATAATTTAAACCTGAGATCCAAAAAATGCTTATTCCGCCAAGTAAAATTATGAGAGCTGTACCTAAATCTGGCTGTGTAATTACTAACAATACTGGAACTATAGTGATGATCAGTGGGATAATAAGAGTCTTAATGAAACTACTATCGTTATTTATTGAATGAAAATACTTAGCTAGAGCTAAGATTAATGTATATTTAACAAACTCAGATGGTTGTAGACTTATACCAGCTATATTAATCCATCGAGTAGCACCGTTACTTTCAATTCCAAAAAAAGGAATGATCACTAAAGATATAATGCTCAGGAAAAAAATTACATACGCATAACCAAATATTAACCTTAGATCAAAGAATATGACTAAAAAAAAGATGATTAATCCAAGTATAAATCTTTGAGAGTGCTTCAATGGCCACGAGTTAAAGTCTCCATTTGAAATACTATATAATGCAGCCAAACCCACAAAAAATAATGTAATTATTAAACCAAGTAGAGGGTAATTTATACCTTTTAGTTTGGCAAAGACTGCACTATAAAAGTTATTTTGATTAAACATTAAAAATTTCGTTTCTTTTTAAAATGAGTTTTTTTTCAAATAAATATTTGAATATATCTGATGCAATTGGAGCTGCAGATCCAGATCCACTGCCTCCATGTTCAACAATTACAGAAACTGCATACTTAGGATCTGTAGTTGGACCGTATCCGATAAAAAGACCATGATCTCTTTTTTCCCAAGGCAAATCTTTATTTTTTATTAAACCTTCCTCTCTTTCTTTAATTGATATTGCTCTTACTTGAGATGTGCCTGTTTTACCTGCCATTTTATACTTACCGATAATTCTTGATCTATAGGAAGTCCCACCAGGAGCATTTGTAGCTTCGTATAATGCATTTTTAATAATTTTTAGATATCTAGGATCTGCAATAATTCGCTCATTATAAATATTTGAAGTTTCATTATCATATATCAATTTTGGGCTAAGCCTTATTCCATTGTTAATTAATTGAGCTAACGCAAGAGATAACTGCGCTGAAGTTGTTAAAAAATATCCTTGGCCTATACCAGCAGATAATGTTTCTCCTACCATCCATCTACTACCAAGATTTTCTAATTTCCACTGTTTGTTTGGAACTACTCCACTTTTTTCTTCATAAAGAGATTTGAAAACTTTTTCTCCTAACCCATATCTTTTACAAACCTCAGCGATTTTATTAATTCCTATTCTTCTTGCAATTTGATAAAAGTAAACATCACAAGATACCTTTATGGCCCTTGTCATATCTACATTTCCGTGTCCTTCCTTCTTCCAGCAATGAAATGTTTTGTATCCTGATTCGAGACTAGTATCTTCTATTAGGTGTTTTCCATCACAAAAAAAAGTTTCTTTATGAGAAACTCCTGACTCTAAAGCTGCAAGTGCAACAAATGGTTTTATGGTTGATCCAGGAGGATATTGATTGGATATCGATTTATTAATCAGTGGTTTATATTTATCTGATAAGAGATTTTCCCAAGTTTCATTTGAAATAGATTTACTAAATATATTTGGATCATATGATGGTGAGGATGCCAATGCATAAAATTCACCATTTTTAACATTAATAACAGAGACGCTTCCGCTAAGCCCATTTAGTCTTTCATAACAAAATTTTTGCAACTCTGAGTCAATTGTAAGCTGTATGTATTTTCCTTGAATACTATTTACTCGATCAAGTTCTCTAATTTCTCGTCCACTGGCATTAACTTCAATATTCTTACTACCTAGTTTACCTCTTAAAATTGCATCTTTAGCTTTCTCCACACCTATCTTGCCTGCTTTTGCTGTGCTTAGTTTAGATAATGGGTTTGACTCTTCTTCATTTTTACTTATTGGAGAAACATACCCAATTAAATGTGAGTGCGATTCTCCTTGAGTATAATATCTCTTGAAGCCAATCTGAGGGTAAATTCCCTCTAATTTATGAATATTTACATTTATTTTAGAAAAATCTTCCCATGTCAAGTCATCGATAATTCCAATAGGAATAAATTTTTTTCTTGAATTTATTTCCTTTAATATTTTTTCTGTATCAATGTTTGCGTGAGGTAAAAGTGACTTTAAATTAACTAATGATTTTTCTACGTCTCTGGTTTCTTCTTTTATTATTATAATTTCATATTTTTGTTTATTGATAGCCATTGGTCGCCCCTGCAAATCAAAAATAATACCTCTTTCTGGTTCGAGAAATCTGTGTGTTATTCTATTTTTATCAGATAATTTTTTATAATTACCATTTTCAGCGATTTGTAAATAAGCTAGTCTCCCAACGAGTAGTGAGAATACACCAGCTTTAGCTATTGTTACAAGCGCTGCTCTTCTATTGATTAAATTTTCAGTATCATATTTTTGAAAAATAAATTTACCTGATTTCTTCATATTTTTTCTGACTGTATATAATCATTAAGTTTAATGGCGGGTATAATAAAACTATTATTAAAAAAGCTGACAATTCACCAACAGATAAGTAATTGAGTTGGTAATTAAAATAGATAAATAAGTTTTTAAAAATAAATAATATTAATAATGCTATAATAAATATTATAAATTTTATTTTTTGTTGTTCGAATAAACCATTAATTGAGGTAATTTGACTTAAAACATAGAAAAATAAAAAAATACTTCCAGAATAACCAAAATTCATTCCAAGCAAAATATCTTGAAAAATACCCCAAGCAAAAAGAAGAAGAGGAACTAACCATTCACTTTCGTTCCATCTTATTGAATACAACAAAATGGAAACTATTAAAGTTAAATCGATTAGATTAAAATTAAAAACATTGTTAAATGAAATAAAAAAAAGAAGAAATCCATTTAATAGTAAATAGCCTTTGAAACTTAGAGTCATTTTTTAGTTTTCTTTTGTTAGTTTATAATTTAATAATTTCACATGCGATAAAGTTGCTATATTTTCAAATATACTAATCTCGATTTCATTTGATTTTTTTCCAACTACTTGACCAATCAATTGAAAAGGGGGGAAAATTCCACCTTTTCCTGATGTTGTGACTAAGTCTCCAATGCTAATTTTTTCAATATGTTCTACATATTCTATAGTTGGGTTTTCTCGACCTTGACCTACTAGCATACCATGATAACCATCTTCTGAAATTATCACAGGAATTCTGCTGTTAATATTGCTTATCAAGAGTACGCGCGAGAGTCTTTCGCCAACATGAGATATTCTACCAATTATTCCATTAGATCCTGAAACTGGCATATCTAATTTAATATTTTCTTCTTTTCCTGAATTAACAATTAAGGTGCCGTTAAAATTATTAGAAAAATCACCAACTATCCTTGAAGTTCTAAAATCATATTCAATATCATTAGATGCGTTTAATAGATTTTCATATTGAGCTATTTTTAGTTTCATAGAAACTATCTCTTGAAAACTAGCGGAGTCAAGTAATTGCATTTCTTTGAACCTTTGGTTTTCTTCATAAATGTTTTGAATCTCGAGAATACTTTCAAGTCCATTTTTGATTAAACTAATAGGACTGGAGACAATTGAAGTAATTGAGTAAACGGTATTAATACATTTAGCTCTAATTTCATTTGAGAGATTGCTATTGTCAAATCGTCCAAAATAAAAAATAAGGGAAAATATGATTAATCCTATAGGAATAAGAATAGACACATAGCTATTCTTGTTAACATATCTCGAGTAAAAATTACGTGATGTCCTCACTGTCAGACTTTAATTAATAGGCGGAAGATAGAATAGGTTCAAAAGAACTTTCAGACTCAAGTGCTTTACCGCTTCCTAAAGCAACACATGACAATGCTTCATCTGCAATTGTAACAGGAAGCCCTGTTGCTTCTCTAATGGCTTCATCCATAGACTCTAATAGTGCTCCGCCTCCAGTTAAAACTACACCCATATCAACAAGATCTGCAGCTAGTTCAGGTGGTGTATCCTCTAGTGCAGATTTCACACCCTCGATGATAGTTTGAATTGGCTCAGATAGCGCTTCCGCAACTTGTGCTTGTGTTAGCTCTATCTCCTTAGGAACTCCAGAAGCTAAGTCTCTACCTTTTATATCAATTGTTTTTCCGTCACCTGTTTTTGGAGGTATTGCGATGCCAACTTCTTTTTTTATCATTTCTGCAGAAGCCTCACCAATTAAAAGATTATATCTTTTTCGCATATAATTAATTAATGCGATATCCATTGCATCTCCCCCAATTCTTACTGAACGAGAATAAACTATACCTCCTAAAGAGATAACGGCTATTTCAGATGTGCCACCACCAATATCTACAATCATTGAACCTCGTGGCTCACTCACAGGTAATCCAGCGCCAATTGCAGCGGCCATTGGCTCTTCTATCAGCGAAACTTTTCTTGCTCCTGCAGCTAAAGCCGAGTCATGAATCGCCCTTCTTTCAACAGGAGTTGAGCCAGTTGGAACACAAATTATAATTCTTGGATTTGCAAATGTTTTTCTGTTATGAACTTTGCGAATAAAGTGTTTTATCATTTCTTCTGTAACAACAAAATCAGCAATTACTCCATCTTTCATAGGTCTAATTGCCTGAATATGTCCCGGTGTTTTACCCAGCATACTTTTTGCTTCCTCACCTACAGCAATAACTTTACTCTTACCGCCTTGATTTAATACAGCAACTACTGAAGGCTCATTAAGTACAACCCCTCTATTTTTTACATAAACAAGAGTATTCGCGGTTCCTAAATCGATTGCCATATCCGAAGACCATATTCCGATTAGATTATTAAACATTTTATCCTTTCCTTATCAAACTCCAGTAACACCTGACATACTGGCTGGAGCTGACCTTTCTCTTTTAATTATTAATTTATTTAGAGCGTTTATATATGCTTTGGCAGACGCAACAAGAGTATCTGTATGTGCGCCAAGTCCAACAACAGTTTTACCTTCTTCTGCCAATCTTACAGAAACTTCAGCTTGTGCATCCGTTCCTTCTGTAACAGCATGGACTTGATAGAGTAATAATTTTCCTTTATGAGGAACAAGTTGACTTAAACCATTAAAGATCGCATCAACAGGTCCGTCTCCTGTAGAGATTACTGTCTTTGGCTCATCATCAATTAAAAGACTGATCTCTGCTTTTTGAGGACCTTTTGTTCCAGCGACTACCTGCAAATCTTGAAGTAAAATAGAGTCGTTAACTCTAATTACCTGGTCATCAATAATAGCGATAATATCTTCATCATATATATTTTTCTTTTTATCTGCTAAATTTTTAAAATTTTCAAAAGCCTCCTCAATTACATTGTCATTAATTGAATATCCAAGTTCAATTATTTTTTGTTTGAATGCATGTCTGCCAGAGTGCTTGCCCATTACAAGATTTGACTCTGAAACTCCAACGCTTTCTGGGGTCATAATTTCATAAGTTTTATTATTTTTTAACATCCCGTCCTGATGAATACCTGCTTCGTGTGCAAAAGCATTTTTTCCTACGATAGCTTTATTAAATTGCACAGGAAAACCTGTAACTGCCGACACAAGCTTAGAGGTTTTTGTTAATTTCTCAGTCTGAATACTAGTTTGAAAAGGCATCATGTCATTTCTAGTTCTTATCGCCATGACAACTTCTTCCATTGCAGCGTTCCCAGCTCTTTCACCCAAACCATTAATAGTACACTCAATTTGCCTTGCCCCAGCTCTCACGCCTGCAAGAGAATTTGCTACCGCTAATCCAAGATCATTATGACAATGTGTTGAAATTGTAACCTTATCAATATTAGGCACATTGTTCATTAAATGATTTATAATATTTGTAAATTCATCAGGAATTGAGTATCCGACAGTATCTGGAATATTTATTGTAGACGCGCCGTTCTTAATCGCAGCTTCGACCGTTTTACACATAAAGTCCAATTCTGTCCTAGTTCCATCTTCACAAGACCACTCAACGTCATCACATAGATTCCGTGCAAAAGATACACTATCAATTACCTTCTGGTAAACCTCATCGGAATTCAACTGTAACTTATGTTTCATGTGAAGTTTACTTGTTGAGATAAATGTATGTATTCTTGGAGCTGTTGCATTTTTGAGAGCATCCGCAGCTGTTTGAATGTCATTTTGTGAAGCTCTGCTCAAAGCGCATATTGATGAATTTTTAATTTTTTTTGATATCTCAGAAACTGCTTCATAGTCTCCTTTTGATGCGGCAGGAAAACCAGCTTCTATAATATCAACATTCAAATCTTCTAAAGCTTCTGCGATTTTTAGTTTTTCTTCAATATTCATTGAGGCTCCAGGAGACTGCTCTCCATCTCTCAATGTGGTATCAAAAATCTTTATGTAATTATTTTCTTTGTTCATCTCTCATCCTCTTAATAAAATTAAATTGTGTTAAAATTAAGTACCCCCTGCAGTAATGTTATATTACCCAGGGGCTGCTAAGCAGTTTTAACAGCAATAGAGATTGAGAAGTGCTATTCTCAGCTAATTGATTTTCTAAATTTCTATTCAATTGTGTCACTAAATTCAATCGCACTTCCTACTTATTTGAGATAACTCGATAATTATATGAAAATTCTTTATTTTTCAATGTATTAGTAAAAAAACCTAATTTTCTGCCATAAATCTGGGATATTAAGAAACTGAAGTTTGGTTAAACTAGTTTTTTTCTTTATCAACCAGTTTATTCTTTGAAATCCAAGGCATCATAGCTCTTAAATCTTTGCCAACCTTTTCGATTTGGTGATTGTCAATTTTACTTCTCATGGCTTCAAAATTTTTTGCACCACTCTTATATTCTTCAATCCACTCTCTAGTGAATTCTCCAGACTGAATTTTTTCTAAAACCTTTTTCATTTTTGATTTTGTTTCTTCATCAACTACTTTGGGACCAGATACATACTCACCGTATTCAGCCGTATTAGATATTGAATAATTCATATTTGCAATTCCGCCTTCATAAATTAGATCAACGATAAGCTTTACTTCGTGTAAACATTCAAAGTACGCCATTTCAGGTGGGTAACCTGCCTCTACTAAAGTTTCAAATCCATTTCTAATTAATTCAACGACACCACCACATAAAACAGTTTGTTCACCAAATAAATCTGTTTCACATTCATCTTTAAATGTTGTTTCAATAATTCCAGCCTTACCACCGCCAATAGCGGATGCATATGACAATGCAATATCAAGTGCCTTTCCTGTTTTATCGCTATCTACTGCAACCAGACAAGGGACGCCGCCTCCTTTTTTATATTCTGATCTAACAGTATGACCAGGTCCTTTTGGTGCAACCATGAATACATCCATATCAGGTCTTGCGTTAATAAGGTCAAAATGAACATTTAAACCATGTGCAAACGCAAGCGCTGAACCTTCTTTGGCTCTTTGTTCGATATGGTTTTTCCAGACATCTGCCTGAAGCTCATCTGGTATTAACATCATTATTATATCAGCCCATTCAGCTGCATCAGACATGGACATTACTCTCAAACCTTCAGCTTCAGCTTTTTTTGCACTCGAAGAACTCTCTCTCAAAGCCACTACAACATCGCTTGCACCCGAATCTTTTAAATTTAATGCATGAGCATGACCTTGACTACCATAACCATATACAGCAATTTTTTTGGTTTTTATTAAATCTAGGTCAGCATCTTTTTCGTAATATACTTTCATTCTTTTTCCTTACATCTTTTCTGTTCCGCGTGCAATAGCTACTACGCCAGTTCTTGAAACTTCAGAAAGACCTAATGGCTTCATTAAATCGATAAAAGCATCAATTTTTCTTGGAGAACCATTCAATTCGAAGACGAAAGAATCGTGTGTTGTGTCTATAACTTTGGCTCTAAATACATCAGATAATCGCATTGACTCTACTCTTTTTTCTCCAGTCGAAACAATTTTGACTAAGGCCATCTCCCGTTCAATACCTTGTTTCTCAAATGTCACATTTACTGCTCTTTTTACTGGTACAATTCTTTGCAATTGGCTAATCATTTTATTTACAGTTTCTTCTGTGCCTGGCGCTACAATTGTAATCCTAGAAATATGCTTTTCTGCATCTACTTCAGCAACTGTAAGACTATCAATGTTGTACCCTCTACCTGAAATTAAACCGATTACTCTAGCAAGCACACCTGGTTCGTTATCAACAAGAACTGATACAGTATGTTTTGAGATTAATTCACTCATTACACTAATACTTTACCTTCATCTGAGATCTCTTCCTTTTCTGTTTCATCACCAAGCAACATTTCATTGTGGGCCTTGCCAGATGGTATCATTGGAAAAACATTTTCGTTTTCATCAACTACGCAATCAAATATTACAGGACCATCATAATCAATCATTTCATTTATTGCCTTGTCAAGTTCACTCGGACTTTGGGCTCTTATACCCTTAGCGCCATAAGCTTCAGCAAGCTTTACAAAATCAGGTAAAGCATCTGTATAACTGTGAGAGTATCTTTTGTCGTGAAGAAGTTCTTGCCACTGCCTTACCATCCCCATGTATTGATTATTAATAATGAAAATCTTTACAGGCAGTTTGTGTTGAATAGCTGTCGACATTTCTTGTATACACATTAATATTGAAGCTTCTCCTGCGATGTCAATTACGAGTTTATCGGGATGAGCAACTTGAGCACCTATCGCAGCAGGCAAGCCAAAGCCCATGGTGCCTAAACCTCCAGATGTAATCCATCTATTAGGTCTATTAAATTTGTAATATTGCGCAGCCCACATTTGATGCTGACCAACCTCAGTGGTTACAAAGACATCTTTTTCTTTAGTCAGCTCATACAATCTTTGTATTGCATACTGCGGCTTAATCGTTTTTTTATCTTCATTAAACCCTAATGAGTTTATTTCTTTCCATTTATCTATTTGTTTCCACCAGTCTTTAATCTGAGATTTATTAACTTTATAAACTTTTGATTTCCATAGCTTAATTGCATCTTCAAGCACATGTGCAACATCACCAACTAAAGCAACATCTACATCTACAACCTTATTAATTGATGATGGATCAATATCGATATGGATTTTTTTTGAATTTGGAGAAAATTCATCAATTTTTCCAGTAATTCTATCATCGAAACGTGCGCCAATGTTTATCATGAGGTCGCATTTATTCATCGCCATGTTAGCTTCGTACGTACCGTGCATGCCAAGCATTCCTACAAACTGAGTATCATCACCTGGAAACGCACCAAGTCCTTGAAGGGTGGATGTAATTGGAAAACCAGTAAGACGAACAAACTCTCTTAGTAGTTGAACGGCTGCATTTCCTGAATTGATCACTCCCCCTCCAGTGTAAAAGATTGGCTTTTCAGCTTCTGCGATTAACTTTAGAGCATCATCTATATTATCAATGTTCGCTTTTAATTTTGGTCTATAGGACTTATGTTTAACTGTATCAGGCCCAATATATGTTCCAGTTTGGAATTGAATATCTTTGGGTATATCTACGAGAACAGGTCCAGGTCTGCCGCTTGAAGCTACATAAAAAGCTTCGTGTAAAATTCGAGATAGATCACTTATATCCTTAACTAGCCAATTATGCTTTGTGCACGGACGCGTAATTCCAACCGCATCACATTCCTGAAATGCATCTGTTCCAATTAAGTGCGTAGGAACTTGTCCACTGATACAAACAAGAGGAATTGAGTCCATCATAGCATCAGTTAATCCAGTTACTGCGTTAGTAACTCCAGGGCCAGAAGTAACTAACATTACTCCAACTTTGCCACTTGACCTTGCATACCCTTCAGCAGCATGGGACGCGCCTTGTTCATGCCTTACTAAAAAATGGCGTATTTGATGATTTGTATCCTTAGTTTTTGCTAATTCATCATATATTGGCAAAACTGCGCCACCAGGATAGCCAAATATTGTATCAACTTGTTGATCTTCCAGGGCCTTCAGAACCATTTGTGCACCAGTCATTTGCATATTAACCATAAATTATACCCCTAATAAGAAATGACGTTTTATGGAGATTTATTTAATATGTCAAATATTTTAAATATATGAAAAGAATATTTTATATATAATTTACAAATATTTCTTCATATCAACATTTTGGGTAATATTATTACCTTTTATCCAAGTATCTTGTCTTTTGATATAGTTTCTAGTGTTTTTCTTCATTAAGATTTTGGCCTCATCTAAACTTATTTTTCCTTCAATAAAGTTGGTTATTTCACGAACTCCAATTGCCTTCATAATTGATAATTCAGTACTATAATTTTTCTCAATTAAAGATTGAACCTCATCGACAACACCATCACTAAACATATTATCAACTCTTTGAGCAGCTGACTCATAGAGCTTCTCACGTAAATTGCCAGTTATGATCAATCTATAGTTTACATTATCAATTTTTTTGTTTGGATTAAATTGCCAATTTTCTAAAACTTTTCCAGTCTGAAGCAGTAATGAATAACTACGAATTATTCTTTGTTTATCATTTGAATTAATTTTTGTGCTTGGATATTTAGTTAAGATTTTTTCGTATAAATGATCAAGACCATTGGTTTCTAAATCCAGCTTTGCTTGTTGTTCTATATTTTTTTTTATAGAAGGAATTTCCGAAAGTCCATCCATCAAGGCCTTTAAATACAAACCTGTTCCACCTACAACGATTGGAAGTAACTTATTATCAAAACAATTATTAATTTCATGGGCTGCTTTTTCTAGCCAAATAGCTGCTGAGCAACTTTCACTGCCTTTAAGTATTCCATAAAGACGATGGTCAAATTTTTTGCACATCTCATCGTCTGGTCTATCAGTTAGTATTTTAAGATCTTTGTATACCTGTAGACTATCAAAATTAATTATTGCTGATTTATGTTTAGAAGCAATTTGAGTTGCAAGCTTTGACTTTCCACTTGCTGTGGGACCAAAGATAACCAGTATGTCCCTTTTATCCATTTTATTTAGTCGAGAGACAATCTTGCGCCTATATATTTTTTAGAATTAGGACCAGAATAAAAAACAATTAAAACATTTTCTTTTCCTTGAGAAACAACCTCATCAATTATTTGTAATACCTCCCCAGAGGCTTTCACTGATTTATTTTGTATTTCAATAATAATGTCGTCTTTCTTAATGTTTTGTCGTAATAGGAAAGAGTCATTATTGATTTCAGATATGATCACACCTTGTAAAGTTTTAGCTAAATCCAATCTGGACTTGTCTTCATCTGTCAAGTTTCTGACTTTTATTCCTAGTTCTTTTATTAAAACAGCTGATCCATTATTTTCAATTGAGGCAAGTTCCTCAAGAGACGGCTGTTTGCCTAGATTTACAAATAACTGAACTTCTTTTTCATTCCGCCAGACAACAACTTTTGTAGATTGACCAATATTAGCCTCAGCCACCAGTTTTGGAAGTGTTTGGACAGATTCTACTTCTTTGCCATTGAATTCAATAATGATATCACCCTCATTAACCCCGCCTTTAAGTGCTGGACTATCTGTCGTAAGACCTTGAACTAGTGCACCATACGTTTTGCCAAGACCCAAGCTCTCTGCGATTTCATCGGTTACTTCCTGTATTCTTACTCCCAACCAGGCTCTTTCAATTTCACCTGTTTCTTGCAATTGCTGAATAATGTTTTTTGCGAGATTTGATGGAATAGCAAATCCAATTCCTATAGATCCACCACTCGGAGAAATAATCATTGAATTTACTCCAATCACTTTTCCATCTAAATCAAATAATGGTCCTCCTGAATTACCTCTATTAATTGATGCATCAGTCTGTATGAAGTCGTCATATCTTCCACCAAGCATTCTTCCTCTTGCTGAAACAATACCTGCAGTAACAGTACCTCCTAGTCCATGAGGGTTTCCAATTGCCATAACCCAATTACCAACCTTTGCAGTATCTGAGTCTCCGAACTCTAAAAATGGTAGCTTATTTGCGTCAACTTTCAAAAGTGCTAAATCTGTCTCTGCATCAGACGCAATCAATTCTGCTTCTAATTTTAATCCATCTGTAAATGTAACTTGTATGTCTGAAGCGTTTTCTACAACATGATTATTTGTAACAATAAAACCATCTGCAGAAATCACAAAGCCTGAACCTAATGAACTAAATTCTCTTTCTGATGGTTCCGGGCTAGGCATATTAAACGGGAAATTAAAAAAATCTTCAATCGATGGAACTTGAGGACCTGTATTTTCAATTACACCAGTAGTTGAAATATTAACAACTGAGGGTGAAACTCTCTCAGCTAAATCAGAGAAGGTATCAGGTCCATTAAAGCTTAAAGATTGAAACGTAGAACAAATAAACAAAAAAAAGATGACTGGTATAATTTTGATGTTTAATTTCATCTGACTGCAGTCCACAACATTATAAATCCTACTATTGCCGATGCCAGACCTCCCCATTTTAGGGTGTCATTGTTCATCTCTAACATAGATCTAATCATATTCTTCATTCTAGTAGGAAATAAGGCATAAAGAAGGCCCTCTATAATTAAAAGTAATCCAAGAGAACCTAATATAAATTGTATCATTTTAGGAAATCTAAATATTTTTACTCAGAGTAAGTTCCAAAATATTGAAAGAATTCACTTTCAGGAGACAAGATCATAGTAGTATCAGAACTTTTCAGGCCTTCAGCATAAGCTTGCATTGCTCTGTAGAAAGCAAAAAATTCAGGGTCTTTTCCAAATGCATCCGCAAAAATTTTATTAGCCATTCCATCACCTTCACCACGAATTATGTTTGCTTCTTTCTCTGCCTGAGACTTTATAATCGTAACTTCCTTATCAGCAGTTGATCGAATTTTTTGAGCCATCTCAGCACCTTTTGCTCTGAACTCTCTGGCTTCACGTTCACGTTCAGTTTGCATTCTACCAAAAATTGCCTGGCTATTTGCTTCAGGTAAATCAGCTCTTTTAATTCTTACATCAACAATCTCTATTCCAAAATTCTTCACCTCGGCTTCGGCTAGTGACGTGATTTGTTTCATTAGTTTCGAACGATCATCTGATAATACGGCGGATAGAGGTTCCTCACCTAAAACGCCCCTTATTCTTGAATTAACAACTGCAGAAATTCTTGATCTAGCAACATTTTCATTACCAAATGCCTTATAGAACTCTAAAACATCAACAATTTTGAATTTTACATAAGCATCAACAATAAGTCTTTTTTGATCAGACGCAATCACCTCAGCGGCAGGGGCATCAATGTCTAGAATACGATTATCAATAAATATCACATTTTGAATAAATGGTATTTTAAAATTAAGACCTGGTTCAGTAATTACTCTTTTTGGATCACCAAACTGCAATACGATTGCATTTTTTACTTCAAGTACTGTGAACAGAGTGAAATAAGCAACTATTGCTATAAATCCTATAATTATCAATGATATTCTAGTAGTGCTCATGATCACTCCTGCGACTTCTTGCTTAATTCTGGAAGAGGCAAATAAGGGACAACTGAGTCACCTCCTGCTTTGTCAATGATAACTTTGTCCATATCAGAGAATACATCTTCCATTGTCTCATAAAATATTCTTTTCTTTGTCACTTGAGGAGCTTTTGCGTACTCTGTTTGAATTGAAAGGAACCTTGCTGCTTTACCTTCACTGTCCGCAATGACCTTTTGTCTATAACCCTCAGCAGATTGAAGAATTTGCTCCGCCTCACCTCTTGCTCTTGGAATTATATCGTTAGCATATGCCTCTGCTTCATTTCTTTGTCGTTCCATATCAGCCCTTGCAGCCTGTACATCTCTAAATGCATCGATTACCTGCGCTGGAGGGTCAGCTTTTTGAGTTTGCACTTGTGTTATTGTAATACCCGTACCGTATTCGTCTAAAATTTCTTGTATAATTGATCTAGTTTGTTCCTCTATTTCAGTTCTTCCTTCTGTCAGAATGGATTGCAAGCCACCCTGCCCGATAGACTCTCTCATTGCAGTCTCTGCAGCACTTTTCACAGTAAGTTCGGGAGCTTGAACATTAAATAAAAATTTACCCGCATCATTGATTAACCAGAATACTGAAAAGTCAATATCAACAATATTTTCGTCACCTGTTAACATTAAACTTTCTTCTTCCACATCTCTTATCGCAGTGACTCTAGAATCTGGACTTTGTCTGTAACCAACATCTATTCTATTTATTTTGGTTACTTTAGGTGTGAACACACGCTCTATAGGATATGGTAAGTGATAGTTTAGTCCAGGTTGTGTGGTTTTGGTGTATTTTCCAAATTGTAAAACTACGCCCTGCTCGTCCGGTAAAACTCTATAAAAACCACTCGCAAGCCATATAAGTATTAAGATACCAATGATAACCATTGGTCCTAACTTTCCAAAAAAAGAACCTGGCATCAATCCTTTGAAACGATTCTGTGCGTTGCGGATCACATCATCCATGTTGGGACCTGGACCACGTCTACCGCTTCCATTTCCCGAAGAACCCCAAGGATCGTTATTGTTATTATCAGACCAAGACATATATTTTAGAATAATTACCTATATATGGTAAAAATGGTTAAAAGCAATTATTTACACTTATACTATGATATATTGTAATTAATTACGTAAATACAAGATCAAAAATATGGCAGAAACTCTCGAAAATCAAGCTTTACACCTCCTTGGCCAAGTAGTTAACGAAGATGAGGGAGAAAACATAGTGGCTCTCGGTATGGTCAAAAATGTATCTGTAAGTGATGGAAAAATAGACTGTATTATTGAATTTAAAGAAAATGATCAGAAAAAAAATGAGAAAATTTTTGAGGATGCCCAAAGAGCACTAAAAGAAATTCCTGGTGTAACTAAAGTTAATATCATCACAACCTTACATAAAGAAAATTCTACACATGCAAATGATGATGTGAATTCTGAAAACAAAACAAATGGCGTTGGCACTAATCAAATTAAATATATTCTCGCAGTTGCTTCAGGAAAAGGAGGAGTCGGTAAATCAACAGTCGCATCAAATCTTGCGTGCGCATTTAAATCACTTGGTTTAAAAACCTGTTTACTTGATGCTGATATTTATGGTCCTTCAATTCCTAAAATGATTGGGATTAATGAAAAGCCTCATTCTGATGGACAAAAAATTGAAACAATCAATCGATATGGACTATCGACAATGTCAATGGGTTACATGGTAAATGATGAAAATCCCATAATCTGGAGAGGCCTCATGGTCATGAAAGCAATTAATGAAATGATTGATAAAGTAAATTGGGGAGCTGCGGATATTATGGTCATTGATTTGCCTCCAGGCACAGGTGATGTTCAACTGTCTCTGATTCAGAAACTAAAAATCTCTGGAAGTTTAATAGTTACTACACCTCAAGATATTGCTTTAATCGATGTAATCAGGGGGTTAAAGATGTTTGAAAAAACTAAAGTCCCCATTCTTGGCATTGTAGAGAACATGAGTTACTTCTTGGCACCTGATACAGGTAAAGAATATAAACTTTACGGTGAAAGTAAAACAAATGAAGTTGCTGAAAAATATGATTATGAAATACTTGCAAACCTTCCTCATGATCCATTGCTTCTTGAGCAGTGCGAAAAAGGTCACCCTCTTACAGATTTAGTACCAGATCATAAAGTCAGTCAAATGTTTATTGAATTGGCTGAGAATTTATTAAAACGATTAAAATTAGAACAATTAGCAAATACTAACTAATTTCAAACTTTCTTTGCAGTTCGCTCCATTCTCTTTTAGACAGACCTTCTTCTTCAAAAGATACTTTCTCGCCTTTTAGAAGTTTTCTCATCAGATTGACCTCTTTGGCGGAGAGTTCTGTTCCACCAATTCTATAATCTTCAAATGCTTCATAAGTAAGAGGAACCCATTTTTTTACAATATCTAACATGGCATCCGCATAAACACGTATCTCATACTGCGCATGATCATCAGCTCTTAGTGCAAGAAAGTGCAACAAATTATTAAGATCAATCTTCCAGTACCATTGTGTATAGGTATTGAGGGTAAGATTCATTCGAGCCAATTCTCTTGCAATCCCAGACTTACTTTCATCAATGATATTGCCCTCAGAACTTTCGTTTAATAGCGTTTCATAATTAGAATATGTCTGCTCAGCATCCTTTCTTAGTATTTGTATAACATTAGAGGCTTCATCATCTGTTAAAGCATCACCTCTACCTTGATTATTAATAGCAGACTGTGCTGCCAGATTTTCTGCTGATGGAATATAAAACTCTTTATCAAGAATTGAGTAGCGAGCCGAGTACTCATTAACGTTTGCCGTTCTGTGTCGTATCCATTGTCGAGCTATGAAAATTGGAAGTTTAATATGAAACTTAATTTCACACATTTCAAAAGGGGTTGAGTGACGGTGCCTCATCAAATATTTAATGAGCCCTTTGTCATTTGAAATCTTCTTTGTGCCTTTACCATATGATACTCTTGCCGACTGCACGATTGAACTGTCATCCCCCATATAATCAATGACACGAATAAAGCCATGATCGAGCACTTCTATTGGCTTGTACAAAACTGCTTCTAATTCAGGAGCTGTAACACGAGCTGTTTCTGATATTTCAGACCTTAAGGCTTCAATTTCTTCAAGTTGTTCTTTGTTTACCGGCATTTTTTTGAATCAAATAATAAACACATACTATATTAAGATTACTCTCTTTAAAAAGTCTCAATATCCAACTATATTCAGATTGCTGGGGATATCCCAGCTATAGGGATAAATGGCTTGCGTAATAACCATTACGGACCCGGGGGCGGTACCCGGCACCTCCACCATAAATTAGGGGGTGATATAGGATCGACGAATGCTTAAAGGTAAGTTTTTCTCTCGGTATTGTACCACCGTTATCGGGCTATTTTATAAATGCTAACGATGAATTAGCGCTCGCTGCTTAATCTAATTAGGTAAGCGCGGTTCGGGAGACACCGGGCAACAGAAGTCTCCCACTTAAATTATTAATTAAGAGGATTTATCCCAAATCTATTTTCATCGTCTTGACCTTTTTGTATCAACCAAATCAATATTGGTATTATTCCAATAATTGTTATGACCAATAATTGAAGCCAACCTGAATAGTTTGAGTCATGCAATCGTCTTGCTGTAACAGCAATATATGGAAAAAAAGTTAATATTGCGAAGGTAGTTCCAATAGGACCCCATTCATTAAAAGGAAAAATAGCAATATCTAAAGGAATTATAGCAACACCTATAATTGTTAAAAATAGATAGAAATACCAAAATTCAGAACGAGATGCTCGTCCATTAAAATCAACGTATTTTTTAAAACAAGTCGTTATTGATTCACTAAATGTCATACATTAATCACACTAATACTTTATCAAAAAAATAAAATCTTTAAAAACTTGAATTAATTACCATATATATAAGTAAAGTAGTATAATACATTTGAAATGAGTCAAAAAACACGGTTAGAACAAGACAGCATCGGCAAAATAAAAGTTTCAAATAGCAATTTTTGGGGGGCTCAAACCCAAAGATCATTAAAGAATTTTAAAATTGGCAATAATTTAATGCCTATAGAGGTTGTACATGCACTAGTCACAATAAAAATGGCGTGCGCGAAAGTAAATCAAAAACAAAAATCGTTAGCCCCTAAAATAGCAAATGCAATAATTAGTGCATCAAAAAATATTCTTACCGGTAAGCATGATGATCAATTCCCTCTTTCGGTTTGGCAAACTGGATCTGGAACTCAGACTAACATGAATGTAAATGAAGTCATCGCTAATCTTGCCAATAAAAAACTTACTGGAAAACTTGGAACAAATAGTCCAGTTCACCCGAACGATCATGTAAACAAAAGTCAATCAACTAATGACAGTTTTCCATCTGCAATTAATATTGCTGCCTCAAAAAAAGTTACAAATGAACTTATTCCGGCTTTAAATGAAATGGAAAAAATTTTAGGTAGCCAGTCTAAGAAATGGAAAAGTATTATCAAAATTGGTAGGACACACTTGCAAGATGCAACCCCTCTATCACTTGGACAAGAGTTTTCAGGTTATCATGCTCAAATTGATATGAACATTAAACGACTAAAGACAGCCCTGATTAACTTAAATTATTTAGCTCAAGGAGGAACAGCAGTTGGAACTGGGCTTAATACAAAAAAAGGGTTTGATAGGTATGTTGTTAGTGAAATAAGTAAAATAAATAAAATTAAATTTAAACCTGCAAGTAATAAATTCCAAGCCTTGGCCTCTCATGACTCTCTTGTGGAACTATCAGGAGTACTGAATGTTATTGCAACAGATTTGTTTAAAATAGCAAATGATATAAGACTTTTAGCTTCTGGACCAAGATCAGGTCTTGGAGAACTTAATTTACCTGAGAATGAACCTGGGTCATCTATAATGCCTGGTAAGGTAAATCCAACTCAAAGTGAAGCTTTAACAATGGCTTGTTTACAGGTTATGGGCAGTCATAACGTAATATCAATGGCAGGAACTCAAGGTCATTTCGAACTTAATGCATTTAAACCAGTAATTGGTTTTAACATAATTAATGCAATCAATTTATTATCCTCAGGGGTTACAAACTTTTGTGATAAATGCCTAAAGGGGATTAAACCGAATTTAAGAAATATAAAAGAAGGTGTTGAGAACTCTTTAATGCTTGTGACTGCTCTTGCCCCTGAGATTGGGTACGAAAAAGCCGCAGAACTCGCAAAGCTTGCACATAAGAAAAATATTACTCTAATTGAGGCAAATAAAATCCTAAAATATATTGATGTAAGAAAGATGAAGTCCCTTCTCAATCCATCAAAAATGATTTCTTCATCATAGTTCGTTCATGCCCAATTCCAATAAGCGCACTGTCAAGATAGATGGCCACATTACAAGTGTATTTCTTGAAAATGAATTTTGGGAAGAAATATTAAAACTAAGCAAAAAAGAAAATACTACTCCAGATAAAATAATCTCAAAAATAGACAAAACGAAGAACACTTCCAATTTATCAAGCGCAATTAGACTATATGTTCTGAATCACTTAAAGGGTCAGTTATGACTGAATTAAATTACCTAGAAAGTCTTAACCCACTACAATATGAGTCTGTTTGTAGTACCGAGGGTCCAAATTTAATTATTGCAGGAGCTGGAACTGGAAAAACTAAAGTACTTACTACGCGAGTTGCTCATATCATAGATAATAACTTAGCATTCCCCTCTCAGATTCTTTGCGTAACCTTTACAAATAAGGCTGCAAGAGAAATGTCCGAACGTGTTCAAAAACTAGTCAGTCAAAACATGGAAAAGATGCCTTGGATGGGAACTTTTCATTCAATTGGAGCAAAAATAATTAGAAACCACGCAGAGGTAATTAGTCTTAAACAAAGTTTTACTATACTTGATAAGGATGATCAGCTTTCCCTGATCAAACAAATCATAAAGGCTGAAAACTTAGACCAATCTCAGTTTTCACCCAAATTAATACAATCTAAAATTGATCATTGGAAAAACAAAGCTCTTAATCCAAATGACATAAAATCTGAGTCACTAGATAATTTAGTCGACGAAAAGAGTCTCTCTATTTATAAAATTTACCAAGCAAGGTTGTTTGAAATTAATTGCTTAGATTTTGGTGACTTGCTTTTACAATGTATCAATCTTTTTAAAGTCCCTGATATTCACAAACGTTATAGCAATAATTTTAAATATATTCATGTGGACGAATACCAAGACACCAATGCAGCGCAATATAAATGGCTTAAACTTCTTGGTTCTCATCATCAAAATGTTTGTTGTGTTGGAGACGATGATCAATCAATTTATAGTTGGCGTGGCGCTGAAGTTGATAATATGCTTCGGTTTGAAAAAGAATTTGAAAATGCAAAGATAATACGGCTTAAACAAAATTATCGATCAACAAACAATATACTTAAGTCTGCATCATCATTAATTAGCTATAACGAATATAGACTTGGCAAGGAGCTTATTTCGGACCAAGGTGATGGAGAGCCCATTCATTTACATTTAGTTAATTCAAGCAGAGATGAAGCCGATTTAGTTGCTCAGGATATTATGAAGTATAGCGACGATAACCCTGACCTAAATAATATATCAATATTAGTAAGGGCAGTATTTCAATCGCGTGAAATTGAAGAATCTTTGATTAAATACTCAATTCCTTATCGTATTGTAGGCGGTATTCGATTCTATGAAAGATCTGAAATAAAAGATGCTGTTTCATATCTTAGGCTGGTTTATGAGAGTCAAGACGATGTTGCATTTGAAAGAGCTTTAACAGTCCCTAAAAGAGGTATAGGAGAAAAATCATTTAATCATATTTTATCTTACGCAAAACAAAAACGAATTTCATTGTACCAAGCATCAAAAGAAATGGTTGATACAGACGAATTTACCAAAAAAATATCTGAAAGCTTAAAAGCTTTCATTTCTGTTATCGATAGAGGAAAGTCATCCATCGATAATATGCAGTTTTATGACATTTTAAAAATGCTGCTCGATGAGTCTGGTTATATGAATATGCTTAAAAATGATAAAAATGTCTCTGCTCAAACGAAAATAGAAAATATTAAGGAATTAATAATTGCGATGGAAGACTATAACAGCATCGAGGAGTTTTTAGAGCATGTATCTTTAGTTACAGCCATAGATGAAAATAATGAAGACAACAAAGTGAGCATTATGACGCTTCATGCTGCTAAAGGTCTTGAATATGATTATGTTTTTTTGCCAGGTTGGGAAGAAGGTCTTTTTCCTCACCAAAAAACAATTGATGAAACTGGGAATAAGGGAATTGAAGAGGAACGAAGACTTGCATATGTCGGCATAACGCGAGCTAAAAAAATAATAAATATCTCGACATCAATGAGTCGTCGATTTCAAAATAATTGGATGCCTTCATTGCAATCTCGATTTATTGAGGAGTTAGATCAAGAATTAATAAAAACTATTAATCACGCGTCAAGCCATATGGACAGATTCCAAAATCAAGAGTTTGATGAATTTAATCAAGATTTTGATTTTAAACCAAGAAAATTAGATTTTAAAAATAATCCATCTTCAAGTTATCGAACGGTAGTTGATATGGAAATAGAAAATGTTAGAGATATAAACGATGATGTTTTACTTCAAATAGGACAAACAGTTGAACACAAAAAATTTGGCATTGGTCGAATAAAAGATATTGACGGCACAAAGGCAGTTGTAGAATTTGATAAACATGGTACAAAAAAATTAATATCTGATTTTCTAAAACCATGTTGAATACCTCAAAAAAAATTGCTGAATTAAGAAAACTGTTAATTAAAAATAAAATTGATTATTACTTAATTCCACACTCAGACGAATATCAGAATGAATTTTTGCCAAATTACAGTAAACGACTAGAGTGGATTAGCAACTTTACTGGATCAGCTGGAGATGTCATTATAGGCATAAAAGAAGCTTATTTATTTGTTGATGGGCGTTATACCATCCAAGCTCAGAATGAGGTAAATAAAGGACAATATAAGATATTTAATTACAATAAACTCACTCCATTAAATTTGCTAAAATTAAAAAAAGCTAAAAATGTTGGTTTTGATGGTAACATTTTGCCTTATTTTAAAATTAAATCATATTCAAAATCTCTAGGTAAAAAAACAAATTTAATACCACTAGAGAAAAATCTCATTGATCAAATCTGGAAAATGAAACCAAAGAAAAGCATTTCAAAGCCATTTGTTTTAGAAAAAAATTTTGCAGGTGAAAATACTAAAAGTAAAATAAATAAAATTGTCGATTTTTTAAAAAAATCTAAAACAGATTACTATGTTTTAACTGCATGTGACTCAATTTCGTGGGTGTTCAATATTAGATCAAATGATATTGAGTATACACCTATATTTCTATCTCAAGCAATTATTCATAAAACTGGAAAATGTTACATTTTTTCTGATTGCAAAAACAATTTAAAAAAGCAATTGAAAATTGATGTCTCTTTTAAAAAGCAAAAAGATATTTACCCATTCATCAAAAAGTGTGGAATTAAAAAATCATTCATGTGTGACATCAATACAATTAATTTTAATCTAGCTAATGCAATTAAAAACCAAGGAACATTAAACGTTCAAGGGGATGTCATACAGTTACTAAAGTCTAAAAAAAATAAAACTGAGCAAAAAGGTATGCTTAATTCGCATAAAAGAGATGGTGCATCATTAACGAAATTTATATTTTGGGCTAAAAACCAAGTACAAAATAAAAATTTAACAGAAATGGATGCAATTAAATATTTAGATAATTTAAGAAAGAGTAATAAAAATTTCTTTTCACTCAGCTTTCCAACAATTGCAGGTACAGGCTCAAATGGAGCAATTGTTCACTATCGTGCAAATAAATTAACAAACAAAAAAATAAGAAAATCAGATTTATTTCTAGTTGACTCTGGCGCTCAGTACTTTGATGGAACGACGGATGTAACGAGAACAATAAGTTTTAATAAGCCAAGAAAAGATCAAATAGACATGTATACTAGAGTCTTAAAAGGTCATATTGCGGTCGCACGTAGTAAATTTAAGTACGGAGAAAAAGGTAAAAAATTAGATAATCTTGCAAGAAAATATCTCAAAGAAATAAATTGTAATTTTGAACACGGAACTGGACATGGAGTAGGCTGTTTCTTGAATGTACACGAAAGTCCACCATCTATTTCACAATTTTCTAAAATATCTTTTGAGGAAGGTATGGTTGTTTCAAATGAACCAGGTTTCTATAAAAAAAATGACTACGGTATAAGGATTGAGAGCCTAATTATGTCTCAAATAAGTAAAGGTTATTTGCATTTTAAAACATTAACAATGGCTCCGTTCGAGAGAGATTTAATAAATAAAAAAATGTTGAATAAAAAGGAAATTGAGTGGATTGATAAGTATCACTCAGATGTAAAATCAAATCTATTGCGATTTATGAATGAACAGGAGAAAAAATGGCTGATAGACCAAACTTCCCCCCTGATTAATTAGCTAAATTTGACCATTCTTTCTCATTCATTACCCTGACACCTAATTCTTTTGCTTTTTTTAACTTTGATCCAGAATTTTCACCTGTAACGAGTATATCTGTTGATTTACTTATTGATGAAACGACTTTTGCGCCGAGCTTCTCAGCTTTTGTTTTTGCCTCAGCCCTAGACATTGATGACAGTGTTCCAGTAAAAATTATTTTCTTTCCGGTTATTTTTGATTTAACGGTTTCTATTTTTTTAATAAATAGATCAACCCTCTGGGTTAGTTTTAATATTTGTTTCTTATTAGATTTAGTTGATGAGTATTCTATAAATGATTGAATAACTTTTGGACCCAGTCCATCTGTATTTTCAAGGGTGCTGAGTATATCGCTCTTTCCTTCAAAAAAACTTATAAAGCTCTTAATATTTGAAAAAGCTGATGCGATTAATTTTGCATTTATTTGCCCCACGAAACGAACTCCCAAGGAATAAATAAATTTTGATAACTCAATTTTTTTCTTTTGATCTATTGCATTTATTAAATTGTTAAACGAAAGTGTGCCCCATCCTTCTATATTAACAATTACATCTCTTTTTGCTTCAAGGTCAAAAATATCAGCGTAGTCCTCTATTAGTCCCTTATTATAAAATAGATTGATTTGTTTATCTCCCAAACCCTCAATATCTAGTGCACTTCTTGATACAAAATGTTTCAGCCTACCAATTTTTTGCGCATCACATACGTAAGTACCTGAACATCTGACAACAACTTCATCTGGGTCAATAACTATTGGTGATTTACATATTGGACAAGATTTAGGTGGTTTAAAAAGATTTGGTCTATTTTTTTTATTTTTAGATACAACTTCAAGAATATGAGGAATTACATCGCCTGCTCTTTCAACAATCACAGAGTCACCCTCACGAATATCTTTTTTTTCTATTTCTTCAAAATTATGCAATGTAGCGTTTGATACCAGTACACCGCCAATGTTAATTGATTTCAGTCTTGCGACAGGTGTTACCGATCCAGTTCTTCCAATCTGAATATCTATTTTTTTAATTTCAGTTTGTGCAGTTTCTGAAGCAAATTTATGGGCTATGGCCCATCGAGGGGATTTGCCCACAATGCCTAATCTATTTTGAAAAGATAAATTATTCACTTTGTATACAAGTCCATCAATATCATAGGGTATTTCCGCTCTTTTTTTGTTAACTTCATCATAGATCTTTATTAAATCTTTTAGGTTTTTGGCTTTTTTTAGAAATGGGCTGATTGGGATCCCCCACGATTTGAATTCAATTAATTGATCGTAATAACTACTCTTTTCTTCAGTAAATGATCCAAACCCATGAGCGATAAATTTGAGTGGACGCTTTGCGGTAACTTTTGAATCCAACTGTCTTAGACTTCCTGCCGCGGCGTTTCTTGGATTTGCAAATTTGTTATCTGTATTCAGCTTCATAAAATCATTTTTAGTGATGAATATTTCACCTCTAATTTCAATAGAAACTGGTGGATATTTTGTTTTTAAGATTTTTGGTATATCATTGATTGTAATTACATTGTCTGTAATATTTTCCCCAATTTGACCATCGCCTCTGGTAGCAGCTGTTACAAGTTTTCCGTTTTTATAAATTAAATTAACTGATAGACCATCAATTTTAGGTTCAGATGAAAATTCAAAATCAATACCCTTTTTGTTTAAGAAATTAGATATTTTTTTTTGAAAATTTTGCAGGTCTTCTTCTGACATTGCATTATCGAGAGATAGCATTCTTGTGGGATGATCAAATTTTGAGAATAAATCAGAGGCCCTACCTCCAATTTTGTTCAAAATATCAGATTGCATAGTTTCTTCAGGAAAAAGTTTTTTGATATTTTTATAATCGTTTATCAGAGCGTCGTACTCTGCATCACTTATTTCAGGACTATCATTATTGTAGTAAAGATTGTTATGGTACTGGATATTCTTTACAAGTTCTTGAAACTTTTTTTTTGGAAATTTTTCCACTACTTTTATTTAACTTAAATCTTTGACTAACTCGTAACTTTTTGTGTACCAATCACTATCAGGAAAATTAAAACCTAGAGTTGATGCATATCTTTTTGCTTCTTCAGTTAAACCAAGGGAGTAATAGATTTCAACAAGTCTATGTAATGCCTCCTCTGTATATACAGAAGTATCATAATCCTCTAAAATTTTATTATACCTGTTAATTGCTGATATCCATTGCTGTTTAAATTGATAATATCTGGCAATTTCAATTTCTTTTGCTGCCAGCCTATCATTTATAATATCAATTTTTAAGTAAGCATCTTCAACAAACTTAGAATCAGGATATTTGTTTATAACCTCATAAAAGGCCTTTTTAGATTTTACCGTCATACTCTGATCTCTTTCTACATCTTTTATTTGCTCAAAGTAATTTAAAGCTCGTAGATAGTAAGCGTATGAAATTTTCTTGCTCCCAGGGTAAAGTGCAATAAATCTTTCTAGAGCATCCAGGCTTTCATCATGAAATTGTGTTTTATAATAACAGAACGCAGTCATTAATTGCGCCTGATTAGACCACTTAGAATACGGATATTGTCTTTCAATATCTTCAAATAGTATTGCTGCATCTACAAAATCTCTTTTTTTAACTAACTCCATAGCATTTGAGTAGAGTATTTGAAGTTTTTCACCCTCTGTTTCAGGCGTAACTAACTTTGTATCTGAACAACTGCTAAGAATAAAAGTAGCTAAAGTTAGAAAAGTAAAGATTTTAATTAATTTCATAACCATAATTTTAATGATTATTTAAGAAGATTAAAGATGAATTTCTAAATTATAATGATGCAGCTACGGACTTCGTGTAATAGGTTTTTTGATAATTTTTATCATTTAAATTATCTTCGTTTATAAGGCGATAGTTTGACTGATCAGACATTATTGAATTCATAGTTTCATGAGTTAACCGATGACCACCTTTATATATTTCAAACGCTCCTTTCACTGAATATCCTAAGAGATAAATATCACCAATGAAATCAAGTATTTTATGTTTAACAAATTCATTTTCTTGACGCAATTTGTCATTATTCATAATTCCTTTTTTATCAAGGACAATTGCATTATCTAAAGAACCTCCTGCTATAAGACCTTTTTTTCTGAGAGAATCTACCTCTTCTTTAAAGCCAAAAGTTCTGCAATTAGAAATAAGATTTTTAAACTGGTTTGAATCTTTAAACTCATAATTAAATCTTTGTTCCTTTATAAGATTGTGATCATAAGAAATTGTATAATCAATTTCTAAATTATCGGATGGAGAAACTTTCACAAAAGAATTATTCATACTAAACACAATTGGTCTAGATATGCTTAGATATTTTTTTTCTACATTTAAACTTTTAAGACCAACTTCCTCAATGTTACGTACATATTCTAGGGAGCTACCATCAAGTATTGGTAATTCATCACAGTCTACTTCAACAATAGCGTTATCAATTCCCATGCCATGTAAAGCTGACATCAAATGTTCAATTGTTGAAACTGATATTCCGTATTTATTAGCAATCTTTGTACATAAATCTGAGACGCTAACGTTATTAAACTTTGCTTCAATTAGTGATTCTTCATTAGAATTTTTAATATCAACTCTTCTAAATACGATGCCAGTGTTGGCAGTCGCTGGGTTAACAGACAAATTTGATTTTTCACCGCTGTGTAAAGTTACACCTTCAATATTGAATGACTTATTAATGGTTTTTTGCATCCTGATGTTTATAAATTGTTTAAAACCACAGGAAAAAACAAAGATTATTTCTTTTTGTTACTACTTAAAGGTTTCTAAAAAAATTATAAACTACTGAAAATACTGAATTTTTTTCTGATTTAGACTCATCTTTATCTCCCTCCATGTTATGGTTTGCGGCATAATTTAAAAGACCAAATGCTGATGCAAGAGACGGATTATCTAAATAAGTTTTTGATCCGTTAATTTTTTTTGTCGATCCTAAGCGAAAATTACTATCACTCATTTGATTTTTGATGAATTTTTGCATAGTTAACGACTTTGCTCCATATCCAGTAAGCACAATATTATTAGATACTAGAGAGCTGAATTTTGATTTATAAATTATATTTTTTATTAAATTTGATAATTCTTCTGCTCTTGATGAATATATTTCAAAATACTTTTCTAATTTTTTTTCATAAATTCTCTGACTATTCATTGTATCAATTTGCTTTCTAACTATTTCGGCCTCTTCTAGTGAAATTGATTTGACTTGTGATATATCATTTGAAAAATTATAAGTTCCAACTTTAACCGTATCATAGCCAATAAGTTGGTTGTCAAAGGTATAAGAAATAATTGTCTTGTTTTTTTGAATATCGATACTTACTGCTCCACTATCTGCTTCTTCATCTGATAACACTGCAAGACTGCTAGCATAGTGACTCGAAACTATCTGTTTGAGGCTTATATCTTGATTATTTAATAAATCTAATATTTTACTTAGGTAGTCTTTTGAAGTTGATATAACATGCCATTTTGTATGAAGAGTTTCAGCTTTCACACCAATTGGATCTGATAAGCTTTTTTTATTATCTACTTTGTAACTTATTGGAAAGGAATGAAGTGGTTCATCAGTTTCAGTATATAGTCCTTTAAATTTTGTATCTTCAAAAAAAGATTTGATATCATTTTCTGTTATGATCCTACCTGAAATTTTATTTTCAAATTCAATATAATCTGATTTCATGTTTTCTGATATACTGACATAAACGTTACTAATCTTTATACCAGCATCTACTTCTGCTTTCGAAATAGCGGTATCAAGATGATTTTTAATTTCATCTTTTTCCAATGAAAAGGGCTTTAAACAATTGACTTTTAGTTTAGAAGTACCTATTCCAATAAGTTGAAGAATTTTCCCTTTGTCTAATATTTGCAATTCTTGAGCAATAAGGCAAATTACTTTGTCGGCTCTTATGTCAATCGCACTAATTATTTTTTGAACCATTAAATCTCATCAATACCATAATTTATTTTTCCATCTAAAACTTTGAGGGCTGCTCTTCCTTGAATTCTTAAATCTATTTCAATAATGTTACTTTCCATTACTTCTTGCTCCTCAAAAAGCTGTTTTAAATTTTTTAATGATTGTTGAATGTTTTCATCTGGTAATTTTATAAGCAATTTATTATTTAATTTTAGATTCCACCTTCTTTTTTCAATAAATTCAACTTCTTCCAGAGTTTGAGTTAAATTTGGAAACGCAATACTTATGTCCCTGATTAATTGCTCGAGTAATTCTGGCGATTTCTCACCCCTTACAAATAAGAGGTCATCTTCATAATTATTTAAGTTGATTTCGGTAATGATTGATCCATCAAGATCTATAAGAAAAGATTTTCCTTCTTGAAAGTATATTGCATATGGATCGTTCTCCGTTACATTTATTTTTAAAGTTGATGGTAAAACTTTTTTTATAGAAGCCCGCTTTACCCATTCACTTGACTCTACAATTTCCTTGATGGAATTAAAATTTAAGCCAATAAGATTACCTTTAAATTCAGTCACATTATTTTCAATCTCAGATATATTTGATTTTTCAGAACCTTCTATAATTACATTCTTAATTTGAAATGAATTATTTAGTAAACTTGGAAATTTTAAAAATACAAATATTGCAATAAGAGAAATAAATATTAAAGAGAAGGAAACAATATTTATTATTTTAATTTTGCGTTGCATCTAATAGGATCCAATTAATAAGATTATCAAAGTTTATACCTTTATAATTTGCAATTTCAGGGACTAATGAAGTTGGTGTCATGCCGGGTTGGGTATTAAGCTCTAATATATAAAATTTTTTTGTCACTTTATCTAATATAAATTCGGTTCGGCTGATTCCCTTACAACCCAATAATTTATGAGCATCTAAACCTAAACCTTCAACTTTTTTAATAAGGTCGCTCTCTAATCTTGGTGGAATTATATGTTTTGTTTTCCCTGCATCAAAGTACTTTGATTCGTAATCATAGAATTCGTTTTTTGGATCAATTTCAATAGAACCAGTTTTATTTGTTCCTATAACAGCAACATTTATCTCAGGACCCTCTATAAATTGCTGAAGCAATAATTCATTTCGAAATTTATTCTCAGACAAGTATTTATTTAATTCCTCATGGTTTCTAATAATGCTAACTCCAACACTAGATCCTTCATTTCTAGGTTTTAATACATAGGGAAAATCAAATATATTTTGATCTTTCACTTCCTCTATCTTCATCAATTTCGTTAAAGGATGATTAAACCCATTTTCAATAAATAGTTCAGCAGATTTGTATTTATCCATTGCTAATTTGGATGACTCAATTCCAGAATGAGTGTAAGGCACTCCATATTTTTCAAGTATTTCTTGAACACTTCCGTCTTCTCCCCATGTTCCGTGTAATCCATTGAATACTATGTCAGGTTTATGCAGTTCAAGGTCAGCTAACAGATTCTCATTTGCATCAATTTCTACAATATTGTAGCCCATATTTTTAAGAGATTTGCTTATTTCTTTTGAGGTGATAATACTTATTTCTCTTTCTGCAGAAATGCCTCCATACAAAAGCATAATTTTTTTGTCTTTATTCATCTTTCACCAAATATCTTTATTTCCCATTTTAAGCTTATTCCCAATTTTTTCTTTACATCAGACCTAACATATTCTCCGAAGTCTTCGATAAGGTTTGCTGATTTAGTTTGATTATTAACTATGAAGTTTGAATGCTTTGAAGAGAAACATATTCCTTGAAGCTCAAAATTTTTAAAACCAGCTTCTTCAATAATTTCCCATGCTTTTTTATCAGTCTGATCTTTTGGATTTTTAAATGTACTTCCTGCTGTTTTAATTTGCTGAGGTTGAGCTTTTTTTCTTTGATCATCAACTTCTTTCATTTTTAGGGAAATTGCATTTTTGCTTGCATTTTTTTTTTGCATATATACATCGCAGATAATCATATCTTGAGGTATATTACTTTTCCTATAAGAAAATAATTCCTTCGAATTACGTATTTCTGAGACTTGCCCCCTATAATCAATACACTTTGCTTTAATAAAAACATCTTTTGTTTCAGAATTATAACAACCAGCGTTCATACGAACTGCACCACCAAGTGTTCCCGGAATTCCAAAATAAAACTCCATTCCGCCTATTTCATTTTTCTGACAATAATTCGATAATACTCTATCGTAGGTTGCAGCTCCAACTTCAATACAATCGTTATGTAATTTAATTTGACTAAATTCTTTTCCTAATTTTATTACAAGGCCAAATATTCCACCATCTCTTATAATGATATTCGATCCAGCTCCAATCACCGTTACTGGTAATTTATCTCTGTTGATTTCTAAAACTTTTGCTAATTCTTCAAAATTTGGGGGCATATAAAATATCTCAGCGTTGCCTGCTACCCCAAACCAGGTATATTTTGATAAATTATGATTTATTTGAATTTTTCCAATAACATTGTTTTTTTTACAATTCTCTAAAAATTCCCTTTGATTTTCATTCATAAATTTTTTTTAACTCTTTAGCAAAATTTTGTGCCCAATCTGTAACTGTCCCAGCCCCTAAAAATAAAAAGATTATTTTTGATCTATTCTTCTTTGTTAATTCAAATAGTTGATCATTTTTAACAAAATATTCAGCTTTTACTTTAGAATTTTTTGCAATGTTACTAATAAATTTATTTAAATCGAAATTTTTTGGTTTTTTCTCACCCGCTCCATAAACATCCGAAACAAATACATATTCACTATTTTTAAAACACGTCGTGAATTTGCTTTTCAAATCTAAAACCCTTGAGAATCTATGAGGCTGGAAAATTGTTATTATTCTATTTTTATTGTCTGCATCAACCAATCCTTTTAATACATTGTTTATTTCAGTCGGATGATGGGCATAATCATCAACAACTCTTATGTTATTATTACTCCATAATTCAGTAAGTCTTCTTTGGACACCCTTAAAAGAATTTAGAGACTTCTTAATTATTTCTGATTTTACATTTAATTGAAGACCAACTGCTATAGCAGCTAATGCATTATTTACATTATACGCTCCATGAAGTGGTAACTTAATATTTTTAATAGTTTGGTTTTGCTCTTTTACAAAAACATCAAATATTGTTTCATTGGCTTTATGTCTTAATTTAATACATTTGATATCACTTTCTCTATGAAAACCGGTTCTAATAATTTTTGTAGTACTTATATTTGCAGCTAACTTTCGTAGCTCATTATCATCTATACATATAACTGCGAAACCATAAAAAGGAACTTGTGTGATAAACCTTTTGAAATAGTTTTTTAGATTTTGAAAATTTGAATAGTAATCAAGATGTTCTTTATCAATATTAGTTACCACGGAAATTGAGGCTGGAAGTTTCACAAAAGTACCGTCAGACTCATCAGCTTCAACTACTAACCAATCACCTGATCCTAATTTTGTATTTGTTCCAAACTGATTTATTATCCCGCCATTGATTACAGTGGGTTTCATTCTTGCACCATTTAAAACTGCTGAAATTAGAGATGTCGTAGTAGTTTTCCCATGAGACCCAGATATAGCTATAGTTTTTTTTAGTTTTACAATTTGAGATAATATCTCAGCTCTTGAAATTGAAGGAATTTTAATTTTTTTGGAATGTGCAAGCTCAATATTGTTTTTACTTATTGCAGATGAATAAACAACTAAGCTTACATTTTTTAAATTTGACTGTTTATGTGAATTGAAAGTTTTTATTTTCTTTTTATTTAATCGAACAATGTTTGCGTTAATTTTTATGTCACTTCCTTGAACCTGATATCCCATTTCTGATAAAATTTCTGCAATTCCACTCATCCCAATTCCACCAACTCCTACAATATGTATTAATTTATTTTTATTTAATTTCATCGACTTGCTTCTATATGCTTAAAAATTCTTTCAACAGGATCGTTTATATACTCTTTTTTTAAAGTTTCTTTAATAGACTCTCTTCTTTGCGGGCTGTTGATTATTTTATTGATCAGACTTGATAATAAGTGAGTATTCATATCTTTGTCCTTAATTATTTCAGCACAATTGAGGCTTTTAAGAACTGATGCATTATAATATTGATGATTGTCAGCAGCATATGGATAAGGAATCAAAATTGAGGGAATTCCAAAGTAAATAATTTCATTTACAGTCGATGAGCCAGCTCGTGAAATAATTAAATTTGTATTCTCTAAAATATCTGTGACATTGCTGAAGTATACATTTACATAGCACTCAATACTATTTTCTCTGTAAAGTTTTTCTACTAAGTTTACATCTTCTTTCCTACATTGATGGTAAACAATAAATTCTTTCTTACATTCATTCTTAGATTTTATGATTGAATGAGCGATATTATCTGAAAGGTTTTTTGCACCTTGGCTTCCACCAAGAATACATATTTTAAGCTGATTTTTTTTATTTGTTTCTTTGTTTTCTAAGTTTTTACTACTCCTAGTTGGCAAACCAACTCTGAATGAATTTTTATTTTGAATTAGCCTTTCACCATGCGTTTCGTTGAAAGTTGTAAAGATATTACCTACATATTTAAATAATAATTTATTCGCTTTTCCAATAAATGCATTACCCTCATGAAGAAAAATTTTTTTTCTCATTATTAAACTAGCGAAAAGAACAGGTATTGTGAAAAATCCACCAAAACCTAAAGTGTAATCGGGTTTGATTTTAAAATTGTAAAACATCGATTGAATAAATAAGAACGGGGAATTTATAATATTTGCTAGTCTTGATTGAGAAGAAATAAGATTTCTAAGTATAATTACATTATTTGAGTCTATATTATCGAAATATTTCTGGCCTCTGTTATCGGTTAAAATAAAGCATTTAAAATTTTTAGGTGCCTCCGAATAAACTACATTTATTGGTATACAGTGGCCGCCGGTACCTCCACCTACTAAAAAAAGTTTTTTCATAAATTTAGTCTATTCACGAATATGTCGATTCTTTGAAAATAATAAAATTAATCCCGCTGCAATTGACATGCCAAGGACCGATGAACCTCCATAGCTGATAAACGGTAAGGTAATTCCAGTTGTTGGTATCAACCTTATATTTACCCCTATGTGGATTAAGGCCTGTAAGCATACGTATAAAATAAGGGTAAATAAACAGATTTGAATAAAGTGATCATTGTTTCCGTAAATTTTTTTGAAACCTTGATATGATATTATAAAGAAGATTAATAATATAAGTGTACAACCTATGAGACCATACTCTTCTGCAACCACAGAAAAAATATAATCTGAATTAGCTTCAGGAATTTTATTTTTTAAAAGACCATTACCCGGTCCCACACCAATAATACCTCCTTGTTTAATTGCTTGAAGAGAAATTTCAGTTTGACTTACGTCATATTCATTTGGAAATAAAAATGAATTTATTCTATTTTGAACATTAAAATTGAGCAAATATATCATCACAAAACTTAGAATTCCAAAAACCACAATTACAGTGAGTATTATAATACTGAAACCACTCATAAGCACTGAACCAAAATAAATAGCTGATAATAAAAAAAATTGACTAATATCAGGCTGCAAAACAAGTATACTTGCAACTGAAATATAGATTAAAGCACTTAGTGAGTGAGATGATATTTTTGTGCCTTGGTATTGATTATTTAATATCAGAGCCAATACAACGCAAAATACTGGCTTTACTAATTCTATTGGCATGAGAGAAAAAGATCCAAAACTTATCCATCTTCTTGAACCTTTGATTTCATCCCCAAATAATAGAGTAAGAGCTAGTAAAGCAAAAAATACTATAAATAATATCACACTAAATAATTTTATGTATTTTGTCTCAATCAGTGAAATAGAAATAAATACTAAAAAACCTATTACTAGGTACAAAGCCTGTATATTAAAAAATGCAAATAGATTGTTATTGAGATACCTGCTTGTACCAGGGTTAATACTTAAACTTATTAATAGACCAAAAGTTATTAATACTGTTATACAAAAAAAAATTGGTTTATTTATTTCAGTAATCCAGTTTGTAATTATTGACTGTTCATAAGTTCTTTTATTCATTATTTGCTAAGTTTGCTTATAAGTTTATTAAAATGTCTTCCACGTTCTTCAAAGTTATTATATTGGTCAAATGAAGCGGCGCCTGGACTAAATAAAAAAGTATTGAAATCTGTATTGGTCTTCATAAATTTACTCATTTCGACCACTGCTTTATCTAAGCTGTGAACATAAACTGTGGTAACTTTACTCTGAAAGTATTTGTGAAAAGTATTAGATTCCTCTCCAATAATTATTACTTTTTTAATATTGCCAAGACTATCATCTAATATATTGATATTATTGCTTTTTATCTGACCGCCACATATCAAGATGATATCTTTATATTTTTTTAGCGCAGCAATTAGAGAATGATAATTTGTTGATTTGGAGTCATTTATGATAAGTTTCTTTTTGTCTGAAAAAATTATTTGCTGTCTAAACTCAAGCCCTCTAAATGATTTAAAAGCATTGAAGATTTTATTGCTGCTTAGGCCCACTTCTTTCAAAATTTCATATGAGAAGCGGTAGTTTTGGTCGTTACTCAGTAAATTATATTGATTTACATTTAATTTAATGGAGTTTTTTTTATTTTTATTAATCTGCTTTAAATTTTTCATTTTACTCAAATGATTATTCTTTTTTATCAATTTTTTTATAATTGAATCATCATTAAAAAAACCTTTTTGTGAGCTATTTATATTTTTAAAAATATTTAATTTAGCATTACCATAATTGGACATTGTATTATGTCTCGCCAAATGATCTGGGGTTAAATTAAGTATACAGGCAATATCAGGTTGAAATATTTTGGAGCTCTCTAATTGATAAGATGACAATTCTAGGACATAAAAACCTTTTTTAATCATCTTTGTTTCGAAGATTGGGTTACCTATATTCCCCGCAAGCTGTGTGTTAAATTTATTTTTTTTAAGAATATGATGAATAAGCGATACTGTTGTTGATTTTCCATTTGTGCCTGTAACCGCAATTATTTTAATCAGGTTTCTTGTATTTAAGTTATCCAGGTATATTTGAAATAAATCTAATTCACTTATCAGTTTAGTATTTTTTGAAGTTAATTTTTTTATCAGTTTATGTGCTGACTTTCCTTTTGTAGCAATTCCAGGACTAGGTATAACATAGTCTATTTGACTTATTTTTGAAGAATACTTTTTATATCCTTTATTTAATATTTTTTTTGAATGTTTGGGATTATCTTCCCAAAAAAATACTACGGATCCACTATTTGTAAGAGATTTATAAATTGAACATCCTGTTTTTCCCATGCCAATGACTACATAGCTTTTCTTTGAAAAACATTTTGACTTCAACATTTAGTTACCTAATCTTAAGTGTTGCGAGTCCAATCAAGGCAAGAATTAAAGCGATTATCCAAAAACGAATTACTATTTTTGATTCTGCAATACCATTCTTCTCAAAATGATGGTGTAAGGGAGCCATTTTGAATATTCGTTTACCGGTTAACTTGTATGATCCAACCTGAAGAATTACTGACACCGCTTCTGCGACGAATATTCCTCCAACTATTGCTAATACAATTTCTTGCTTGGTTAGAACACTTATACCCCCCAATGCAGCACCTAATGATAAAGAGCCTGTATCGCCCATAAAGACCATTGCAGGAGGCGCGTTGTACCATAAAAAACCAAGAGCGGATCCAATTATGGCTGCGCAAAGCACGGTTAATTCACCTGCTCCAGGCAAGTAATTAATGTAAAGATAATTCGAAAAAATCATATTTCCTGCCAAGTAGCAGATTACAGCAAAAGTCGCAGAGACAATCATAATGGGAACAATTGCTAGCCCATCAAGGCCGTCTGTAAGATTAACCGCATTTGCTGATCCTAGAATTACCAATATAACGAATGGAATTGAAAATAAACCTAAGTTTAAAAATATATCTTTGAGAAAGGGTAAGGATAATAACTGAATATCAATTTCATTATAAGTTGTTATCCAATAAATAAATATCAACGATATTATTATTTGAAAAAAGATTCTTATTTTCGGAGAAATTCCATTACTTGATTTTTTCTTAACTTTACTAAAATCATCTGCAAAACCAACCAATCCAAAAGATATTAGAAGGAATATAATTGGCCAAGATATATAGCTTTCAGGATTGACCCATAGAATCATTGATCCAACTATAGAAATCAAAATTATAATTCCTCCCATAGTTGGAGTCCCTTTTTTGGCTACTAAGTGAGACTCAGGACCGTCTTCTCTAATAGGCTGACCAATTGATTGGTATGATCCAATTCTTTTAATTAAAAATGGGCCAAAAAAGAGAATAAAAAAAAATGAAGTAAACAACGCCAGACCTGTTCTAACTGTTAAATAATTTAAAAAATTATTTAGGGCACCAAGATTTAAATACTCAATTAAATATAAGATCATAGTTAACTTATTAAATGATTTGACAACTTTCGTAAATTGATTGAATTCGAACCTTTTAGAAATACCTTGCTATTCCTATTAAATATTTTTTCTGCATTACTTATAACACTATCTATATTCTCATAATATTCAAACTGAAGTCTTTTATATCTTTTTCTAAGCGAGTAAAGTTTTGATCCAACAAAAATTACTTTTTTAGCCTTAATCAGTATTAGATATTTAATTAAATCCATATGAAATTTTTTAGATTTATTTCCAAGCTCATTCATATCACCTATGACATAAACTAAATATTTATTTTTAAACTTATTAAAAATATCGATTGTGTCTCTCATAGAAACAGGATTAGCATTATAAGAATGGTCATGTACTTCTAATTTATTTCCCTTATATTTTGATTTTAGTATTTCGCCTCTTCCTTCTGTAAAAGGAACATTTTTGAATTGATTGATTAGTTTTAAATTTAAACCTAGCATATAAAAGCAAGTAATAATGGCTAATGCATTAAAAATAAGATTTTTTTGATTTTTTCTTAGAGAAAAATCGAGTTTACGGGCATCAGGTAGAATTACTTGGCATTTAATAATATTCGTAATATTTGTCTCTTTTTTAAGATATACTTTTGATGATTTAACTTTTCCAATGTCTAAGCAAGTACTGATCTTTGATTTTTTGAATAACATATATAGCAATTTATAAAAATTAGAATTTCTATTAATAATTAAGTTTTCAATACTTTTTGTTGAAGTGAATATTTCTGATTTTGCTAATGCAATTTCTTTTAAAGATTTAAAATTACCAAGGTGAACATTTTCAACATTTAAAATAATAGCTGTTTGTGGCTGCAATACCTTTACTAATCTTTTTATTTCTCCTGAATGATTCATGCCTATTTCAAAAAATCCATACTTAGTATACCTTGGCATATTTAGTAATTCGAGAGGCAGGCCATATTGATTGTTAAATGATTTATGCGAACAGAAAATATCTTCCTCATTTCTAAGCAAATAATTTATTGCATCCTTTGTCCCAGTCTTCCCAATACTACCTGTAATACCCACAATTTGTGTTTTTAGCTGCGCTCTGTACTTTGTTGCGAGCTTAAGGAGTGCTTTAGACGTATCTTTAACATTAATTTGAGGTATTTTTATGCCTCTTACTTTTTTATGAACAAAAGCAATAGATGCACCTTTTTTTTCTGCTTCTACTAAATATTTGTGACCATCTGTATTTAAGCCTTTAATTGCAAAAAATATATTACCTTTTCTTAATGACCGTGTGTCGATAGATGCACCAGTTATTCTTTTACAAATAATATTGGACCCAAATAATTCGTTTATTTCAGTAGTTGTAATGAACTTTTTCATTTTTTTTGTAGATATTTTTTAGCAATTTTAACATCGTCAAAAGGAATATTTTTTCCCATGATGGATTGAAATTTTTCGTGACCTTTGCCGGCAATAAGAAGCAAATCGCCTCTTTTTAATTCGCTAATAGCTTTTTTTATGGCTAGTTTTCTATTACCAATTTCAGATATGTTTTTTAAATTTCCAATCACTTCCTTTCTAATCCTTGCTGGATTTTCATATCTTGGATTATCATCTGTGACTATTGCTTTATCAGCATATTTTGAAGCTATTTTACCCATTAGTGGTCTTTTTTTTCTATCTCTATTTCCACCGCAACCAAATAAAACATGTACGTTTGATGTCTCAAACTTTTTTGACTCTAGAATTGAATTTTTAAGAGCATCAGGCGTGTGTGCAAAATCAACATAAACTTTTCCACCTTTTTTTGTTCTTCCAACATATTCCATTCTTCCTAATACTGAGGGGCAATTAAGACTGCTTTTTGATAGCTTTCTAGGATCAAATCCAATTAAATTCAAAATTGAAATTGCAAATATAAAATTTTCAATCTGAAAATTTGGAAAATTTTTAAATTTTAAAAGAATTCGCTTACTGCCCACTATTGCTTTTACATGTTGAATATCATTTTTTTTGAGGATTTTTATAATTTTATAATCTCTATTCGCTTGAAAATATAATGGCTTAACAGATTTATTTTTTTTTAAAATTGATCTTATTTTTTTAATGTATTTCGTTTTTGAATTAATAATTAATTTACTATCTTTATGTATATAATCTTCGAAAAGGATCATTTTACTTTTTATGTAATTATTTATAGTTTTATGATAATCAAGGTGATCATGTGATATATTTGTTAATGCACAAACATCAAAATTCATTCCATAAAATCTGCTTTGATGTAAGCCATGACTTGATGCTTCCATAACTAAATATTTTATTTTTTTTTGACCTATCTTTTTTAATTGCTTTGAAAGATCAATCGGTTCGGGTGAAGTAAGGTTATATTTATTTCTCTTTAATACAGAGTTTCCTAAAGTACCTATAGTAGCTACACTCTTTCCTGAAATTCTCAGTAAATAACTTAAAAAATATGCAACAGATGTTTTTCCATTAGTTCCAGTTATTGCAATTTTTGTTTCAATGTTATTTTTGTTTATTTCAAATGCTAATAGCGATAGTGATTTTCTAATATCTTTAGCCTTTATCACTGTTGTATTCTTGGGATATCTTTTTTTACTATATGATGGAACAACAATAGCTGCAGCACCCTTTTTAATTGCTTGATTTATAAACCTAGATCCATCTATTTCATTTCCAGGGATTGCAAAAAAAATATTTCCTTTTTTTATCGATCTCGAGTCTGATGAGACTCCATTAAATTTTATCTTCTTTGAATTAATTTCTTCTAGAAGGGAGTGATTTGGCATTTATCAAAGAGAGGTATTAATGAGCATGTTTTCATTAGGTATGTATCTTGCTTTTATGTCCAAAATAGGACTTACTCTATCAATAATTTGTCTTGAAACTCTTGCCGCATTCCACCCAGCGTCACTCCAGTTCCAAGTATTATATGGCTCTCCATATTCTCTATTAATCCCTTTCGGGTCGTCTAATGAGATAAGAACTACATACTTTGGCTTGTGTATGGGTAGTACCGATATAAAAGTAGTTAACTTTTCTTTTGTGTAGGATTTTTTGTCTATCTTGTGAGATGTGCCTGTCTTACCTCCAACCAAATATTTAAACTTACCATCTTCTGTGTATGCTTTATCAGCATCCTTATTAAAGGCTTCTTTGGCAGTCCCTTTTGCAACAACTTGGCTTAAAAGGTAACGCATAATTTCACTGGTCTCTTCTGAAAAAATTTGATTTTCATATCGTTTATCATCTACTAATTTTGTTAGAGATGGCTTAATTAAATATCCTCCATTCACTACAGCTGATGTAGCTACAGCCAAATGCAATGGTGATACTGAAAGGCCATAACCGTAAGAGATTGACTCTGTATTAACTGTTCTCCATGGGTCAGGAACAATTGGAATTGCTTTTTCTGGTATTCCAATATTTACTTGGCGAAGTAATCCAAGTTGAGACAAATATTCTTGCTGTAATTCCTTACCAATATCTCTAATCATTTTAATCGTTCCAATATTTGATGACTCAACAAATATTTCTTCAACAGAGCACATTTTTATCTCACAAGGCCTGTGATCATCCTCTACACGGTGCTTTCCAATATAAATGTGATTTTCAATCTCGTACTTTGTATTTGGCCGAAAGATTTTTTCCTCAATTCCCATTGCTGCAGTAAATATTTTCATCACTGAACCAAACTCATATACACCTAATGTGTTTTTGTTGAACTTATCATTGTTATTCGCATTTTTAGTATTAGGATCAAAATCTGGAAGTGATGTCATGGCAAGAATTTCTCCATTATTGACATTCATTATGAGTCCTGAGCCACCATTTGCTCTATATAGTTTCATAGCAGCTAGTATTTCATCGCGAACAATGTGTTGTATTCTTGTATCTAAAGATAATATCAAATCATTATCTTCTTCATTTTGAAGAAACTTATTAAAAGATTTTTCTAGTCCAGATACGCCTGTATTATCAATATCAACTTTTCCAACTAAATGACTAAAAAGTTCACTGTGAAGATATTTTCTTTTATAAGCATCTCTGAATTCAATTCCAGTTTCACCTAAATCTATATACTTTTGTAATTCTAAGGGTTCAACATTTCGATCAAGCCAAAAGAATTTTTTTTCAGATACCAATTTATCAAGATCAGTTGCAGAAAACCTATTATTTATTGCTGAGACTTTACTAATAAATTTTTTCTTATCGTATACAGCTTTTGGGTTTACAGATATATGGGATGTTAATAAATTTGCTGTAAGAGAGGTATTATTCCTATCTAGAATATTTCCCCTTTTTGTCTCAACATTCTCAACAAAATAATTTCCCTTTTCGGTGTAAAGTAAATTAATTTCTATCATTTTGATTGTTACTGCCAAAAACAAACTACTAAAAACAATCGCTGACAATATTAAACGATTATTTATTTTAAGGGCAAAATTACTCTTTAAAGACTTTAATCTTTCAAAAGCAAACTTTTCTTTATTGTATCTGTGTGTAAATGAAAAACTTTTTTGATATATATCAATTTTCTTTCGGCCAGTATTCCGCTTTTTTTTCACGGAATTTACCTTGCCAAATTTTGATTAATTGTTGATGTATCATAAACTTCAATAACATCATTAAATAATTCATTGTTTTCTTCAATATCATCATTATCTAATACAACAAAATACTTTTCGTAATCATTAGTAATAATCATTTCTGAAATTTTTTTAATATTCATTGGCGAAACCAAATGGTCCCATTCAATTTTATAAAGCTCATTTATCTTTTGTTCTTCTCGAAGTGTTAATTCAAGTTCATTAATATACTTTTGCTTTTCGGCTGAAATATTTTTTATAACCATAATTGCAAGTAATCCGGTTAACAAAACAGCAATAGACAATATTTTAAATAAAGCACTTATCATAATTCAAATCCTAACTCAGATATCGGAATATAATTAAAGTTTAATCGCTCACGCTTAATGACTCTAAGCTTTGCTGAACGAGATCTTGGATTACTTAATATTTCCTTGGAAGATGGTTTTATTAATTTGGTCTTTTTATTTCTTATACAAACTTTATTTGTAAAATTCTTTACCAGCCTATCCTCAATTGAATGAAACGTGACCACGCATATCTTCCCATTCGCTCTTAGTAAATTAAAAGCTTGGTTGAGACCAGCATGAAGCTCTTGTATTTCATTATTAATAAAAATTCTAATAGCCTGGAATGTTTTCGTTGCAGGATGTTTTTTGTAATATTTTGAAGGAAACGATTTTTTAATTATTTCTGCAAGCTCGATCGTACTCTCTATTTTTTTTTGAGTTCTGTGCTTCTCTATATTTCTTGCAATTTTTCTTGAATTTCTCTCATCTCCGTAATGATAAATGATATCAGCAAGCTCATCTTTGTCCTTTTTATTTATTAAGTCTGAAGCTGTTTGGCCGTCCTGACTCATTCTCATATCTAGGGGGCCATCTTGCATGAATGAAAACCCTCTATTTGCATCATCTAGTTGCATTGATGAAACTCCTATATCAAATACGAAACCGTTAATTTCTTTTTCTTTTGTTTCTTTGGAAATTTTATCAATCTGACTAAATTTAGAGTGTACAAAAGAAAACCGACTGCCGTACTTTTTTTTAAATCTTTCAGCTTGTTTTTTGACTGTTGAATCTCTGTCGATTGCAATGACTTTGCATTCACAGCTTTGAAGGATTCTCTCTGTATATCCTCCATATCCAAACGTTGCATCGATGTATGTTTCATTATCTTTTGGCCCTAATTGTTCAATAACCTCTTCAATAAGAACTGGCCTGTGGCCAAGTTCTTTATTTGTCATTTACTCTGTCTTCTCAAGAAAGATGGAATTTCAAGTAAATCTTGATCAGTTTCTAATTCTTCATCAGCTTCAATAGAATCATGTGTTTCATCCAGTTGATGCACGTTTTGGTCACTAAATAAATCAGGTGAGTCACTATCTGAATTTTCCCTATTTGCATGTATTAAATCCATAATACTTTGAGAGGACTCTTCCTGCTCCATTGCCGCCTCTTCGATTGGCTCTGGATCAACCTCAGGCTCAGCAATCATTTCTGGTTCAGAAACAGGCTCTGACTCCATTTCTGGCTCAGCAATTACCTCTTCTTCAGTAACTTCCATATCTGGCTCTTCAATTGGCTCTAGATCAACCTCAGGCTCAGCAATCATTTCAGGCTCAGAAGTTTCCTCTTCAACAATTGTTATTTCATCATTCATTGACCCTGAATCTTTTTCATCTGAGCCATCCATGTACATATATGGATCAGAATTTTTGTGGATTTCATCTTCTTGATTAGCTGAAGCATGAATAGATCCTGTTCCATTCACTTGAGTTGCTGGAATTGATGAAACTGTTGAACTATTATTTACTTGTAAATCAATTATTCTCTTTGATGGCTTGTCATGAGGTTCTAACCCAGTTGCAACAACAGAAACTCTAGCTTTACCCTCAAGATTTTCGTCAAAGATTGATCCAACAATTACATCTGCATCAGGGTGAACTTGTTCTCTTATCTCATTCGTAATTTTGTCAACCTCATGCAATGTTAAGTCAGTTCCACCGGTTATGTTGATCAATAATCCTTTGGCTCCGTCCAAAGAGTAGTCATCAAGCAGTGGATTTGTAACTGCATTGTGAGCACATTCTATTGCTCTATTATCGCCAGACGCTTCACCTGTGCCCATCATTGCGCGTCCCATATTATTCATGATTGTCTTAACGTCAGCAAAATCTAAGTTGATTAATCCCGGTACGACCATCAGATCGGTAATACTTCTTACTCCTGCATGCAAGACATCATCCGCCATTGAAAATGCGTCGGCAAATGTTGTTTTTTCGTCAGCAACTTTAAATAAATTTTGATTTGGAATAACAATTGTCGTATCTACTAAATGTTCTAACTCTTTCAGTCCTTGCTCAGCAATCCTCATTCTTCCAGCACCTTCAAATTGAAATGGCTTAGTTACAACAGCTACAGTAAGTATGCCCAATTCTCTAGCAACACGCGCTATCACTGGAGCAGCGCCTGTACCAGTGCCACCACCCATACCAGCAGTAATAAAAAGCATGTTTGTGCCTTCAAGTCTTTCCATTATTTCGTGTTTAGTTTCATCGGCTGAGGATTTACCAATATCAGGATGAGAACCGGCTCCCAATCCTTTAGTAACTTGAACACCCAATTGCATTTTTGAATCACTTAACGATTTAGATAGAGCTTGTGCATCTGTATTGGCTGCAACAAATTCAACTCCTGACAATCCGGATTGAATCATATTGTTAATTGCATTACCGCCTGCACCACCGACTCCAAATACTGTTATCTTTGGCTTAAGCTCTTTTAGTTCTGGAACACTTAAATTTAAAACCATGAAATTATCCTCCTATTTTCATTAGTTATTCATTTTTCCATTTGAGATTTGCTAAATTATTTTTTGTATTATCACTTTTTTCTTTTTTGAAAGAATCATAATTATCAGGATTCCACATTTGAAATGTTTCACCCATACCTACGAAAGAAACTTGGTCAATAATACCTGCAATAGAGATTAGTCCATCAGGTATGATAACTCTGCCTTCTTGATCAAAATGAATTTGATGGCTGTCAGCAAAAATAGAAGTTGAAAAAGTATTTCTTTCTTCACTGAAGGGACCGGATGCTTCTATCGCATCACTGATCTTTTGCATTCTATTAGCAGTACATCCTTCAATTGATTTAAGAGTCGGTGCAGGATAACAAATCATGCCCTTCAATCCGTTTTGTTCTAAGACACTTCTAAAAGAAGATGGAACTGAAACACGACCTTTTTTGTCAATGCGATTGATGTATGTAGATAGAAACAATGCCATTTTTATAAAAAAGTTAGTTAATAAAATAATCAACAAAATTACCTCATTTGGGTTAAATTGGGATTACTTGGGATATTATGGGATAATATGGGTAATGTCTATACCTATTTATGATATTTCTTTTATAATCAATTATTTAACTAATTTTATACATTAGCCTATGTTTATAAACTATTGAAAATGAATGATAAATTTCGCCAGATAATTTATAAGCCGGGTTCTGTAATTTTTTTACAAAAAACCGATAACTATTCATCTAGCTCAATTGTTACCAATTGAGTCGTGCGATCAACCCGATTACAGCCAAGACAAGCTAATGTAACCCTATTTGATCTTGCTCCCAGTGGGGTTTACCATGCCTTTTTTGTTACCAAAAAAGCGGTGAGCTCTTACCTCACCTTTTCACCCTTACCCTTAAAATTTCAATTAGGGCGGTTTATTTTCTGCGGCACTTTCCCTAGAGTTGCCTCCGCCGGGTATTACCCGGCACTGTTGCCTTGTGGAGCCCGGACTTTCCTCTTGATCAAGCCAAGCAGTTATCCAATTATCTGGCAGAATGGGTTTATCCTCTTAATAGATATTGGTCAAGCCTCTCTTTGAAGAGATATAAGTTCTCTCAGATATCCCAACAATTTGCGCTTAACTGTAAAATCCTCTAACTCTTCAGGACAATAATGACTTTCAAAAGCGTAAATAACTTGCAGTGTTTCTTTATCCATTAAACTCGATAAAGTAATTTTATATCCAAAATCTCTTAGTAACTGTTGTAAAGATTTAATCTCTGAAGTTCTAAGCGGCGTTTTTGAATTATTTTTCTTTGGTAAAATTACTAAGCCTTTTGCAGCCAACATGTGCCAAGGGAATAAATATCCTGGATCTATCTTTCGAAGTGGAGCAATATCTGAGTGGCCTAAAACATTACTTTTTTTTATTTTGTACTTTGTCTGCAGACTTTCGATTAATGATGTAAGTGATTTTATCTGAGATAACTTGAATTTGTGGTATCCAAATTCTTGGCCTTTATTTTGTAACTCTATACCTATAGACTTTGAGTTTAAATTTATATCTTTTTTCCAATTAGATATGCCTGCATGCCAAGCAATATCTTTATCATTTACGAGTTGGATAATATTGCCTCCTTCATTAATAAAATAATGTGAGCTCACTTTATGTTTTTTTGATCTAAGTCTTTTAATTGATTCCCGCGCTGTTTTCATTCCTGTATAATGTATGATTATATATTTAATATTTCTCCTTTTTACTTGTTCAAAATTTGGTGATTTTAGAAATTCGATTTTCATGGTGAACTCGATACCTTTTCCTCTTCTGGTTCTCTCATCATTACAATAGCAACTCCTGTGAATGACATGGTTGCACCAAAGATAATTTTAAATGTAAGCACTTCATTAAATTCTTCATAAAGAGAAAAATAAGAAATAATCAGTGCGTTTATTATCGCAAGTACCGGAGCAAGGAGTGTTAGGGGTGTTATTTTTGATAATTCATATTTTTTTATTAAGTAATAAAAACCTGCATGGCCGATAGCTGTTGCGGCAAACGCAGTAAATAATATAGCTCCCCAACCAATTATGGATGCATTTAAAATCAAGTCTAATTGATTTTCCTCAACTAAAAATGAAATCGTTGCTAAAAATAAAAAGCTTATAAAAGCAATCCAAGCTTGTAAATCAAACACTTTAACATCTTTTAACTTCTTCATAAAAAGAAGGCTGATAGCAATAGATAATGCTGCCAATAATGCATAATAAACGCCTCCGAGATCAGAAAATATTGTAGGCTCAAAAATCAAAATAATAACTCCGCCAAATGCAAGTGCTATTCCAAGAATACGCTTCCACTTGATTACCTCACCTAAAAATATAACGGATAATATAGTTGCAAATGGTACACCTAATTGGAGAACCACAGCAACAGAGGAAATAAATTGAGAATTATCGAGAGCAAGATAGAAAAATGCAAAATGAATGCCTCCTCCTAAAATAGAAATAATTAAAATATTAGTCATTTGTCCTCGGTGAATTTTCAAAAAGGGTATAAGTAAAACTGCAATGATTAGAAATCTCATTGTCGTAAATAAAAATGGTGGGAATTCATTTACACCGATTTTTGCAGAAATAAATGCCAGTCCCCACGCTAGATTAATGGATAGTACAATGAATATGTCAATTGTTCTCAATACTGGCTCATTTCTGTATCATTTTCTAACTATAATACGATTACACTAAAAAATATTAATTTGATTAGAAAATTCATATAGAATAGCATTATTTCAATGAAATATAGAATATTAATAGTTTTATTTCTGAGTTCTGTTCTTGTATTGCAAGGATGTGCTTCAAAAGAAGCTTCGGTGAACTATAACAAATCTGAAACTGAAATAGTTAGCGTTAATGATCCACTTGAAAAAGTAAATCGTATGGTTTTTCAATTTAATATTATTTTTGATAAGCTGATCTTAAGGCCAATTGCCGTCACCTATAAAGCCATTGTTCCTGAGTTTGTTCGAAACAGAGTTACATATTCATTAAATAATTTAGGCATGCCAATTACAGCTGTAAATAATGTATTGCAAGGCGAATTAAGAAAAGCCGGAGTATCAACATCTCGATTTATTATTAACTCAACTGTTGGAATACTCGGTTTCTTTGATCCTGCTTCTAGCATGGGTCTTGTAGCAGAAAACGAGGACTTCGGACAAACTTTGAGTGTATGGGGTGTTGAGTCTGGCCCATACTTAGTTTTACCTTTCTTAGGACCTTCCACACCAAGAGACTTTACAGGTATGTTATCAACCTCATTGTTAGATCCAATGTATCAAGTGGGAGGTGGGTCTGCTCCTGACTCTCTTAGAACTTACAGGATGGGCACTGGTGCGGTCGACTTTAGATCCCAAAACATAGAAATTCTTGATGATCTACAAAATAATTCAATTGATTACTATGCAGCAGTAAGAAGCTTTTATTCACAAGGAAGAGAAAGTCAGGCCTCAAATAACTTAGAAAGTAATACTCTAGATCAAGAAAATGATATTTTTGATGACTTTGATATTGATGAAAGTTATGTAGGACCGGATATTGAGATTATTTATGATTAAAATAACAAATTATAGCTGGATTTTAATTTTTTTGCTTTCTTTCTTGGTTTACGCCCAAAGCTCAGAGTTCGCTCAAGAAGAGGAGTTTGTTTCAAACTTTGCAGACCAAGCGATTGAGATTTTAAGTGACGAGGGTATTAGCGAAAATGATAAAACGTCTCGTTTCACCGATGTGGTAATGAACGCAATTGACCTAAATTTAATTTCAAAATTCGTACTCTCTAAAACTTGGAAAAATTCAACAGATGAACAAAAAGAAAGATATTTGATTGCATTTAAAGATTATTTTATCAATTCCTATGCAAATAAGCTTGATCAGTACTCCGGAGAGCAAGTTCAAATTGTTGGGGCTGAAGCTGCAGGAAAATACGTAATTGTTGAAAGTAATATTATAAGAGAAGGAACTGATACTTTAAAAATAAATTTAAAGTGGAGACTGATTAATAGAGACGGTGATATAAAAATAATTGATCTTAATATTGAAGGCATAAGTCTTATAATTGCACAAAGAGAAGAATTTCAGTCATTTCTAGCAAATAACGATAATGATATAGAGAAATTAATCGATAAGATTATTACTGTTTCCAATTAATTCTATGAAATTATTTTGACGGCAAGCCACTTGGTTTCCAGCCAATAACAAATCCATCCTCAACATTGTATAGATTGTGATATCCATTTGACTCCAATATTAAAGCAGCATGCATGGATCTCGCTCCTGACTTGCAAATAAAGTAGATCTCCGAATTTTTTGATACTCCATATGAATTAAATTGATCCATAAAATTAGTGTTTTCATCACCCTCTTCATTGATGAGTGTTAATTCTATATATTTAGCATCAAAAGAGTCTTCGTCGACTCTTCCAAATGTTTCCCATTCGTAAGGTGTGCGGACATCAACTAGATATGCATCTTTATTTTCTTTAATTGTGCTATAACAGTTTTCTGCTGATATATTTTTTATATTACTCATTGCTATAATTTCTGATTAGATGATTTAAAACGATCTGAAATTGGACTAATTTTAGTTTTTCTTCCCCTTACTCGCTTTCTCCACATTAAAAAAGAGGACCTTTTCATATTCTCTTTCATTAATTTAATAACTTCTTTCTCTTGTATTCCAAATTGTTTCCTAATATCAGCAAAAGTTGTTCTATCTTCCCAAGCCATTTCTATAACGCGATCGATGTCTGACTGCGATAGTTTATTGCCCATTTTATGTTGAAATTTTTACAGCTTGAAAATTACCAGGACGATGTTCCCCTTTTTCCACAACGCCAAGAAGTTTTTCCCAAATTTCTAGTGCACCGTCTGCCTCTTCTTTTCCTATTAGATTTACAACATCATCATAAAGTGGCCCTTTTATATCTGATATTTCTGTCTTAACTTTTTCGAGATACCATTTATTACGATCATTTAGTGA
>CACLWE010000004.1 GCA_902610585.1 uncultured Pelagibacteraceae bacterium
TGCTCAACTGCCATTTCAACCATTTCAGATCGATATTTTTCAGCAGTCTCTTTTAATTCTTCTGGAATCTCTGTGTACTCATATTTAGCTCCAAGATCTTCATTTGCCCAAACAATTGCTTTATTTTTTACAAGATCAATAACGCCCCTAAGATTAGACTCACTTCCATAGGGTATTTGTAAAACTAAAGCATTTGCTTGAAGTCTGTCTTTAATCATATCAAGACATTTATAGAAATCAGCCCCAGTACGATCCATCTTGTTAACAAAACACATTCTTGGAACCTTGTATCTATTCGCTTGTCTCCATACAGTTTCAGTCTGAGGTTCAACACCAGCAACACCATCAAATACTGCAACAGCACCGTCAAGAACTCTAAGTGATCTCTCAACTTCAATAGTAAAGTCAACGTGGCCCGGAGTATCAATTATATTAATTCTATGATCATTCCAAAAACATGTAGTTGCTGCTGAAGTAATTGTGATTCCTCTTTCTTGCTCTTGTTCCATCCAGTCCATAGTAGCTGCACCATCATGAACTTCTCCGATTTTGTGACTTTTACCGGTGTAATAAAGAATTCTTTCTGTTGTAGTGGTTTTCCCTGCATCAATGTGAGCCATGATTCCTATGTTTCTATATTTCTGCAGTGCGTATTCTCTTGTCATATTACCACCTGAAGTGTGCAAAAGCTTTATTTGCTTCTGCCATTTTATGAGTATCTTCTCTTTTTTTTATTGCCGATCCTTTGTTACCAGCTGCGTCCATTAATTCAGAACTTAATTTAGCAACTAAACTTTTTTCTTTACGGTTTCTTATTGCATTAACAATCCATCTAATTGCTAAAGCTTGCGACCTATTACTTTTGACCTCAACTGGGACCTGATAAGTTGCTCCACCAACTCGACGTGATCTTACCTCAACGAGTGGTCTTACATTTTCTATTGCTTTGTTGAAAACATTCATTGGAGGTTCACCAGTTTTGCTCTCAATATTTGTGAATGATTTATTTATTATTGCCTCTGCAACAGTCTTCTTGCCATCAAGCATAATAGCATTTGTAAATTTTGTAAGAACTTTACTTCCATGAACTGGATCTGGTAGTACTTCTCTAATTTGAGCTTTTCTTCTTCTAGACATTTATTTAGGTTTCTTCGTTCCATATAATGAACGACGTTGTTTTCTCTCACCAACACCTTGAGTATCTAAAACTCCTCTTACAGTGTGATAACGAACTCCTGGCAAGTCTTTAACACGACCGCCTCGAATTAATATTACCGAGTGTTCTTGTAAATTATGACCCTCACCGCCAATATAACTTGTAACCTCAAATCCATTAGTAAGTCTAACTCTCGCAACTTTTCGCAATGCTGAGTTAGGTTTTTTAGGGGTAGTTGTATAAACTCTAGTACATACTCCTCGTTTTTGAGGGTTTGCTTTTAATGCTGGAACCTTATTTCTTTTTTGAACTTTGGTTCTAGGTTTTCTAATCAGCTGACTTATAGTCGGCATAAAGTATCTCCAGTCTTTACAACTTAAAGGTTATCTATTTTAAAATAATTAATAAAAAGTAGCGTTTAGATCTCTCTACCACCTACTATTTAAGAATGCCGAATAATACTTAATAGTTTATACAGGTCAACAAAATTTATTAGGAATTCTCCTGAATTTCAGCTGATTCTTGCTCTTTCTTAGCTTGGATTGCCTCAATTTCAATTTTAGCCTCTTTATCTAGCATTTTTGCCTTATTTTCAATTTGGTTAAAGGTCCGTCCTGTTCCAGCTGGAATTAACCTCCCAACAATCACATTCTCCTTAAGGCCCTCAAGCCGATCCATTTTTCCTTTTATTGAAGCGTCAGTAAGAATTCTTGTAGTTTCTTGGAAAGATGCAGCTGAAATGAAGGACCTTGTTTGAAGAGATGCTTTTGTAATACCTAACAATACAGGTTTAGCGATGGCAGGTTTCTTTCCTTCGCCCTCTAACTGTTCGTTTGTGGTTAAGAACTCAAATCTATCTATTTCTTCACCTTTAATAAATGAACTATCACCAATTTCAGTTATATGAACCTTCTGTAACATCTGCCTACATAAGACTTCAATATGCTTATCGTTAATTAAAACGCCTTGCAATCTGTAAACCTCTTGTACTTCATTAATTAAGTAATCAGCTAGTGCTTCGATCCCTAAAATTTCTAATATATCGTGAGGATCTGGATTGCCATCAAGTAAGTAATCACCTTTTTCAATTGTTTCACCTTCTTGATATGCGATATGCTTTCCCTTCGGAATTAATACTTCAACAGGATCTCCTTGCTTTTCAGGCGTAATAATAACTTTTTGTTTTCCACGAATATCTTTTCCAAAAGAAATCATACCAGAAGTCTCAGCAATTATTGCGTGATCTTTAGGTTTTCTTGCTTCAAATAATTCTGCTACTCTTGGCAGCCCTCCGGTAATATCTTTAGTTTTTGAAGCGGCCTTTGGAGTTCTTGCAAGAACATCTCCTGCGTGTACTTCAGATCCATCAGCTACTGAAAGAATTGAATCAGGTGGCAAGAAGTATCTAGCTTCGTTACCATTTGCAAGAAGAATAACCTCGCCTTTTTCATCTCTTAATGTTATTCTTGGTTTTAACTCGCTTCCTTTTGGATCTGATTTCCAGTCCTTAACTTTAGTATATGTTAATCCAGTTTTTTCTTCCGTTTCCTCAATCAGAGAAATTCCTTCTTCCATATCTACGTAATTAGCAGTTCCTGATTTTTCTGATATAACTGGATTTGTAAATGGATCCCATTCACAAATTTTTGTTCCACTATTTACTTTAGAGTCCTCCTCCACTAATATTTTTGTACCGTAAGGAACTTTATAATTTGCAAGTTCTCTTCCGTTCTCATCTTGTATAGCTAATTGACAATTCCTACCCATAACAATCAAATCATTGTTGCTGTCTTCAACAGTATTTTTATTTAAAATTTTAAATATTCCATCAGTGTTAATCTCAATAAATGATTGATCATTAATTTGAGCAGCGCCACCGATGTGGAACGTTCTCATGGTGAGTTGAGTACCAGGCTCACCTATTGATTGTGCAGCTATCATTCCAACAGCTTCACCCTCGTTAACGAGGAAGCCTCTTGCTAAATCGCGACCATAACACTTTACGCAAATGCCCCGTTTACTATCACATGTTAGTGGGGATCGAATATAAAGACTTTGAATGCCTGCGGTTTCAATTTTTTCTGCAATAATCTCATCTACGTAATCATCTTTTTTTGCAATATTTTCGCCTGTAAGCGGATGGTTAACATCATTCTGAAGGAATCTTCCTAACACCCTGTCTGCTATTGAAATTATAACCTCTCCCCCTTCAACAACATCTGATATCCACACCCCATTATTCGTACCACAATCATGTTCTGAGATAGTACAGTCCTGAGCAACATCACAAAGTCGTCTTGTTAAGTACCCAGAGTTTGCCGTTTTTAATGCGGTATCGGCAAGTCCTTTTCTCGCTCCATGTGTTGAATTAAAGTATTCTAATACGTTCAATCCCTCCTTAAAATTTGATATAATCGGTGTTTCAATTATATCGCCTGAAGGCTTAGCCATAAGTCCTCTCATACCTGACAATTGTTTCATTTGTGCTGCAGAACCACGAGCGCCAGAGTTTGCCATCATATAAATTGAATTAATTGGCATTTCTCTTTTGGTTTCATCATCAAATTTTTTTGAGGATATCTCATTCATCATTTCCTGAGCAACACGATCCGTGCACTTAGCCCATGCATCTATTACTTTGTTATACTTCTCCCTATTAGTAATTAAGCCATCATTGTACTGCTTTTCGTATTTTTCAATTTGTCCTGCTGTTTCAGAAACAAGTTTCTCTTTAGTCTCTGGAATTATCATGTCGTCTTTTCCAAAAGAAATACCTGCCTTGTATGCATAATGAAAACCCAAAGCCATTAGTTGATCAGCGAATATTACTGTATCTTTTTGTCCGCAATATCTGTAAACCGTATCAATAAGTCCTGATATTTCTTTTTTACCTAAAAGCCTATTAACTAGTTTAGGGTCAAGATCTTTATGTTGGGGAACTAGATTCCATAGCAACATTCTTCCAGGAGTCGTCTCAATTCTTTTTTGTTTTTTGTTACCCTCCAAATCGATAAAGTCAATTCTTGCATGAACTTTTGCGTGGACAGTCGTTGCATTATTTTCAAGAGCTTGCTGTACTTCGAAAATATCTTTGAATACAGTTCCTTGGCCAGGCTCATTTTCTTTTTCTTGCGAAAGATAATAAATACCTAAAACGATATCTTGACTTGGCACAATCACTGGTTTGCCATTTGCTGGATTAAGTATGTTATTAGTTGACATCATAAGCACTCTGGCCTCAAGCTGAGCTTCTAAACTTAATGGTACGTGCACCGCCATCTGATCACCATCGAAGTCTGCGTTGAATGCGGTACAAACTAGAGGATGAAGCTGTATCGCCTTGCCTTCAATTAGAATTGGCTCAAAAGCCTGAACACCAAGCCTGTGTAGTGTTGGTGCTCTATTCAATATTACCGGATGCTCCCTGATTACACGGTCTAATACATCCCATACCTCTGGGCGCTCTTTTTCAACCATTTTCTTTGCTTGTTTAAGAGTAGTTGCTAAACCTAAAGACTCTAACCTTGCATATATGAATGGTTTGAACAACTCAATGGCCATTTTTTTTGGCAAGCCGCACTGATGTAGTTTTAATTCAGGACCCACAACAATTACTGATCTTCCAGAGTAATCAACTCTTTTTCCAAGTAAATTTTGTCTAAATCGACCCTGCTTACCTTTGAGCATTTCTGCTAATGATTTTAGAGGTCTTTTATTCGTTCCAGTAATTACTCTTCCTCTTCTTCCATTGTCAAAAAGTGCATCAACAGACTCTTGAAGCATTCTTTTTTCATTTCTTATGATTATATCGGGTGCTCTTAATTCAATTAATCTCGATAATCGGTTATTCCTATTGATGACTCTTCTATATAAATCATTTAGATCACTTGATGCAAATCTTCCTCCGTCAAGTGGAACAAGTGGCCTTAATTCTGGCGGGATAACAGGCACGGAAGTTAATATCATCCACTCAGGCCTGTTGCCAGAGGATATAAATGCCTCAAAAATTTTAATTCTTTTTACTAACTTTTCTGATAACGCAACAGCTTTTGTTTCAGAAAGTTTTTTGCGTAAACCTTCAAGTTCTGATTCAAGCTCAACTCTTTCAAGAACTTTTCTAACAGCTTCCGCACCAATACCAGCCGAGAAGGAATCTTCTCCGTACTCTTCTTTAGCATTTTCTAATTCATCTTCATCAAGTAGCTGATTTTGAATTAAAGGTGTTAAACCAGGTTCAGTGACCATGAATTTTTCAAAATAGAGAACCTTTTCAAGATCTTTAAGCTTCATATCCATCATAAGAGCTATTCGGCTCGGTAGTGATTTTAAGAACCATATATGAGCAACAGGAGCTGCTAGTTGAATATGCCCCATTCTCTCTCTTCTTACATCTTTCTTTGTTACTTCAACACCACATTTCTCGCAAATGATACCCTTGAATTTCATTCTCTTATATTTACCGCAAAGACATTCATAATCTTTGATTGGCCCAAAAATTCTTGCACAAAAAAGGCCATCCCTTTCAGGTTTAAAAGTTCTGTAATTTATTGTTTCAGGTTTTTTTATTTCACCATATGACCATGATAATATTCTCTCCGGGCTTGCAATTGAAATTTTAACCTGATTGAAATCATCCCTTGATGCGGCAGGATTAAATATATTCATTAATGATTGACTCATAGTTTTTCCCTAATTCAAATTCGAAAGTTCAATATTAAGACCTAATGACCTGATTTCTTTAATCAAAACATTAAATGACTCGGGTGTTCCAGATTGAAATACATCTTCACCTCTTATAATAGTTTCATAAACTTTAGTTCTGCCGGCCACATCGTCAGATTTTACAGTTAAAATCTCTTGCAGAGTGTAAGCTGCTCCATAAGCCTCAAGCGCCCAAACTTCCATTTCTCCAAATCTCTGTCCCCCGAATTGAGCTTTACCACCTAGTGGCTGTTGTGTTACGAGACTGTAAGGCCCGATAGATCTTGCATGAATCTTATCATCAACTAAATGATGAAGTTTAAGCATGTAAATATATCCAACAGTTACTTTTCTCTCAAATTTTTCACCGGTCAACCCATCCCATAGCTGTGTTTGACCACTTTTATCAAAACCAGCTTCACCCAACATTTCTGATATTTCTGCTTCGGATGCACCATCAAAAACTGGTGTTTTGATTGGAACACCATTAGCAATATTTATTGCAAGTTCTTTTTTCTCATCATTACTCAATGATGAAATTTCATTTTTATATTGATCCTTACCATAAACTTTTTCGAGAGATTTCCCGATTACCGAGTAATCATTTGATAATTTATATTGTGCAAGAGATTTATTGATTATTTCGCCTATTCCAGCGCATGCCCAACCTAAATGCGTTTCTAGTATTTGACCTACATTCATTCTACTTGGAACTCCCAGAGGATTTAGCACAATATCAACCGTTCTACCATCTTCAAGGTAAGGCATATCCTCAACTGGAGCAATTTTGCTTATTACTCCCTTATTGCCGTGCCTACCAGCCATTTTATCACCTGGCTGTAACTTTCTTTTAACAGCTACAAATACTTTAACCATTTTCATCACACCAGGTAAGAGTTCATCTCCTCTTTGAACTTTATCTACTTTATTATCGAAGCGTACTTGAATTGCAGATCTGGCAATGTCGTATTGTTTTTTTAAATTATCAATTTCATTTTGATCATTTGAATTTTCAAGTTTCATTTTCCAAAGAGAGTCTAACTTAATGTTTGACAAAGCCACCTTATCGTATTTATTCTGACCAGTAACATCACCAGGTGACTCATTTACATTTTTGTCGTTAATTAGTAAAATAAGTCTCTCCTTGATGTTTCTATTTAAAATACCTAATTCAGCTTCTCTGTCATTTGCTAGTTTTTCAATTTCATCTCTCTCAATTGACAAAGCTCGATCATCTTTTTCTATTCCATATCTGTTAAATACTTTTACATCCACAACAATACCACTTGAACCAGGCGGAAGTCTCAAGGATGTATCTTTGACATCAGTTGCTTTTTCTCCAAATATCGCTCTTAACAATTTCTCTTCTGGAGTTACAGGGCTTTCACCTTTAGGTGTAACTTTTCCAACAAGAATATCCCCAGGACTGACATCAGCTCCAACATACACAATGCCTGCTTCATCAAGATTACGCAACATTTCATCACCAGCATTTGGTATATCTCTTGTTATTTCCTCTGATCCTAATTTAGTGTCTCTTGACATAACCTCAAATTCTTCAATATGAATAGAAGTAAACTTGTCTTCTTGAACAATTTTTTCTGAGATTAAAATAGAGTCTTCAAAGTTATACCCTCTCCATGGCATAAATGCCACAACCACATTTCTACCTAAGCCAAGCTCTCCAAAGTGTGTCGATGGTCCATCAGCTATTATATCACCCCTCGACACCTTATCTCCAACTTTTACAAGAGGCCTTTGGTTAATGCATGTACTTTGATTTGACCTTTGAAATTTTTGAAGAGTGTAGATGTCAACACCGGATTCGGTTGTTTTAATCTTTTCTGTTACTCTAACAACTATTCTTTTTCCATCAATCTTATCAACAATACCGTCTCTATTCGCTACGATAGTAACCCCGGAGTCTACTGCTACGACCTTTTCCACGCCTGTTCCTACTAATGGGGACTCAGCTTGTATTAGTGGCACAGCCTGTCTCATCATATTTGATCCCATAAGAGCCCTATTTGCGTCATCGTTTTCAAGGAATGGTATCAGAGATGCTGCGCAAGAAACTACTTGCTTAGGTGAAACATCCATATAATCAATTTCATTGGGGACAGTCATAACAAAGTCACCGTTTCTTCGGCAAGAGACTAATTTGGTAATAAAGGTTCCCTTATCATCTAGTTCACTGTTGGCTTGAGCAATAGTATAATCTGCTTCCTCCATAGCTGGGAGATATTCAACTTCATTACTTACCTTACCTTTAATTACCTTTCTATAAGGGCTTTCAATGAAACCATATTGATTCACACGTGCATGAGAAGCTAAGCTATTTATCAAACCAATATTAGGACCTTCGGGTGTTTCAATTGGACAAATCCTTCCATAATGAGTTGGATGAACATCTCTAACTTCAAAACCTGCTCTCTCCCTACTAAGTCCGCCCGGTCCTAATGCTGATAATCTTCTTTTATGTGTGATTTCAGCTAGAGGGTTAGTTTGATCCATGAATTGCGATAATTGGGATGTTCCAAAAAATTCCTTAAGAGATGCAACCAATGGTTTTGCATTAATAATATCTTGAGGAGTAGCAGCATCAACCTCAAGAGAATTCATTCTTTCTTTAATTGATCTTTCCATTCGGATAAGCCCCATTCTGAATTGGTTTTCGACTAATTCACCAACTGACCTAACTCTTCTATTGCCCAAATGATCAATATCATCTACTTCACCTTTTCCTGTTCTTAAATCCATTACAGTTTTTATAACTTCAATAACATCCTCGCTTCGAAGCACCGTAATTGTATCAGAGCACTTTATATTGAGCCTATAATTCATTTTAACCCTACCAACATCGGAGAGATCATATTTTTCTGATTTAAAAAACAATGAATTAAATACCTCAAATGCTGTCTCAAGATTTGGTGGCTCGCCTGGTCTTAGTACTTTGTAAATTTCAACTACCGCTTCCTCAGGACTTAAATTTTTATCAACTCTTAACGTATCGCGTATAAACGAGCCTACATTGATACCATCAATTTCTAAAATAGGAATCTTTGATATCTTAAGCTCTTTCAATTTTTCAATTGTTTCAAACGTAATCTCATCAGAAGACTCAAAATAAATTTCTCCTGTTTTTTCATTAATAATGTCATCAGCAATAAACTTACCAATAAGCTCATCATCATCTAACAATAAGTTTTTAAGACCCTCATTAAAGAGCTTTTTTGCTATAGCAGGGTTTATTTTTGTTCCTAGTTTAACAGCTACTTTTCCATCGGCGGCATTGACTAGACTTTTTTGCAACTTTCCTGTCTTAATATTTTTAGGGTTGAAACTCACTTTCCATTTACCATCCTTAGTATTAAATGAGTAAGTTTCAGTGTTATAGAAAAGAGATAGTACCTCATCACGTTTGATGCCCATCGCCATTAAAAATGTCGTGATTGGAATTTTCTTTTTTCTATCTATTCTACAGTGAATAATATCTTTGTGGTCAAACTCTATATCTAACCACGAACCCCTATAGGGGATTACTCGTGCTCCGAATAAAAGTTTACCACTTGAGTGTGTTTTCCCATTATCATGATCAAAAAAAACTCCTGGACTTCTATGCATCTGACTAACAACCACTCTCTCTGTTCCATTAGTAATAAATGTTCCTTTTTGAGTCATTAAAGGTAAATCACATAAATAAATCTCTTGTTCCTTAATATCTTTTACAGTTCTAGATTCTGTTTCTTCATCTATATCAAAAACAATAAGTCTTAATTTTACATTTAATGGAGTAGCATAGGTCTTATCTCTTTGACGACATTCATCGACATCAAATTTAGGAGGTTGAAAATTATATTCAATGTATTCAATTCTCGCTGATCCGGAAAAATCTTCTAGAGGAAATACACTTTTAAAAACTCTCTGAAGACCCTTATCTGGTCTCTCAGAGGGATTTGCATGTTCGAGTAAAAAATCTTCATAAGATTTTTTCTGTATTTCGATAAGGTTAGGGAATTTTGAAACTTCTTTTAACTTGCCAAAGTTTTTACGAACTCTTTTTCGTTCTGTAAATGATAATGTATTAACCATTAATGTATGTTCGCCCTATAAACAATAGTAATGCGTCGAAAACTATTGAGTAAATAATATTTAAAAAAATTACTTAAGTTCTACAGTTGCACCAGCAGCTTCTAGCTTTTCTTTAAAGCCATTAGCTTCATCTTTTGATACGCCAGTTTTCAATTCCTTAGGCGCACCCTCGACAAGATCTTTTGCTTCCTTTAAACCTAATCCAGTGATTGTTCTTACTTCTTTAATAACGTTAATTTTTTTGTCGCCTGCTGCAGCTAATACAATTGTGAATTCATCTTTTTCTTCTGCAGCGGCTGCGTCACCTGAGGGTGCAGCTCCTGCAGCGGCCACGGCTACGGGTGCAGCAGCAGATACGCCCCATTTCTCTTCTAGCATTTTTGATAACTCAGCAGCTTCAATTACTGTTAAGTCGGATAGTTGATCAACTATTTGTTGGAGGTCAGCCATGTTTATTCCCTTTCTTAATTAAATTACTTCAAACTATATGCGTTAAATACTCTTGCTAAATCACCTGTTGGAGCAGTTAAAACTGAAGCAATTTTCTGCGCAGGTGTACTTATCAAACCTATTAATTGTGCCCTTATTTCCTCGAGAGATGGCAATTTAGATAAAATTTCAATTTTTTCAATAGTTAAAATTTCATTGTCCATTATGCCGCCAAGAATAACTAAATTACTGTTATTTTTAGCGAAATTTGTCAAAAGCTTAGTCAATTGCACAGGATCATTTGAGTAGGCTATTGCAGTGGGCCCATCAAAAAGGTCTGATAGCTCAGATTTATCCGTACCCTCAAGGGCCAATTTTGTTAACCTATTTTTAGTAACTTTTATATTACAACCTGAATTGAAAGACTGCACTCTTAAATCAGTCATATCAGTCATGGACATTCCTCTATAATGAAAGACTAGTACCAAACTATTTTCACTCAAAATAGTTTTCAAATTCTTAATAAATATTTCTTTTTGTTCTCTTTTCATATTTACGCTCCAAAAGAATCTAGATTGACATTAATGCCTGGTCCCATAGAAGGACTTATTGAAACTTTTTTTACAAAATCCCCCTTAATACCTGAAGGCCTTTCTTTTGAAATGGTCTCATAGAAAAATTTTATATTTTTTATTACATCATTCTTTTCAAAATCAGATTTTGCAATTCCCGCCTGGACTAATGTGTCACTATTTTTAAATTCTAGTTCACCTGCTTTAGCGTCCTTAACTGCTTGTTTTAAATCATTTGTTACACTTCCTAACTTTGGATTAGGCATGAGGTTACGAGGTCCGAGAACTTTTCCTAATTTACCAACTTTAGACATCATGTCAGGAGTTGAAATACATCTATCAAAATCAACAAATCCATTTTCTACCTTTTCAACAAGTTCATCTGATCCTACAATATCAGCACCAGCATCTTTAGCTTCTTGTTGTTTATCATCTGATGCAAACACACAGACCTTAACATTTTTTCCAAGACTTTTTGGAAGCTTAATCTTGCCTCTAACGTTTTGCTCGCCATTTTTTGGATCAATATTTAAATTCATACAAATATCAATAGTTTCATTAAACTTAGTTGTTGCTGTTTTAATTGCCATTTCTACTGCCTCTTCAAGAGAGTAACTTTTTGAAAAATCATTTTCATTTATAATTTTTTTTAATCTTTTACCCATTATCCTGTTATCTCTATCCCCATAGACTTTGCAGATCCAACAATTATTTTAACGCCTTGTTCTACAGTATTAGCATTCAAGTCTTTTAATTTCTTCTCAGCTATTTCTTCACATTGCTTTATGGAAATAGTATTAATAATATCTCTTCCAGGTTCTTTAGATCCTTTTTTTATTTTTAAAGCCTCTTTAATAAAGAAAGACGCAGGTGGGAGTTTTATATCCATTGTAAAACTCTTGTCAGTAAAGTATGTAACTACAACAGGCAGCATAACACCTGGTTGTTCATTTTTACTTTTATCATTAAACATTTTACAAAAGTCCATAATGTTAATACCTCTTTGTCCAAGAGCAGGTCCAACCGGTGGGGATGGATTTGCCTGTCCCGCAGGTACTTGTAATTTTAATGTTCCTTCAATTTCTTTTGCCATTATGCCTTCTCTACTTGTGTATACTCCAATTCAACGGGTGTTGACCTACCAAATATCGATACAGATACTTTCACTCTCGCCCTTTCTTCATCTATCTCTTCTATTAAGCCATTGAAAGAAGCGAATGGTCCATCGCTTACTCTTACCTGCTCTCCAACTTCAAATGTAATAGATGGTTTAGGACTAGTTACACCTTCTTCAATATCTTGTAAAATCTTATTTATCTCGCTTTCAGGGACTGCCGATGGTTTTCCTTGCGTGTGACCAAGAAAGCCGCTTACTTTTGGCAAAGACTTTACCATGTGATAAGTTGCGTCAGTCATCTCCATTTTAGTCAGCACATAACCTGGAAAAAATTTTCGCTCAGCATTTCTCTTTTTTCCCTTTTTTACCTCAACAACTTCTTCAGTTGGAACAATGATTTCACTGAATGCAGATTCAATATTTTTTGTTTTTGCTTTTTCTAAAATTGCTGCCGCAACTTTTTTCTCAAAACCAGAATACGCATGCACTATGTACCATTTATGTGACATTTTTAAACAGCAACTCCAATAAGTTTATCTAATCCAAAACTAAATATCTGATCGATTATCAGAAAAAAAACTGCTGCAAAGGCAGTAATCAGCACTACCATTACAGAGCCAGTTAATGTTTCTCTAGAAGTTGGCCATGTAACTTTACTTCCTTCTCTTCTTACTTCTTGAATAAATTTAAATGGTTTCATAAAGTTTACCTTAAGTGGCAGGAGCGAAGGGACTCGAACCCCCAACCCCCGGTTTTGGAGACCGGTGCTCTACCAGTTGAGCTACACTCCTCCAGTTATGAGATAATCTCAGTTACAACACCTGATCCAACAGTACGTCCACCTTCTCGTATTGCAAAACGTACGCCTTTATCCATGGCAATTGGAGCTATTAGCTCAATCTCCATTGCAATGTTGTCACCGGGCATAACCATCTCGGTTCCATCAGGAAGCTTACAAACACCTGTAACATCAGTAGTTCTAAAATAAAACTGAGGACGATAATTTGTAAAGAAAGGGGTGTGTCTGCCACCCTCTTCTTTTTTCAGCACATAAGCTTCACATTTAAATTTAGTATGCGGCGTGATAGATCCAACGTGTGCCAGAACTTGGCCTCTTTCAACTTGGTCTCTCTCAATGCCTCTTAAAAGTGCACCTATATTGTCACCAGCTTCACCTGTATCTAGGAGTTTTCGGAACATCTCAACTCCAGTACAAGTTGTTTTTTGAGTTTCTTTAATCCCAACTATTTCAAGCTCTTCACCTACTTTAACGATACCACTTTCAACTCTTCCAGTACAAACAGTACCACGTCCAGAGATTGAAAATACATCCTCAATTGGCATAAGGAATGGCTTATCCTTATCACGCTCAGGTTGAGGAATGTGATCGTCTACAGCTTTCATGAGTTCCACGATTGAATTCTTTCCAATTTCATCATCTCTACTTTCTACCGCTGCCAAAGCTGAACCTTTAACTATTGGAGTAGTATCACCTGGAAATTCATATTCATTTAGAATATCTCTGATCTCAACTTCAACAAGCTCTAATAATTCTGCATCATCAACTTGATCAACTTTATTTAAGTAAACTACTATTGCAGGAACTCCAACTTGACGAGCAAGAAGTATATGCTCTCTAGTTTGTGGCATTGGTCCATCTGCAGCGTTCACAACTAAAATTGCTCCATCCATTTGCGCAGCACCTGTAATCATATTTTTTACGTAGTCAGCGTGTCCTGGACAGTCAACGTGCGCATAGTGTCTTGCATCAGTTGTGTATTCAACGTGAGCCGTTGAAATCGTAATTCCACGTTCTTTTTCTTCAGGAGCCTTATCAATTGCATCATATGCAGTAAATTCTGCTCCACCTGATTCTGATAATACTTTTGTTATTGCCGCGGTCAAAGTTGTTTTACCGTGATCCACGTGACCGATAGTTCCAACGTTACAGTGTGGTTTACTTCGATCGAATTTTTCTTTAGCCATTTTTTTGTTCCTCTCAATTTTTAGTCTTCGTTGTTTTTGGAGCGGGTGAAGGGAATCGAACCCTCGTAATCAGCTTGGAAGGCTGGAGCTTTACCACTAAGCTACACCCGCTTATTCCTTCTAGCTACCCTAAGGTACCTTAACGTGGTGGAGGGGGTTGGATTCGAACCAACGTAAGCATAGCTAACGGGTTTACAGCCCGTCCCCTTTAACCACTCGGGCACCCCTCCCGAGATAGTTTTTAACATCTCAAGATAAGTTTCCTTAGACCTCGTCTATAGAACCTTAAGGGGTGACTTATATGGAAAAAAAGACCCTAAATCAATAAATATTAATATTTTTGAACCTAATTAAATTATAAATGTTAAATTATTGAGGTAATGAGCAAGAGATCAAAAAAACTCCCGAAAAAAAGGCAAAATTCTGATTACTGGATATACGGACATCATGCTGTGGTTGGGGCTCTAATAAATGAGAATAGAGTTAAATACGAAGTTTATTTCACTTCAGAAGCTGAAAAAAAACTCAAAAAAGAAATAAAATTGCAAAATATCAATGTCATATCAATTAAAAAAACTAGAGATGAAATTGACTTACTCTTAAAGGGTATCTCAAATCATCAAGGCATTTGTGTAAGAGTTGAAAAAATACAAACACCCCAACTTTCAGATTTCATAAAAAATTTAAATGAGGAGAAGTCTATTATCTTTTTATTAGATCAACTTGAAGATCCACAAAATGTCGGTGCAATTTTTAGATCTGCGCTCGCATTTAATATTGATGGTATAATATTAACAAATAGCAATTCAGTAACTGAGAATTCATTTCTAGCAAAAACTGCATCTAGTGCCATAGATAAAGTGCCATTTACAAAAATCCAAAATATAAGCTCTTGCATTAAAATATTAAAAGATAATGGTTATTGGATTTATGGCTTAGATATGAGAGCAAAAAGCTCAATAACAGATATAAAGTTTCCAAAAAAAACCGTTTTTGTTTTAGGATCTGAGAATAAAGGTATGAGAAAAATCACAGCCACGCTATGTGACGAGAGTCTTAAGATTAAAATGAATGATAGCCTTGAGAGTTTAAATGTATCAAATACAGCAGCTATAATGATGTTCTATGTTTCAAATATAAACTTAAAAAGCTAGAGCTATCATTGAGATAACTAAAATAAAGAAAACTACTAGATAAGCTAAAGCAATTTGACCACCAATAAAATTTAAGAATTTTTTCATATTCTCATTTTACAAATAATTATGGACAATTAAAACTTAAAAATTTAAAAGTTTTATTAGTTTAGCCCCTATAGCTCAATTGGTAGAGCAATTGATTTGTAATCAATAGGTTCGCGGTTCAAGTCCGTGTGGGGGCACCACTAAATTAGATGAACTACTTCTCGTTAATTAATCAGTCAAGCTCGACTGCGACTGTACCCATCATTCCACCTGTTGTGGTCATGCCTACAGCTTTACCAGCCGCTGCTCTAATTTCATCGATGTTAGCTTTAACTTGTTCTTCGCTGCTCCAGATAGTCATCGTTCTAAGTGTTTTTTCACCCGTGACTGTTGCACGCAAATTAGTTGCTCCGTGTTTTTTCATCTCGGGCCAAAAACCTTTCATATTTTCAACGGCATTTTCAATATTTCCGTCAAATTCCCAATCGGTAAAAGATACAAACATTTATTACTCCATATTTTTTAATAATAATTAGTCAGTATATCGACCAATTGATTTGTAATCAATAGATTTGCGGTTCAAGTCCGTGAGGGGGCACCAATTATTTAATCTGTATAACCCGATATAGATTTTGCAGTAGTACTTTTTTTTATAGTTTTGTTATCTTTTAAAGTACCAAAGAAATAATCACCGATCATATTTGTAATACCCCAGTTGTAATTCTCATTATGAAAATGATGGCTCATATGAGCATCTCTTAATTTTTTTCCAATTACTGAAACAGGTTTATACTCTTTAGAATGATGGGCCAAATGAATCCATTCGTACCATAAGTGATAAACTAGATGTCCTGTAAAAGGCACCATTGCTACTGGAAAGCTCCAAAGTATAAGTGAATAGAGCAAATATACTTGTCCATATGTATAGATTAAGTATCTCCAAGGCGCAAATTGAAGTTTTATATTGTCAGGATCTCTATGGTGTCCATGGTGTAGTATAATTTGATATCTTCTGTACCAACCTTCTTTTTTTGTAAGCTCTCTATGTAATTGATACTTATGAACATACCATTCATAAAAAGGGGCTAGAATAATTGGTATAAAAAACCAAAATAAATATTCAGACAAAAGTCCATTTGAAACAATATAGTACATTCCAACAACTGCCATTATGAAGAAGCCATAGATGGTTGAGTGTGAAAAATAGTTTTTAAATACACTTAACATATAAATATTATATAGGACGGATTTTATTCCGTCCCAATATAAAATTTAGACTATTTTCTTTGATATTTTGCAGCTTCTTCTGAACCACTTGTAGCGGATCCTTCACTATAAGAGTGGGCGCCTGTTCCAGCAAGTGCGCCATCTTTAACAATTGTATATTCCGTTCTTTGAACCTCTCCAGCAAAGAAGCATTCAAGAATTTCCCTTACACCAGCTGCGTATCTTGCTTGTGCTGATAGCGAAGTTCCTGAGGTGTGTGGAGTCATTCCATGATTTGGCATCGTTCTCCATACATGATCATTTGGGGCGGGTTGTGGAAACCATACATCGCCAGCATAGCCACTTAATTGACCTGACTCTAATGCGCGGGCAATTGCATCTCGATTACAAATTTTACCACGTGCAGTATTTACAATATATGCTCCCTTTTTCATTTTTCCGATCATTTCGTCGTCAAATAGATTTTCAGTTTCAGGGTGAAGTGGACAATTGATTGTAACAACATCGCATACTCCAACCATTGACTCTACTGAGTCATGAAAAGTCAAGTTCAATTCCTTTTCTACTGACTCTGGTAATCTGTGTCTGTCAAAATAATGCATGTGAACATCAAAATGCTTAAGTTTTCTTAATGCATCTAAGCCTATTCTTCCGGCTGCAACTGTGCCTACGTGCATACCTTCAAGGTCGTACGATCTTTGTACTGCATCTGCAATATTCCATCCGCCCTCATTAATAATTCTATATTGATTATGATAATCTCTCACCAAAGATAAAATCATCATTACAATATGCTCAGCTACGGACCTTGAATTACAAAAGGTAACTTCCATGACATCAATTTTATTATCCATAGCAGCCTGTAAATCAACGTGGTCCGAACCAATACCAGCAGTTATTGCCATTTTTAAATTTTTTGCCATAGTAATACGTTCTTTTGTTAAATAAAATGGAAAGAAAGGTTGAGAAATTACTACATCAGCATCAACAAGTTCTTTTTCTGCTACGCACCCGGGAGCATCTTTATCATTAGTAACTACCAATGTATGACCTGCATCTTCAAGAAATTTTCTTAGGCCTAGTTCGCCAGAAACACACCCAAGCAATTCTCCTGGATTAAAATCGATCCCTTTTGGCGTTGGTAATGTCTGTCCATCTGGATACTTTTCAATTTTTGGCAGAGTTTCCAAAGGATAACTTGACGGCATTCCACCTTTTGGATCATCATATAAAATACACAATACTTTCATCTATATCTCCTTATTTACTTTAATTAATTAAGAAAAGATGAGTCTAATCGTTCCATCTTTCTTTTTACTGCGGGCCATAGTAAAGCCGCAGCCATTTCTCTTCCCTCACCTTGCTGTCTTGTTGTTTCAATTGATTCTTCTGAGGGGTAGTTCAATTCAAGATTTCCAGAAAGAGCTCTTACCTGATAAGAGCATGCTTTCTCTAAGAAATATATATTTGTAAATGCTTCTGCAACATTTTTACCTAAAGCTAATGTTCCATGATTTCTAAGTATCATTAAACGCGCTTCACCAAGATCCTTTACCAATCTTTCTTTTTCTTCTTCAAAAAGTGCAACTCCTTCATAATCGTGGTACGCAATTTGACTTCTAACTAACATTCCTGTTTGTGATAGAGGCAACAAACCATCTTTAAGTGAGGCTACTGCCACGCCGTCATTTGAGTGAAGATGAACAATACAATGTGCATCCTCTCTTGACTCATGTATCGCACTATGAATTGTAAATCCTGCAGGATTTATAAAATTATTTGTATCACTAAGTATTTTTCCTTTTAAGTTAACTTTCACTAAGTTTGAGGCAGTTATTTCATCAAATAAAAATCCGTATGGGTTAATTAGAAACTCATCATCAGCTCCAGGAACTTTAGCAGAGATGTGTGTGAAAATTAAATCATCCCAACCAAAATATGGAATTGTTCTATAGAATGCTGCCAAGTCTTGCCTTGTTTCCCATTCTTCTTTTGAAACAATATTTTTTACATCAACCATTACTAATAAGTCCTTTTACAGTTTTTAGCCATCTGTTATATTGTTGATCTGCCTCGTCCAACGAAATACCAGGTTCAAACTTGCGGTCAGTCTTCCACAATTTCTCCACCTCTGCAACATCTTTGTAAACGCCAGATTTCATTCCGGCTAAGTAAGCTGCGCCCATAGCTGTTGACTCTTGATTCAAAGGCCTTTCAATTCTCACTTGAGTGATATCCGATAATAATTGCATCATAAGATTATTTTTAGACATACCTCCATCAACTCGAATAGTAAAATCACTTCTCTTTAGTTCTGTATCGTTAAGAAGGCACTCAAGAAGATCTCTTGTTTGATAACATATTGATTTTAGTGCTGCCATGGCAATGTCAGCCTTAGAGGTATCTCGAGTAATTCCTGTAATTTGACCCCTTACATCAGAGTTCCAATATGGAGCGCCCAAACCAGTGAAAGCAGGGATGAATTGTATTTTGATCTTGCTGTTATTTGCAAGCTCTTCGACCTTACTTGCATCGTTAATAAAATTCATTTCATCACGCATCCATTGAACAACAGTGCCCGCATTGAAGATACTGCCTTCTAAAGCAAAATCTTTTTTATCAAATATATTATAAGCTTTGGTAGACAACAATTTAGATTCAGACTCTATAAATTTATTCCCAGTATTCATCAATAAAAAGCAACCTGTACCATAAGTTGATTTAACCATTCCTTCTTTAAAACAAGCCTGTCCAATAGTTGCTGCCTGTTGATCTCCAGCTACGCCACCTATTGGAATTTTTTCACCAAAAAAACTGGAGTCTATTTCTCCAAAATCATCAACACAATTTTTAACATCAGGTAAAATATATTTGTTAATATGAAAAATTTCTAATAGTTCATCATCCCAACAATCTTCATTTATATTATAAAGCATTGTTCTTGATGCATTTGTAACATCAGTATAATGACATTCACCTTTTGTAAAATTCCAAATGAGCCAGGAGTCAATGGTTCCAACTAATAAATTATTTTCATGAATTGTTTTTTTTGCCTCTTCAATATTTTCAATAATCCATTTAATTTTTGTTGCTGAAAAGTAAGGATCTATTATGAGACCAGTCTTTGATTGAATTAGTTTTGTTAAATTCTTTTCTCTTAATGTCTCACAAAAGTTTTCTGTTCGTCTGTCCTGCCAAACAATAGCATTGTAGAGTGGCTTTCCTGTTATTTTGTTCCATGCAACAACCGTCTCTCTTTGATTTGCTATACCTGCAATAATAATATCTTTTGGGCTAATGTTTGTTTCTCTAATTACATATTCAATGGCGTCTTGTGTTGTCTTTAAAATTTCTATGGGATCATGCTCAACCCAGCCATCATTTGGAAAATACTGTTTAAATTCGAAGTTTTTTTGAATTATAATATTTCCTTGAATATCTGAAATTAAGGCCCGAGAACTGGTTGTGCCTTGATCTATTGAGAGTAAATACCCATCTAAAGACATAAGATAAGAATAATTAATTAATTATGTTCAATTAGAGGAGATTTTAGGATAAAGGAATACTTTTTTGTAGGTAAAAAACCATGAATTTGAATAAACCAGTTTTTTTGGCTTCCAGCAGTGATGAAGCAAGTTCTCAAAAAAAAATCTTAGAGGATAAGTACGGCAAAACTGCCTTTGATAATGCTGATGTAATAGTGGTCCTGGGCGGTGATGGATTTATGCTTGAAGCTATAAAATCTCACATGGATAAGCACTTGCCAATATTTGGTTTAAATTATGGTAGCGTTGGGTTTTTGATGAACTCTTCAAATGAAAATGATTTGATAGACAGAATTAACCAATCTCAATCAATTAAAATTTCTCCATTAATAATGAAAGCTACCAGTGCGGGTGGCTCAATTCATGAAGCGATTGCTATGAACGAAGTATCATTACTTAGAGAAACACATCAAGCATCAAAGATAAAAATTTCAGTTGATGGTAAAGTAAGACTAGATGAACTAATTTGCGATGGTATATTAATTTCAACACCATCTGGTAGTACAGCTTATAACCTATCTGCTCATGGTCCAATACTTCCAATAAATGCTGATGTGCTTGCATTAACTCCTATAAGTGCTTTCAGACCAAGAAGATGGAAAGGTGCAATACTGAATAATGAGTCAAATGTGAAATTTAAAATTATTGAAAGTAAAAAAAGACCTGTAAGTGTTGTCGCTGATAGTACTGAGTTTAGAGATATCAGTTCTGTTGAAGTACATCAAAGTAAAGATCAAGTTGTAGAACTGCTTTTTGATAAGGATCACTCATTCGATGAAAGAATCTTAAACGAACAATTCAAGTTTTAATCAACTGATATCAAAGATTGAAATGGACCACTTCCAATAAATAATTGGTTAGAACCGTTGTTTCCAAGTGTCATTCCTTCCCCTACATTCATTGACATATCAAGACTGGTTGTGTTATCTGTGAATGTAATCGATGGATCAAATGAGACTACACCTAATAGTTGATTAACGTCACTGCCTTCACTAGCTAACATACTATTACTATCAATCAAATATCCTGTAACATCAGAATTAGTTCCATTAATGTTATTAGCAACAGCTGTTGCATTGAACGCACTAAAGTCAAAAGTAAGCAATGTTTCTGTTGTTTTTCCGGCTGTAGGAGCGGAGTCCGCACATGTAGAAGTCCCTCCAGAAGGAATAATACTTCCTCCTTCAGGTTGAGCCCTGAAAGTGGTATCAACTTCTTTTGATGCACAATAAGCTCCCGTAGTACCATCAGAGCCTGTCATCGATGCACTAAACTGGGCAGATATAGTAATTCCGAAGGTATTATTTAGTAACATCACACCGTGTGTATAAGTACCATTAGCAGGTCTTGATATAGACCCTGACATATCGAATGATCCACCCTGTGTAATACTAATCGTATTTCCTGATGTATTCTCCCAGACTTTAGTGCAATTTGTTAGATCAGCAGCTGTTGTGACATTTGGTGCAGTTGGAGCACTAGAACACAAATACATTTCATAAGCAACGATTTCATAAAGATCGGGAGCAGTAAAACAGCTATAATTATTTCCAGCGTCAGTTAAAAAACCATTGTCAATTACACCACCTGTTATACTGCAACTAGCTGATGATTTATTAATTGAAATCAAAGTAACAAAAAATCCAAATATTATTGAGATGATATAAATATTTCTTTTCATATTCTTAAAAACCACTTGCTGTTACATTTAAACTAGTTTTGGTGACTCTAATTTTATTTTCTCTTTTCACAGGTTCGTACATTCTATCTTCAACTGGAACATAATTTAAGTAACCATATGTTTGGTTAAAGGGTTTAGTATCTTCGTTTAAAGGAATAACATATGAAATATTAGCAAATGTACCGTCACCAGTTTTATTATCATCTACATATCCTACCTCTAAATCAATATTACTACCGATCAGATTGAGGCCATATTTTTCTCCTTCAACCTCGAATGATCCTGTTCCATTCTCAAATTCAAAAAGCGCAGCAAATACTCTTGCGTTAGCATCTATAGGCAAATGATAATCTAATCTTGTATCCCAACCATCCATAGCTTCTTCTGTGATACCCGTAGAAATAGTTTGTATTCCAGAGGATGAGTCATAAATATTTGAGCGAAAATCAAAAACACTACTAATTACTTCAATACCTGCGCCGTTTCTCTGGTGTGAGTCATCAAATGAATAATCAAAAAATAAATTAAATCCAAATATAACTTTGTTATCATTAAGAAGAGTTCTATGTCCAAGACCCAGGTTAATTGTTTGGTCATTGTTGTGAAGGTTCAAAGAGTTTTGGTTAAATATTGCGCTGTTACCATACTCAGAAATCATATTAACATTGGTGAGAGATATCGTTGGCTTTAAATGTTCTTGCACGCCCAAATTTAAATCGAGATACTTCACTCTACTATTTTCGCTCAATAATGATGAAATGCTATTACCAAAACTATTAGCTAAACCATTAAAATATGAGGTAACTCTATTTTCTAAATTAGATGCATTTGAAATGCCTATTAGCAAAAAAATACCTATTATTGAATAAATGTAAGCCCTAAGATTTCTCATAGATTATAAGATAACAGAAAAATGTATTTATAGCATTGATAAAAATTATCTAATTATTTGGTGGCCTCACCCGGACTCGAACCGGGACGGGAATAAATCCCAAAGGATTTTAAGTCCTTTGCGTCTACCAATTCCGCCATGAGGCCAATACAGTGATTTATAACTCTATGTGTAATCAAGTTCCAGAACTTTAACAATGGATAAAAAAAAGGGGCCCGAAGGCCCCTTTTTAATTATTTACTTTACAGTTAATTAGTTGCTGTCTGATACTGCAGCTACATAAATAGCCATACCAAATGCAATTTTATTAACAAAGTCTGCAAGGTTATAGATTAAGTTCAATGCGCCAGCGTCAACGCCGCCACCGAAGTAACCTACAGCATAACCAATTGGATAAATTGCCCATCCGACTGTAACAATTAATCTCAATGCGTTAAATGCAGTCTGACCGGCAGCGTTTCCACTACCAGCACTTGCCTTGCTCGCTTCACCTGCAAAAACCTCGTAGATGATATATAACCATCCAGCCATACCAATTACAAAGGCTAGAGTTACATTCATCGCTCCAGTTTCACCTAGATAACCGAAGACAAGCATAATAATTGATGCAATTAGTAGTCTCCAGAAAAGGCTTGAAGCAACAGCAGTCATCGCTGCAAGAATTACATAGAATTCTACGATTTGTAGAGGCACAGTAATCAACCAGTCAATATAACGAAGGACTGTTGGCGAATCACCTGTAGCTACCCATACATCTCTCATGTAGAAATAGTGCCACGCCGCCACACCAGTAACCAAACCAGCAACTGTTAGGGACGTTTTCCATTTAGCAGCTACACGATCTCTTTCAAGAAAGAAGAAAGCAGTAGCGGCAACCATGGCCATAGAGATCAACCAAAACGAAATGGCTACCTGATCTCCGGGATTTAGCATTAATACTTTCATGTTTATTTTCCCCTTAATTTTATAAAATTAGGCAATTATTATTGAGAATCCTACTTAAGTAAATATTAAAAAAATAATAATAATAAATAAAATCAATTACTTAGAGATTTGTGGATAAAAATTAACAATATTTTGTATCATAATTTTTAACTAATTCCTTTAATTCTGTATCACATTTTGAAAGCTGATCATCGCTCGTTGAACGCATAACAATTGATGTTCCAAATCTATTTTCCTTGCTAAATGGATAACTGCCTATTTCAACCGAGCTATATTTTGCCTGAAGGTTAGTCAGTATCTCGGCCACATTGCTTTCGGGGGTAAAAATGTCGACTGATTTAGATTTTACCACATCCCCTTTCTTAAGAAATTGACGAGCCCCCTCCAACATTCCTTGCATAATTCCTGGTATACCTGCCAAAACAAATACATTGTCCATTTTAAACCCTGGCGCTCTACTGACTGGATTTTCAATGAGCTCTGAGCCAACAGGCATCTTAGTCATCTTCATTCGAGCTTCTGTGAGCTCTCCATCTTTATAATACTCTTTTAATATTGAGAGCGCTCCATGATTTATTTCCAAATCAACAGAAAATGCTTTAGCAATTGACTCCGAAGTGATGTCGTCGTGTGTTGGCCCAATGCCCCCAGTGGTAAACACATAGTCATAAGTTTTTCTTAAATGGTTAACTGTCTCAACAATCACATCCTCTTCGTCACGAATTACTCTGACTTCTGTTAATTGAATACCTATTTCATTCAACCAATTTGCAAGATATGATAGATTCTTATCTTGTGTACGACCTGATAAAATTTCATTACCTATAATAATCAATGATGCTTTCATAAGCTTATGTCAAAAAATTCGAAAAATTTCCTCACTGGTAAGTTCATAAAGAGATATAAGAGATTTTTTGTAGATGTTCAACTTGATAGTAAAAAAATTGTCACAGCTCATTGTCCTAATACAGGCTCTATGATGGGATTGCTTGAAAAAGATAATTTGGTCTATTTAACAGAAGCAGATGATCCTAACCGAAAACTAAAATTTACTTTAGAAGCTATTCAATCAAACGGGGCAATGGTTGGAGTAAATACTCATCGAGCTAATCGAATTGTTGAGGAAGCAATAAGCAATGGCAAAATTTCAGAGCTAGGAAAAATTGTATCATTCAAAAGAGAAGTTAAATATGGACAAAATTCTAGAATTGACTTTTTAGTTCAAAAAAAAAATGAAGAAATATACGTTGAAGTTAAAAATGTTACTTTATCGAGAGACAAATCAATTGCAGAATTTCCTGATGCGGTCACTGAAAGAGGACTAAAGCATTTAAATGAGCTATCCACTCTTCCAACCAAGTCTATTAGAGCGGTCATGCTTTTCTTAGTCCAAAGAGATGATTGCAGTAAGTTTAAGATCGCTGCAGATATTGATAGTAAATATGCAGATACTTTTAAAAAGGTTAAAAAAATGGGTGTTGAACCTTTATGTTATGACTGTTCTTTTAATAGAAATGGTATAAGTGTTAATAAAAAAATAAAGATATTAAATTGAATAACACTATTCATAGTTCTGATGATTTTGAAGGGATGCGAAAAGCAGGTAATCTTGCAGCATCTACATTGGATCTACTTGTTGAAAAAGTAAAACCAGGTGTTTCCACTGAAGATTTAGATAATATTGCATTTGATTATATAGTCCGTAATGGAGGTCTTATTGCCCCTTTATTTTATAAGGGCTATCCTAAGTCAGTTTGTACTTCAATTAATCACGTAATATGTCATGGAATTCCTTCATCAAGAATTTTAGAAAATGGAGATATTGTGAATATCGATGTAACAGTAATTGTTGATGGTTGGCATGGCGATACTAGTCGCATGTTTCCTGTTGGAAAAATAAATGCCAAAGCACAAAAATTAATTGATTGCACTTTTCAAGCAATGCATGAAGGCATTAATGCTGCTCAACCTGATGCAACATTAGGTGATATTGGTAATGCAATTCAAACGTATGCAGAAAAACAAAACTACAGTGTTGTTCGTGATTTTTGTGGTCATGGACTAGGAAAAGTTTTTCATGAGTTTCCAAACATTCTACACTACGGGGATAAAGGTAAAGGTGAAAGAATTGAACCAGGAATGTTTTTTACAGTAGAACCGATGATTAATTTTGGAAAATATGATGTTAGAATGTTAGGCGATGGTTGGACGGCTGTTACAAAAGATAAAAGTTTGTCAGCACAATTTGAGCATAGTATTGGCATTACCAACGATGGTGTAGAAATTTTTACAAAATCACCTGCTGGGCTTGATAAACCGTAAATTAAAGATTAAAAACATACTTATATGATCCCTCGTTATTCTAGAGCCGAGATGACTGACGTTTGGAGCTCTAACTCTAAATTTAAAATATGGCTTGATATTGAACTCTACGCTTGCGAAGCCATGGAGAAATTAGGAACTGTTCCTAAGGGAACAAGTAAAAAAATTAGATCAAAAGCAAAGATTAATGAAAAGAGAATTGATCAAATAGAAAAAAAAGTGAAACACGATGTAATTGCTTTTTTAACAACAATTTCTGAATACGCGGGTCCACCTGCAAGATTTCTTCACCAAGGTCTAACTTCTTCAGATATTTTAGATACAGCCTTTAATGTTCAACTAAAACAGTCCTCGGTCATCATTGAGAAGGAACTATTAAATTTACTAAAATCATTAAAAAAGATTGCAACAAAGCACAAGAACACACCTTGCATTGGAAGAAGTCATGGGATACATGCCGAACCCACAACCTTTGGAATTAAAATGGCATCTTTTTATGCAGAATTTCAAAGGAGTCATAAGCGTTTTTTAAAAGCAATCGAAGAAATAAATATATGCGCGATTTCAGGAGCAGTCGGCAATTACGCAAATATTGATCCACGTGTTGAACAGCACGTTGCAAAAAAGTTGGGCATGAAAGCAGAAACGATTTCAACTCAAATAATTCCAAGAGATCGTCACGCAGTATATTTTAATACTCTTGCAGTAATTGCAAGTTCGATTGAACGTTTAGCTACCGAGATAAGACATTTACAAAGAACCGAGGTTTTAGAAGTTGAAGAATTTTTTTCAAAAGGACAAAAAGGGTCATCAGCGATGCCTCACAAAAGAAATCCAGTTCTGACTGAGAATTTAACTGGACTGGCTAGACTGATTAGAGGTTATACGGTTCCTGCTTTAGAAAATATTACTCTTTGGCATGAAAGAGACATATCGCATTCAAGTGTAGAGAGAATAATGGCGCCAGATGCAAATATTATAATCGACTTTGCACTTTCACGAATGAATAATGTGATATCAAATCTTGTTGTATATCCAAAAAATATGAAAACTAATTTAGATAGATTAAAAAAACTGCCAATGTCAGAAGGTTTAATGCTCGCAATGACTCAAAAAGGTTTATCGCGAGAAAATGCGTACAAGATAGTTCAACGTAATGCAATGGAGGTATGGAAAACGAATACAGATTTTGAGGTAATACTTAACAAAGATGAAGAATTAAAAAAATACCTAAGCAAAAAAGAGATATCAAAAATTTTAGATTTAAAACACGCCGCTCGCAGAACTGACTATATTTTCAAAAAAGTTTTTAAGTAATTTAATTTGAATAGTAAATTGCAACAGCAAATAAACCAAAAATCAGCGCATAAGCACCTGCATAGTAAAATACGACATAATTAGAACGATCAATCATATCCACTAAAGAAGCTTTCTTTTTATTAACTGATTTTTTCTTTGTTGATTTCTTAACAATTCTTTTTTTAGTAACTTGCTTCTTTTTTTTGGTTACTTTCTTTTTTACCGACTTTTTCTTTTTTTGGGCAAACTGATACTTCATAAAAAACTCTTATATGTTGTCTTTACCAATAATTTCTTCTTTTGCTTGAAGTAAAAATTGATCCATACTTTGTCTTAATTCGTCGTCTGAAATTGTAATACCTTTATCGTCAAAGTCCTTTCTAACCTTTCTGAAAACATCCATATCCCCATCTTCTTCAAGATCTGATTTTACAACCTCTGCAAAATATTCTTCAACAGCCGGGCCTGATATACCTAATTTTTCAGCTGCCCACACACCTAAATACTTATTTCTACGGGCTAATATTTTAAACTCTAGTTCCTGGTCACGAGCAAACTTACCCTCGAAACCTTTTTTTCTCTCATCAAGTTTTTTCATGATTTTTTGTACTTTTGAATGAATTTAATTTAATTTAAGCACTTATCTTAACAAATATTTTTATTACCTGCAATGAGATCATCTAAAACTTTATATGAAGGTAAGGCTAAAAAAATTATTAAAGGGCCTAAAAAAAACACACTCATTCAAATTTTTAAAGACGATGCTACAGCCTATAATAAAAAGAAACATAAAATTTTTAAAGGCAAAGGCGTACTTAACAATCATATTTCTGCACACATAATGCAGTATCTTAAGTCAAAACGCATCCCAACACATTTTGAAGAAAAGCTGAATGACCGTGAGCAACTTATAAAAAAATGTGAAATTATTCCGATTGAATTTGTTGTAAGAAATATAACAGCTGGTTCTATTGCAAAAAAATTAGGTATTAAAGAAGGATTAAAGCTTAAAAAACCTTTACTAGAATATTATTACAAAGAAGACAGTTTGGATGACCCAATGATTTCAAGAGACCACCTTATCACTTTTGGCTGGGCAACAAACTCTGAGCTAAAAAAAATAGATAAAATGTCTCTTCAAATTAATAAGCACTTAAGAAGTCTTTTTTTTAAAAAGAATATCATACTTGTAGATTTCAAAATTGAATTCGGTAGACTCTCATCGAACCCCAAAAAAATTGTATTAGCTGATGAAATAAGTCCTGATTCTTGTCGATTATGGGATAAAAAAACTAATAAGAAACTTGATAAGGATGTGTTCAGAAGAAACCTCGGCAGTTTATTAAGTGCATATGAGGAGGTTGCCTCAAGATTAGGAATCGTGCATTAAAGTCTAATGCTAGCCAAAATTCATATCACATTAAAAAAAGATGTACTTGATCCTCAAGGCTCAGTTATTGCAAATTCACTGAAATCTCTTGGATTCGACAACGTTAATGATGTCAGACAGGGAAAATTCATAGAACTTGAAATCAACAGTAACAATAAAGAGGAAGCTGAGAAGCAGTGTAATGATATGTGTGAGAAATTATTGGCTAACTTAGTTATTGAAGACTACTCAGTAGAAATTGAAAATTAAATGAAGACACATGTAATTGTTTTCCCAGGTTCGAACTGCGACAGAGATGTAGCTGTTGCAATTCAAAATATTATTGGCTCTTCGCCTGAAATGGTTTGGCATAAAGACTCGACAATAAATCAATCAGATTTGATTGTTGTTCCAGGTGGGTTTTCTTATGGTGATTATTTGCGATGTGGCGCAATGGCGTCAACATCACCTATCATGAAAAGTGTGATTGAAAATGCAAATAAAGGTGTGCCGGTAATGGGAATTTGTAATGGATTTCAAATTCTAATTGAAAGTGGTCTTCTTCAAGGTGCACTAATGAGAAATAGTAGTTTAAGTTTTATATGTCGCGACATAATAATTAAACCAACAAATACGAAAACCATATTTACTAATAAATCCACTATTTCGAAAATGCCAATAGCTCACAACGAGGGAAATTATTTTGCTAACAGTAATCAGATAAAAGAAATAGAAGATAACGATCAAATTGCCTTCCAATACTGTGACGAAAATGGAGATATCAATGCCCATTCAAATCCAAATGGATCAATAAATAATATTGCCGGGGTGTTCAACAAAAGCAAAAATGTACTAGGTATGATGCCCCACCCCGAAAGAGCAGCTGAAAGCATTCATGGGTGTGATGATGGAAGAAATATTTTTGAAAGTCTTCTAAGTTAATGACTTCATCCAATTGGCATTTTGATACAGAAAAATCACTTGTAGAAAGTCACGGTCTTAAACTTGACGAGTTTGAAAAAATTGTTGAGGGACTTGGGCGTGAACCCAATCTTACTGAACTTGGAATATTTAGTGCAATGTGGAATGAACATTGTTCCTATAAATCGTCTAAATATTGGCTAAAAAAATTACCAACCTCAGGGGAACGAGTTATTCAAGGACCAGGTGAAAACGCGGGTGTTGTTGATATCGACGATGGAGATGTTGCGGTTTTCAAAATGGAAAGTCATAATCATCCTTCATTTCTAGAGCCTTACCAAGGAGCTGCGACTGGTGTAGGGGGTATTTTGAGAGATGTATTTACTATGGGCGCAAGACCTGTAGCAAACATGAATGCACTTCGATTTGGAGATCCCAATCATCCAAAAACAAAGCATTTAGTCTCAGGTGTTGTCGGTGGTATTGGTGGTTACGGAAATTGTATTGGAATTCCAACTGTAGGAGGTGAAGTAAATTTTCATCCATCGTATAACGGCAATATATTGGTTAATGCTATGACAGTTGGTATCGCAAAAAAAGATAAAATTTTCTATTCAGCGGCTGCAGGAATAGGAAATCCAGTAGTGTATGTTGGTTCAAAAACAGGTAGAGATGGTATTCATGGTGCAACAATGGCATCAGCTGAATTTGATGATGACTCTGAAGAAAAAAAACCCACTGTCCAAGTAGGCGATCCTTTTACTGAAAAACTATTACTTGAGGCTTGTCTAGAACTCATGAAAGAGGACGCAATTATAGCAATTCAAGATATGGGAGCTGCAGGTTTAACTTCATCATCAATTGAGATGGCATCCAAAGGAAATGTAGGGATTGATATAAATTTATCTAAGGTTCCTATGCGAGCGGCTAACATGACCGCCTACGAGCTCATGCTTTCAGAAAGTCAGGAAAGAATGCTAATGGTTATTCAGCCTAAAAAAGAGGAACTTGCCCGAAGCATTTTTAAAAAATGGGATCTTGAATTTGAAGTGATTGGTGAAGTTACAGATACAAAAAAATTAATATTGCATATGGATGGTGAAGAGCAGGCAAGTATACCAATTAATATTTTGGTAGAGGATGCGCCAGAGTATCAGCGAGATTATATTGTCAATGACCCTTCTCCCCTAATTAGTTTCGAAAGTAAGGATTTTGAAGATAAAGATATCATAAGCGATTTATTAAAAATGATCAGTCATCCAAATTTATGCAGCAGAAAATGGATATGGGAACAATATGATCACATGGTTATGGCAGATACAGTTGTACGACCTGGTTCTGATGCATCTGTTGTCAGAGTGCATGGAACCAATAAAGGAATAGCGATCAGTACAGACTGTTCACCCACATACTGCAGACATAATCCATATGAAGGAGGAAAACATGCGGTTGTTGAAACTTGGCGTAATATTGTTGCATCCGGAGCTGAACCAATTGCAATTACAGATTGTATGAATTTTGGAAATCCTGAAAAGCCAGAAATCATGGGACAATTTGTAGAATGCATTCGTGGCATGGGAGATGCTTGCAGTAAGCTTAATTATCCTGTCATTTCAGGGAATGTATCACTCTATAATGAAACTAATGGTGAAGGGATTTATCCTACTCCCGCTATTGGTGGAGTTGGACTAATTAGAGATCTATCAAATACAATGACAATAGATCTTAAAAATGAGGGTAATGTTTTATACCTCATTGGGGAAAGCGATAATCATTTAGGCAATAGTCATTATCTCTCAATCATACAAAATAGAGAAGATGGTGGTACCCCTTCAATTAATTTGGATGATGAATTAAAAAATGGAAAATTCATTCTAAATTGCGTCGCTAAGAAATTACTGAAATCTGTTCATGATGTTGGTGAAGGTGGTGTTCTTGTTGCAATTGCTGAAATGTGCATCTCAGGTAAACAAGGTATAAAAATTGATATAACAAAAGATTTTCTTCACGGATTCTTTTTTGGTGAGGATCAAGCTAGGTACCTGGTTGAGGTCTCACAAAATAAACTTGAACAACTAGAAATTGACGCAAGCAAGAGTGCGGTCAAAATAGAAAGAATTGGAGAAATTGGAGGAACTTCTATCTCAATTAATTCAATTGGAGAGGTTGAATTATCAAGCATAATTGACCACCATACAAAATGGTTCAATGAGTTTTGACCTAAAGGGCTCAAAATTATTATTGAATAATTATAAAAAGCAGTTAATTCTTCATTCATGACTGATAAAGTACAAGATGAAATAAAAAACATTGTTGATCAAAACGATGTAGTTCTCTTCATGAAAGGAACAAAGAACCAGCCTCAATGTGGTTTTTCGAATGCTGTTGTAAATACTCTTTCTTTTATGAACGTAAATTACAAAGACGTAAATATTTTGGAAAGTGACGAACTAAGACAAGGTATAAAAGATTTCACTAACTGGCCTACAATTCCACAACTTTACATTAAGGGCGAGTTTATTGGAGGATGCGATATTATTTTAGACATGCATAAAAGTGGAGAGTTAGCATCAGTTTTTGATACAAAAGGAATTACGCACGATTAGCCTATCGAAGTAAGATATTCGACTGCTCTATTAAATACAATCTTTCCTCGCGCAATTAAACTTGCATGCCATTTTTTATTGTCTGGATTAAATGTAAGTAATAAATTATTTCTACTCCAATGTTTCATAATATCCAACGGATCATTGAGTTTATTATTTTGTGTCCATCTATTTTCAGCTCTTAAATTTTTAAAAACTGTTACAGGTCCGTAAGTTCCAAATTCTTGTGTAATTGTAAGCCACTTAATAGATGGAAATTCAGATGAAATTCCAGAGTGAATGTCACCTGTTACGTGATAGCCCACTCCCTTATTTGGATCCAGCGGCGCTATATGACTTCCATATAAATTTTTCAGCAATTCATAATCAACTTCATTAATTTGGTCTGAAATTAAAATAGTATCGTAACCAGATTTACCAAGCCCAGTGTGCAAATCGATACCAAATATCATTTGAGTTTCTTTTAAGTTTTTTCTCAACCAATCAATTAATAATTTAGGACCTTTTTGAAGTTTATTACCCCCATACTGCAGGCTGGAAGGCCTTGTGTACTGACCTTGAGCAAACCATTGCTTGAAATTAGTGAAACCATATTTCAAAATTAATTTTATTCCATCTATATAAAAGGATAATTCAAATTTTTTTGGTATTGTATTTGGATTTAAAAATTCATCTATTTTTTTGTAGCCATCGGGCTCACCGCTATGCGTGTTAATAAAATTTCTATTCATATCAACATTGTTTTCATTGACTCTTCGGTGCCAAGCCATGCCAAAAGGATTAATAATATGTACGAAAATTATGCAATAATCTTCAATTAGTTTTTGACTCTTTAACATATCAATAACTGAAAGTTGTATAGCTGAACCGGCAAAACCCTCAACACCGTGTATACCAGAGGTATATAACAATAATTTACTACTTGTTAAAGATCCAAGAACTGCGATATCTATTGTGAGATCCTCTCCATCAGGACCTACTAAATCTAATGATAAGCTATCACGTTGAACTTGATGACCCAGTGACTCAAGTTGGTTAACAGACTCATTAAACCGTTTCTTAGCTTCAGTATAAGATTTGGAAAACCAGTGCGATGCACTCATTTTAATATTATCGAGAGTAATACTCGATAACTAGTTTCGGATCCATTTGAGTTGCATATGGAACTTCAGCAAACTGAGGTGTTCTTACAAAAGTTGAAGAACATTTTTTTTCATCAACTGTAATGTATCCTGGGATGTCTCTTTCCTGGCTTTTCATTGACTCAACTACTAATGCCATCTCTTTAGATTTATTTTTGACTTCGACAACATCACCTTCTTTAAGAAGACAGCTTGCAATATTAACTCTTTTTCCATTAACTTTGACATGTCCATGATTAATAAATTGTCTAGCAGCAAATACAGTAGGTACAAACTTCGATCGATAAACAATAGTATCAAGTCTGCGTTCTAAAATAGCAATTAAGTTTTCACCTGAATCACCTTTTTGTCTAATAGCCTCTTTATAACAATTACGGAATTGTCTTTCGTTGAGGTTTCCATAGTAACCTTTTAGCTTTTGCTTAGCATTTAACTGAACACCATAATCAGACAATTTACCTGTATGCTTTTGTCCATGCTGGCCGGGTCTGTATTTTCTTAGGTTGAATGGGCTTTTTGGTCTGCCCCATAGGTTAACACTCAGACGTCTATCTATTTTATGTTTTTGCGCAACTCTTTTTGTCATATTTGATGATCCGTGGTTTATACTGGTTTCCTCGCCAATGTCAAACCTGAAAGCTAAATTTCCTTAGTTTTTCTATATTCTGTAAGCACTGTCACAACCCCTCTAAGTGTTGCTATCTCACGTTCACTGAGATCAGCACGATGAAAGATATTTCTTAGATTTTGCTTCATTTTTGGCATTTTTTCTTCAGGTTGAAAAAAACCTCTAGATTCAAGCTCTTCTTCTAAATGATCAAAAAAATACATCAGATCATTCTGACTTCCATGAGGCTCAGAATTCTTATCAACCAACTGCTCCGTTTTAAATACTTTAGAAAATAATGAATAACAAAATACATTGACTGCATGAGATAAATTAAGAGATGTAAAATTTTCATGCGTATCAATAGTCACACATTTTGTTATAAGTGACAAATGATCATTTGTAAGTCCCGAAGCTTCGCCGCCAAAAACAACACCGATACTATCATTAATTTTCTGTTCTTTTATTTCACCGATAATTTTAGAATTGTCACTAAATTGTTTACTCATATCTCTTAGACGTGCTGTGTAGCCAATTGAATAATTGGAGTCACTCAACGCCTCTCGAAGAGAGCTATATACTTTGATATTTTCAACTATGTTCTTAGCATCTACAGCTACAGCAAGTGCTTTTTCTGATGGCCATTCGAGTTTAGGTGATACAAGTCTTAAACTGGTGAAACCAAAATTGTACATAGAGCGAGCAACAAGACCGACATTTTCAGGTAATTGAGTATCAACAAGAATAATTGAAATTTTATCAAAATTCATTTGAATTTAAACTTTTACTTGTTCTTTCATTAATTTAAATTCAACACTATCAATAAGTGCTCTAAAAGATGCTTCAATAATATTTTCTGAAACACCTATCGTGTACCAACTTTTCTTATTTGCATCAGAACTTTCAATTGAAACTCGAGTTATCGCATCTGTACCCGTATTGAGAATTCGAACCTTATAATCAATTAATGATAAATCGTTTATGTGCTCAGCATAACGGCTTGACTTAAAATTATTTCGAAGGGCATTATCCAATGCGTTGACTGGACCAACTCCTTTACCGGCACCAATAATTTCATCATTATCAATTTTTAATTTCACAGAAGCTTCTGACATGGTCTGCCCCTCTTCACCTGAATTTTGTACATTCACATTAAAACTAATTACTTCAAAATATTCTGGCATTTTGCCAAGTACTTTATTAACAAGAATTTCAAAAGAAGCATCGGCCCCATCGTAAGAGTATCCATTAAATTCTCTTTCTTTTACTCGATCTAAGATTTTTTGAATTGTCTTATCGTCTTCATTAACTTCTATTCCTGCTGATTTTAACTTTGATAAAATATTAGATTTTCCTGATTGTTCAGAGATGATAATTTGCCTTTGATTGCCCACAAGTTCTGGATTGATGTGTTCGTAAGTCTTTGGATCTTTATTGACAGCAGAAACATGTAATCCACCCTTATGTGCAAAAGCAGAAGAGCCAACATAAGGCGCTGTTCGATTTGGGACTCTGTTTAAGATTTCATCAAGGAGCCTTGAAAGCTCGGTTAAAAGATTAAGTCGTTCTCTATTAATTGATAAGTCAAATTTTTGTTCAAATTCATTTTTGAAAGCAAATGTTGGCAAAAGTGAAATCAGATTGGCATTTCCACATCTCTCACCTAAACCATTTATCGTGCCCTGAATCTGTCTTGCACCCGCTCTTACAGCAGCAAGAGTATTGGCGACTGCATTACCTGTGTCATTATGTGCATGAATTCCAAGATGATCTCCTGAAATTTCTTTAGAAACTTTTGATACGATATCTTCAACTTCATGCGGGAGGGTTCCTCCATTCGTGTCACAGAGAACAAGCCAACGTGCGCCATTTGACTTTGCAGCTTTAAGACAGTCAATTGCATAATTTGGATTAGATTTGTAACCATCAAAAAAATGTTCAGCATCGAAATGCACTTCTTTTTTCGTTTTTGCTAAAAATTTTACCGACTCTCCAATATTTTCTAAATTTTCCTCATTTGTAATTCCCAGTGCAAGATCAACATGGAAATCCCAAGATTTTCCAACAACACATGCTGATGGCGCATTAATATTTATCATTGCAGCTAAACCAGGATCATTTTCTGCACTGCGACCGGATTTTTTTGTCATGCCAAACGCGGTAAACATTGAGTTTTTAAATTTTAAATTTTCATTAAAAAACTTAGTATCAGTTGAGTTTGCTCCTGGCCATCCACCCTCAATATAGTCAACACCAAGCTCATCTAATTTTTTTGCGAGAAGCTTTTTTTCATCAACATTAAAATCAACACCGTAAGTTTGAGCTCCATCTCTAAGAGTCGTATCAAATATGTATAGTTTTTCTTTCACTTACTTAACTTTCCAAGTTGTTTCATCGCCTTGATCTTCAAGGATGACTCCCATTTTGTCTAACTCATCTCGGATCCTATCAGCATCATCAAAGTTCTTGTTTGATCGTGCCTCATTTCTTTGAGCAATAAGCAACTTAACTTGAGCAGTATTAATATTTAAATTTTCCTTTTTCCAGGAGAGCCATTCAGATGGCTTTTCATTTAAAAGTCCAAGCATATTTGCTGAATATATAAAATTGCTTACTAAGTCTTTATCACCTGATTGGCAGTCTTTAAATTTTTGATGAAGCAGGCTAATAGCTTTTGGTGTATTCATATCATCCAATAATGTTTCCATAATTTCATTATCATTGCCTGCATCTTTTAGTTCACCATTATTAAAATTACTCAAGAATGTGTACCATTTATCTAATGTTTTTTTACTTTCATTGAGGTTATCCCTGGTCCAATTCAGAGGTTGTCTGTAGTGAGTTGATATCATAGTAAGCCTAATAACTTCCCCTTGGAAACTGTCTTTTAACTCATTTACAGTTACAAAATTACCATCAGACTTTGACATTTTATTACCTTCAACAGTGACAAAGCCATTGTGAACCCAATAATTTGCAAATTTGTTGTTATTTGCACACTCACTTTGAGCAATTTCATTCTCATGATGTGGAAATATTAAATCTTGGCCTCCTCCATGAATATCAAAATTTTCCCCTAAAAGTTTTTCACTCATTGCAGAGCACTCAATGTGCCAGCCAGGTCTCCCATCTCCCCATGGACTTTTCCAACTGGGCTCATCTTCTTTTGAAGGTTTCCATAATACAAAGTCAGTCCCTTCTTTTTTATAACTTTCTACACCTACACGCGAACCAGCAACCATTTCATCTAAATTCTTACCAGAAAGTTTTCCATATTCTTTAAATTTATTTGAAGAAAAAAGAACATTACCATCCGCTACATATGCAAACTCTTTTGATATGAGTTTTTCAATCAACTCGATCATCTCAGGTATATGTTCGGTTGCTCTTGGCTCAAATGTAGGTTTTAAAGCACCAATATATTTCGCATCGTCATGAAAATAATTAATTGTCTTTTCTGTAAGTATTCCAATGTCTTCATTTTGATTTCTTGCTGCGTGTATAATTTTATCATCAACGTCAGTGATATTTCTTACATAAGTTACATTTTCACTACCATAAATCTTTTGGAGTAATCGAAATAAAATATCAAACACTATAACTGGTCGAGCATTGCCTACATGTGCATAATCGTAAACAGTTGGCCCACAAACGTACATTCGTACATTATTTGGATCAATGGGTTCAAACTTCTTTTTTGAATTGGTAAATGTATCGTAAAGCATCAAGTCCATTTAAGTCTTTATCCTCTCAACAATTTTGTCTCTACCAATTAGTTGTATGAGAAGCTTCATTTCTGGACCATGTGTCAGTCCTGTGAATGCTACTCGCAATGGAAGAAACAATTCTTTACCCTTGCGTCCTGTTTTTTCTTTTATGGCATTCGTCCAAATGGTCCAAGTATCATCATTCCACGGTTCCTCTGGTATTAACTCTAATGCTAATTTTATGTAATCTTTATCATCAGACTCAGCAGGCTTGCTGTTAAATACAATGTCAGTCCAAGAAGATATTTCTTCAACAGTTTCCAAATTACCTTTTATGGTGTCCCAAAACTTTTTATCAATATTTTCGTCAATCTCAGTAAGTCTTGATTGAATTTCTTCATAATCAAATTTTTGGACTTGTTTTTTGTTAAGCGCCTTTAGGACATCAATTTCGATGCGTCCTGGTGATGTTGAAATTGTCTCAAGTTTAAATTCTTCAATGATTTGTTTGATCCCACTCTTTAGTTCAATTGAATTTGAAGTTCCAATCGTTGCTAGTAAGCTGAGAATTGAGATAGGCTCAATATTATCTTTTCTGAAACTATCGATTGATATTACATTGTCTCTTTTTGATAGTTTGTCTCCTGTAGATGCCTTTAAAAGGGCATGATGCGCAAATGAAATTTTATTTTCATCCAATGCATTTATGATTTCAATTTGTACAGCAGTATTACTAGTGTGATCATCCCCTCTAATTACATTAGTAATATTGTAATCAATATCATCTACGGCAGAACTGAATGTATAAAGTGGAACACCATCTTCTCGAAACAAAACTGGATCTGATAAGCTTGTTAAATCAATATCAATTTCACCCTTTAATAAATCATTCCATTTCATGCGTTCTGTTTGAAGAAGAAATCGCCAATGAGGTTTTCTTCCATCATTCTCATAATCTTTTATTTGTTGCTCCGTTAACTTTAATGCAGAACGGTCATACACTTGCTTTCCACCGGCAGCCATCTGAAGCTTTCTTTTTCTCTCAAGTTCCTCAGGGGTTTCATAGCAAGCATATATCCTGCCATCAGATTTTAATTTTTCAAATTGCTCTTTATATCTTTCAAATCTAGAAGATTGATTAAAAGTCTCATCATAGTCTATTCCTAGCCACTCCAAATCATAATTTATTTGAGAAATGTATTCATCTTTTGACCTCTCTTGATCAGTATCATCAATTCGAAGAATAAATTTTCCACCACTATTTTTAGCATACAACCAATTTATGAGGGCTGTTCTGATATTACCCAAGTGCAATAATCCTGTTGGACTAGGGGCAAATCTTGTTATCGTTGTCATCTATTTTTCCTTATCTCTGAATGCATTTGTTATTGGATATCGTCTGTCATACCCAAAATTTCTCTCTGAAATTTTCACACCCGGAGCTGCTTGTCGTCTTTTATATTCAGAATTATAGAGCAAATTCTGAACTTTTGTAACCAAGCTTGGCTCATAACCTTTCGAAATAATCTCGTTAATTGAACTTTCTTTTTCAACAAGTAAGTACAAAATTTTATCCAAGACATCATAGGGCGGAAGGGAATCACTATCTTTCTGATCCTCTTTAAGTTCAGCGGTTGGCTCTTTTGTTATAATATTTTTAGGAATAACTTCCTTTGCTTTTATTGCTGAAAATGATGGAAGATTATCGTTTCTCCATTCGGAAAGTTTATATAAATCAGATTTATAAATATCCTTAACTACTGAAAACCCTCCACACATATCTCCGTATAAAGTTGAATATCCTACTGAGACTTCTGATTTATTGCCATTAGTAACTACCATATGGCCAAACTTGTTTGAATAGGCCATTAATATTGCGCCTCTAGTTCTTGATTGGATATTTTCTTCTGTAATATCTTTTTCTTTACCTGCAAATAAATTTGAAAGAGTGCTATCGTATGAGTTTACGATATCTTTTATAGAAACACTTATTAACTCAATACCTAATTTTTTGCCTAGCTGATTTGCATCCTCATTACTTTCCTCGCTTGTAAACTGTGATGGCATTAAAATGCCTTTTACTCTTTCAGGTCCTAGTGCATCGGTTGCGACAACCGCGCTAAATGCACTATCTATACCTCCTGAAATACCAATGACAACTCCTGGAAATTTATTTTTTTCTACATAGTCTCTTAGCCCAAGCATAAGATTGGAATAGACAATATCGTGCTTGTCACTACTGAAAGATGCCTCTTCTTCAATATCAAAAGTCTTAGTATTGAGGTTGAATGTATATTCCTTACTTTCTTCAACACAGTATTTAAATTTAGAAATTACCTTTTTTTGATCACATAAGAATGATGATCCGTCAAAAACTATCTCATCTTGACCTCCAACTTGATTTACATAAATCAAAGGAGCATCAATAGAGCTTGCAAAACCAAGTGCTTTTTTTTCTCTTTCCTCAATTTTATTTATATCAAATGGAGATGCATTTAATGATACTCCCAAATCAATTTCATTTTTATCAATCTCAACAATTGTATCGTTCACCCATATGTCCTCACAAATAAATAAACCCAATTTAATTCCATTGAATTCGATTATGCTGACTTTCTCTCCATTTGAGAAAATTCTTTTTTCATCAAATACTCCATAGTTTGGCAAAGCCATTTTGTGATGTTTATGTAAGATCTTACCCTTTTTAATTACTAGAGCTGTATTGAACAGTTTGCTCTCTTCCAAAAAAGGAGTACCTATGATTATTGTTGAATTACTATTTTTAGAAAAATTCAAAATATCTGAGATTGCATTATTAACTTTTTCCATAAAAGCTGGTTTTAAAACCAAATCTTCTGGTGGGTAACCTGTGAGCATTAACTCAGAGAAAATTATGAGGTCAGATTTATTGCTTTCAATATGATCAATCACAATTTGTTTATTCTTATCAATATTTCCCACTTGTGGGTTGGACTGAACGATTAATATGGAGGTTTTTTCTGTCATTTGACTGATCTTACAACTAAATAATTTAGTCGCAATTACTTAGCAATCGTAATCTTTGAATTATGTGGTTCTTGGGACTCTCTGAGCTTGTCAGATATTAAAAATGCAAGTTCAAGTGCTTGATTTGCATTCAGCCTTGGGTCACAGTGGGTATGATATCGTGCTGAAAGATCTTCATCCTTAATGGCTTGAGCGCCACCAATACATTCAGTTACATTTTGACCTGTCATTTCTAAATGTACTCCACCTGGGTATGTTCCCATTTGATGATGAATATCAAAAAATGTCTCGACTTCTTTGAGAACACTTTCAAATGGCCTTGTTTTAAAGCCTGAATTAGCTTTCATGGTGTTACCGTGCATTGGATCACAAGACCAAACTAAATTATGATCTGAATTTAAGAACGGTTGTATAAGCTTTGGTAACTTTTCATTAATAGTCTCAGAACCAAATCGACAAATTAATGTTATTTTTCCAGCCTCATTCTCAGGGTTTAGTATATCAAGAAGCTTTTTCAACTCCTCAGGATCTAAAGATGGTCCACATTTAATTCCAATTGGATTTTTAATCCCTCTGCAGAATTCTACATGTGCTCCGTCAGGCTGTCTGGTGCGATCACCAATCCAAACCATGTGAGCTGATGTGTCATAAACTTCACCTGATGTACTATCAAGCCGCGTCAGACATTCTTCATAAGGAAGCAATAGAGCCTCGTGACTTGTAAAGAAGTCAACACTTCTTAAACGTTTTGTATTTCTTGAAGAAATTCCAATAGCTTCCATAAAAGATAACGTATCCGAAATTTTATTCGCTAGTTCTCTAAATTTCTTTCCTTGAGAACTTTCATCTACGAATCCCATATTCCATTGATGAACTTTATTTAAATCTGAAAATCCACCTTTGGCAAATGCTCTTAATAAATTAAGTGTAGCAGCTGATTGTGTGTAGGCTCTGATCATACGATCAGGGTCGGGAACTCTCGCATCTTCTGTAAAGTCCATATCATTTATAATGTCACCTTTATAGCTATCTAACTCAATACCATCGATTTCTTCTTTTGGAGCGCTTCGTGGTTTTGCAAACTGACCTGCCATTCTTCCAACTTTTACAACAGGGCAATTACCTGCAGCGGTTAATGTGACTGACATTTGTAATAATACTTTAAATGTATCTCTTATGTAATCTGCATTGAAATCATCAAAACTTTCTGCACAATCACCACCTTGCAATAAAAATGCTTTACCCTCTGAAACTTTGGCAAGATTTCTTTTTAAATCTCTTGCCTCACCTGCAAAAACAAGTGGCGGGTAAGATCTTAACTGATCCTCAGTTTTTTCTAATTTCTTGACATCTGGATACTCTGGCAAATGCTTAGCCTCGTAATTTCTCCAACTGTTAACAGACCATTTCTTCATATTTTTTAAATATTCGTTTTGCGGGCTTTATAGTACTAAATAAAGTAAAATACTAGAGTTTCAGTAAAATACATTGATTTTACTTAGTTTATTGCTCCTAAGGTATCTATCCCAGCACTTATTTTTGCTGCTACATCTTCCTGGTCGAGTTTTTTGGTTTGCTGATATTGTGGATGAGCGAGTGTTGCTAAATCTTTTGCTTTAGCCAATGCAAGCTCCATTAACTTTTCATGTTCAGTTACTTCATCTAAATAACCTGGAGCAATAGCATCTTCTATTGAATACATTTCAGCATTTAATAGTGCTCTCTGCTTGTGTGGTTTTGTCAGTTTAAATTTTGCAAGTTCTAGTATTGGTGTTGGAATAATCATGTTATTTCGTAATTCGTTAGCTCCAATTTTAAAGTCGCCTTTAATTCCTATGCGGTGATCACAGCTACAAAGTAAAAAAGCACCAAGCGCGATTGCGTGTCCGCTGCAAGCTGCAACAATCGGTCTTGGAAAAGTAAAAATTTTTAATAACAAGTTAAAACCACTTTTAACCATTTCAGCAGCATTTTCTGGACTTGACATCATAACTTTTAAATCAAACCCAGCAGAAAACATTCCTTCTCGACCTGTTATTAAAACAGAACCTTTATCAGATGGAACTTGATCTAATATCTCACTAAAATTTTTTATCATATCAGGAGAGAATACATTTACTTTACCATCATCCATTTGAATGATTGAAACATCTCCATCTGATCTTAAAGTTACTGTCATATATTTAATTTTAGATAAAAGTATAATTTATAATAGATATAAATTTTATATTTTCTAGTTTTTTAGAATAAAATTATTTATTAAATTTGCTAGTTCAGGACCAGCCTCTTCTTGGCAGAAATGTCCAACTCCTTCCAAAGTAACAACAGTCGGATTCGGTATCCTAGTCAAAAAATCTTCCTTCATAGTTATTGTTATTCGTTCATTACCTCCAAACGCCACAAGAAAAGGTTTATCCCATTTTTCATAAACATCTTTCCAGTATTTCTCATTTTCGGATAATTGTGTTGGAATAAAATAAGCCATTACATGAGCTCCTGCTTTGTATTTACCTGAAGGATACGGTGCTTCATAAGCTCTGATTTGCTCATCAGATAGCTCTAAACGCCCAAAGGTAGAAATAATTCCTGATACATCCATATCATCCGAGTAATACGAATGTGCAATCCATTTTGAAAACATTCTCATACCTTCAAGTGGTGATGACTCTTCCAACATTAGTGCTTTATCGGCGGCTGTCTTAAGTTCCTCAAAAGTGACCTCTCCATTCCACCAGACCATAAACTTTAAGAAATTTTCAAACAACCATGCCGCTATTCCATCTCTAGCAGCCATGCCTGTATTTGACACAACAACTCTTGCAAAACGATCAGGCATCTCAGCTACAACCCTAAGTCCGATCATACCTCCCCAATCTTGTCCAAAGAATGTGGCTTCTCTTAAATCAAGTTGCCCAACCAACGCCTTCATGGTGTTGATATGAAACTCATAACTATAGTCATTTTTAGATATAAATTTATCTGACTTTCCAAATCCTACTAAGTCAGGAACAATAACTCTATGACCTGCGTCAGTTAAAACCGGTATCATTGTTCGAAATATATAACTCCAAGTCGGCAAGCCATGAAGAAGGAAAACTGGATCACCGTCTTTAGGCCCTTCGTCGAGGTAATGAATTCTTAAACCGTCAATTTCAATATAATTTGGATCAAACGGATAATCTTCTAGATTTTCAAATTGTGTGTCAGGCGTTCTCAAAATACCTGGTGATACTTCATATGCTTGAATGAAACTTATTGCATTAAAAAAAAATAAAAAAATAAGAGTGCTTATTTTTGACAACATTTAAACAAAGATAATATGTTGTCAGTTTTTGTGTCAATAAATTATTCTACTGTAACAGACTTAGCAAGATTTCTTGGCTGATCGACATCATTGCCAAGCTCAACTGCCGTGTAATAGGCAAGCATATGAATGGGAACTGAATAAACGATTGCTTCAATTGATTTAGGACATTTTGGTAAACGAAAAACTTCCCAAATATTTTCAGAATTTGACTCTAATGTTTCATCGTCTGTTATCATTAATATTTTACCTCCACGAGCAATAACTTCTTGTATGTTTGAAATTGTTTTATGAAAAAGTGGACCCGGTGGGACAATACAAACAACTGGCAAATCTTTTTCAATTAGAGCAAGTGGACCATGTTTCATTTCACCTGCAGGATATCCTTCTGCGTGAATATATGATATTTCTTTAAACTTTAATGCTCCTTCCAATGCCAATGGAAACGCAGTACCGCGGCCAAGATACATTACACCCTTGGCATTTATAATTGCTTTTGCTGTGTCTTTTAGTGAATAAGATCTCTCAATTGCTTGTTCAAGCAATAGAGGTGCTTGCATAATCTCCTTGCATAATTTTTTATTTTCCTCAACAGACATGAATTTTTTTGCTGATGCTAAATGAATTGATAGAGATAAAAGTGCTGATAATTGAGCGGTAAATGCCTTAGTTGAAGCAACTCCTATTTCTGCTCCTGCCTTAGTATAAATACAGTGATCACTATCTCTTGCTATTGAACTATTTTTAACATTCACAATACTCAACGTCTGAATTTTTTGCTTTCTACAATAATCTAATGCAGCTTTAGTATCGGCGGTTTCACCAGATTGAGAGACAAATATACATAATGCATTTGAATCAATTACTGGATCACGATAACGAAACTCTGATGCCATATCGCATTCAACTGGTGTCCTTGCATATTGTTCAAAATAATATTTTCCCACCAAACATGAGTAATAAGCTGTTCCACAAGCAATCAGATAAATCTTTGAAATTTTATCAAAATTTAAATTGATATTTGAAATTGTGATTGTGCCCTTATCGTAATCTATAAATTTTCGAAATGTTTCACCTACTGCATGAGGGTGTTCATGTATTTCTTTCTCCATAAAATGTTTATAAGGACCTTTTGAAACTTCTGACTCGTTTATTCCTATTTCAACAAATTCTCTATTCGCTCTTTCGCCCTCCAGGTTATAAATTTCTATACTTTCTTTGTTTAATACTGTTATATCCCCGTCTTCCAAGTAACACACTTTATTTGCAACTGAACTTAGTGCAATCGAGTCAGATCCTATTGAATTGCCAACTCCATTTGTACCTGCAACAAGTGGACTTCCATTCTTAGCGCCATAAATGGTATCCTCACTATCACTAAAAATAATTGCTAGTGCATATGATCCCTCTAGAGAAGAAATTGTCTTTTGAACACTCTCCAGATGGCTCAGACCTTCCTTTAGATAAAACGTTAATAATGCAGTGATTACTTCAGAGTCAGTGTCAGACTCAAAATGGTAATCTTTAACCTCCTTTAATTTTTTTAATTCTGCAGCATTTTCAATTATTCCATTATGTACAAGCGATACCGAGGTTGATGAATGGGGGTGAGCATTTTTATCAGAAGGTTCCCCATGAGTAGCCCAACGAGTATGACCTATTCCTGTATTGCCATCAAATTGATCTTTCTGAAGAGCGTAAATCAAATTATCAAGCTTGCCTTTTACTTTTCTTTGATTGATCTTATTGGCAGTATTTATTGCAATGCCAGCAGAGTCGTAACCACGATATTCTAATTTCCTTAATGCATTTATAATGTTCGAGGACACATTCTCTTTAGAAGCTATACCAATGATACCGCACATTACTTTTTTCCTTTTTTATTTGACCAATTTTTTACCATCTTTTGAGATGATCTTTCAACCGCAAGACTGTTCTCAACTACATGTTTAGTTATAGTTGAACCAGAACCAATATATGCATTCTTTCCTACAATTAACGGGGCAACTAAAGATGAGTTTGAGCCTATAAATGCTTTATCTTTGATAACTGTTTTAAATTTTGAGGTACCATCGTAATTGCAAGTAATAGTGCCAGCTCCCACATTAACTTTTTTACCTATTTCTGTGTCACCTATATATGACAAGTGATTAACTTTTGACCCCTTATCTATTTTTGAATTTTTGATCTCTACAAAATTACCAATCTTAGCATTATCAGATATTTTTGTACCTGGTCTTATTCTTGCATAAGGTCCAATACTGACTTCATTTCCAATTTTACAATCTTCAATATGACTGAATGCGTGAATTTCAGTATTATTACCAATAACGACGTTTTTGCCGATGATCACAAATGGATGAATTGTAACGTCTTTTCCAATTTTAGTATCTTTGGATAAATAAACAGTATCAGGATCTCTCATGGTCACTCCTGCAGTAAGGTGCTTGGATCTCAATTCATTTTGGATTACTTTTTCAGCCATCGCTAAATCATTCTTGTCATTTACGCCCATAACTTCTGTCTCAGATGTTTCTATCGGATTAACTTTTACACCTTTTCTAAATGCCAGATTAAATATATCAGTTAAATAAAATTCTTTCTTCTTATTATTATTATTTAATTTAGGTAACAAAGAGCCTAATAGCTTTGTCTCGATAGCAAAGACTCCTGAATTGCATAAGTAGTAATTTTCGTTTTTCTCTAGCTCTTTTTGCTCAACCACTTGACTGATCAAGCCATCTGTACCTAATATAACTTTACCGTAGTTATTTCTTTCTTCTTTATTGAAACATAATAAGTTAACTTTATTGGTCTTGATTTTTGAGACATTAAGAATGGTTTTATGTTTTATAAGAGGGACGTCGCCATAAAGAACTAAAGCTACTGAATCTTTTTTAAGACTTTTTATAGCAGACTTTATTGCATCGCCTGTACCATTCTGTTTTTTTTGAATAACAATATTTAAATTGTTATAGTTTTTAAAATTGTCTTTAATTTGGTTGTTTACAACAAGATGAATTCTTTTTGGCTTCAATCTATTTGATGCTTCAATCACATAATCAATTATTTGCTTACCACCCAATTCGTGAAGTATTTTGGGTTTGCTTGATTTCATCCTTGTGCCTTTACCTGCGGCAAGTATTATAATCTCTAAATTTTTCATTGAATTTTTTTTGGAAAATAACCAATATGCCTTTAATTGTATCGTAAAATTTTATTTCAGAGATTTACCCATGAAAATGAATTTAAAAAATAAGAAACTCTTCATATTTGACCTGGATGGAACTCTAGTTGATACAGCTCCAGATTTTAAGAACTCACTTAATTATATGCTTTCAGAGCTGAATGAACCGCTAGTCACATTGGAGGAAATAAGGAATTTAGTTGGTTATGGAGCTCGAGAATTAATAAGAAGAACTGTGGTAACAAAAAATATTTCTCATGATGATGATAAAATTAATGAGATGTTAAAAATATTTCTGCTTCACTATACTCACAATATTGATGACGATAGTGTATTATTTGAAAATGTTGAAACGGTATTAAAGCTCATAAAATCTAAAAAATTAAAGTTGGCAGTTTGTACAAATAAAATGGAAAAGCTCAGCAATATGTTATTAGAAAAACTTGGAGTCTTGCATTACTTTGACTATCTAGTTGGTGGAGATACGTTTGCAAAAAGTAAGCCTGACCCATTTCCATTGATCGAAATATGTAAAAAATTAAGTGTAAGTGAAAATGAGTCAATAATGATTGGTGATAGTGCAACAGACTTAAATGCAGGTCATAATGCAAATATGCCAGTTGTTTTGGTGGGTTATGGATATACTGATAATAAAAATATTTACAATGATGCTGATTTAGTTATAAACAATTTTTCTCAATTAACGGAATTAATCGAATAGGAGTTATACATGACAATTAGTTTTGACGATAAAGTTGCAATAGTCACAGGTGCAGGCGGTGGTCTTGGACGATGTCACGCATTAGAATTTGCAAAAAGAGGAGCTAAAGTTGTCGTAAATGACTTAGGTGGTTCTGTTGATGGTACTGGTGGATCAAGTGAAGCTGCTGATAAAGTAGTTGATGAAATAAAAGCCATGGGTGGTGAGGCAATTTCTAACGGATCAAGTGTAACAGACAAGGTAGGCGTGAAGAAATTAGTTGATGATACAATGGCTGCCTTTGGTCGTGTTGATATTTTAGTAAATAATGCAGGTGTTCTAAGAGACAAATCGTTTGCAAAAGTAACACTTGATGATTTCGAATTTGTAGTAAACGTTCACATGATGGGTTCTGTTTATTGTACGAAAGCGGTTTGGCCAATTATGACAGAACAAAATTATGGAAGAATAATCATGACATCTTCGTCATCTGGTGTATTTGGAAATTTTGGACAATCAAATTACGGTGCAGCTAAAATGGGAGTTGTTGGACTAATGAATACTCTTAAAATTGAAGGTATGAAATATAATATTAGAGTAAATTCTCTAATTCCTGTTGCGGCAACACGAATGACAGAAAATTTAGGAATGCCAGATGCAGTTTTCGATAGTTTAAAACCGGAAACTGTTTCACCTGCAGTCATGTTTATGGCATCAGAAGACGCACCGAATGGTGCGATGATATCAGCCGGTGCTGGTGTATTTGCTTCTGCAGAGATAGTTCATTCACAAGGTGTTGCTCTTAAAGGCGATGAGCTTAATGCAGATATGTTAGCTGAAAAATGGGCTGAAGCATCGAATATGGATGGTGGTAAGGCTCTCAAAACAGGCGCAGAGCATACAGCTCACATATTTAAAAAACTGGCTGAATAAAATTTATTTAGGTAACACTGACTGAAATTGATTCGTCAGAAGATGAAATACCTGATTGGGTAAGAGTCATATATCTTTTCATATGATAATCAATATTGCCAAATAATACTCCAATCATTGTTGCCCTTTTAAAATAGTGACTTACCATATATTCATCAACAACACCCATTCCGCCATGCAACTGAATAGCGCTTTCGCCTACAAATTTTATTGCTTTACCTATACGTGCTTTAGCAGCTGATACTGCTTTTCTTCTTTCATCTGAATTACTCAAATCCGCTGTCACTGCCATGTAAAGAATTGACTTAGCCTGTTCATACTCAATCATCATATCGACTAGACGGTGCTGTATAACCTGATTTTTAGCAATTGATTGTCCGAATTGTTTTCGGTTTTTGCAATATTCAGTTGTAGAGTCTTTTAAAACTTGCAGTATACCAACTGCTTCAGAGCATGCAGCAATAGTGCTTATATCTACAATTTCCTCAATGGCATCGTAAGCCATATTAACTTTTCCTAAAACATTATCTTTTGAAACTTTTAGATTCTCAATGATAACTTCAGAGGCTCTGTATTCATCAATTGTTGGATAATTTTGCAGTGTAAGCCCCTCAGACTTTGTATCAACAATAAATAATGTAATTCCAGACTCAGATCTTTGCTCTCCTTCAGTTCTTGCAGAAATAATAAGGTGTGAAGCCATACCTGCTCCAAATACCACCGACTTAAAACCATTTAATACATAATCATCTCCGTTAAGTACAGCTGACGTTTTTACATCATTTAGATCAAATCTACTTTGCGGCTCAGCATATGCAAACGCACATCTAATATTTCCTGAGATTATTTCTGGTATAATCGAATTCTTTTGCTCCTCAGATCCAAGTTTTGATATCAATCCACCAGCTAATATTACAGTTGGTAAATATGGTTCAACAACCAGTCCTTTTCCAAACTGTTCCATCACAATCATTAAATCAGCAGATTTTCCTCCAAGCCCTCCGTAAGCTTCATCAAATGGAACTCCTAGAAGACCAAGTTCAGCAAATTGTTTCCAATTTTCTTCTTTCCATCCCTCTTCCGACTTGACTATATTACAACGAGTGTCCCAATCATAATTATCTCTTACAAAAGAAGTAACCATATTGTCGAGCAGGGTCTGTTCCTCGGTGTAATCAAAATTCATAAAAAAGCGTTATAAGTTATGACAGTAACTATGTCAAAAGGTACTAAAGACCTAGGACCATTTTAGCTATGATATTTCTTTGAATTTCGTTAGATCCTCCATAAATGGATGCCTTACGAAAGTTAAAGTATGTTCCTGATAGATTAGTGGCATAGTCTGGACCGACATATTCATTGCTCAAAGTTGTGCCTAGGTGAGGATTTGCATAATATCCTACAGCTTCCATAGCCAACTCAGTAACAGCTTGCTGAATGTCTGTTCCCTTAATCTTTAAAAGAGAAGACTCTGGCCCAGGACCTTTACCTGCAGAGTCCTTTGCTAGTGTTCTTAATTCAGTGTATTCAAGTGCTGATAACTCTAATTCTGCAGCTGCTATTTTTGCTTTAAATGCTGGATCTTGAATTAAAGGTTCACCATATGACATTTCAGAACTAGCAATCTGTTTTATTCTTTCAATTGCTTTTTTTGATCTAGCAACACCGGCGATACCTGATCTTTCATGTGCTAATAAAAATTTTGCATATGTCCAACCCATATTTTCTTGACCAATTAAATTTTCTACTGGGACTTTGACATTATCAAACCAAGTTTCATTCACCTCATGAGATCCATCCATAAGCTTGATAGGTCTAACTGTTACACCAGGAGTTTTCATATCAATCAAAAGAAATGAAATGCCTTGTTGAGGTTTTTCCGCATCTGGATTGGTTCTAACTAAACAAAAAATCCAATCTGCGTATTGTGCCATTGTAGTCCAAGTTTTTTGTCCATTTACGATGTAATGGTCACCTTCTTTTACGGCACTTGTTTTTAATGAAGCAAGGTCTGAACCTGAGCCAGGCTCCGAGTAACCCTGACACCAAAAAACTTCACCACTTAAAATTCCAGGTAAGTGTTGCGCTTTTTGCTCTTCATTTCCAAATGTATAAATTACTGGACCAACCATATTTATTCCAAATGGCATAATATATTGACATTCAGCTTTTGCGCATTCTTGCTCGAAAATATATTTTTGTGTAGGGGTAAATTCTGCGCCACCATATTGCTTAGGCCAACTCGGTGCTGACCAACCATTGTGCTTCCCTAAAATCTTATGCCAAGCCGTAAGATCTTCTCTCGAGAGTTCTTTACCGAGTTTTCTTTTTGAATTGATTGAGTCTCTAAGCTCTTGTGGGTAATTTGCTTTAATAAAATCCCTTATTTCACTTTGAAACTTTAAATCATCATTTGAAAACGCGGTGTCCATAGAATCTCCTAAAAATATTTATAAAATATATAATGTCTAAAAATTGAGTTTTCAACAAACTTTTAGGCGCTTTTTGGCCTAAAATTTGTATATTTTTCAGCCAAACGATAGGCTCCAAATGCAGCTATTCCATAAATTGCACTTGATAATATGGTATTCTGCAAAAATGGCAGGGCCATTATATAGCATTTTATTAAACCGTTAAAATCCAACGCGTACATTCCGGAGCCATACCATACCGCAAAATTAGTTATCAAGTAGAAAGACAGGACGCCTCCACTCATTCCAATAACACCATTCAAAATACTCAGCTTATTTTGAATAAATGTTCCAAATAATACACAAATACTAAGAGCAAAATAAACAACAAATATGCTTGAATGAAACCCAATAAATAAATCACTCAGTATCATTGCAGATAATGTAATAATATATGCGAAAATCTTTTTGTCTAATACAGCTCCTGCAAAAAATCCCATAGCAAGAATTGGTGTAAAGTTTGGTGGATGGGGTAACAACCTGCTTAAAGCTAAAATTAAAATAATTGAAATACCAAATAGTAAATTTTTATTTATTTTCATTTTCATCCTTATATATCTAATAAATTAAAATGTATATTTAAAATCAACAAAGAAATTTCTTTCTGGCAAAGGGTATACATTTGACAGTCCATAATGTGCATCGTCATGAAACGTGCTTGATATTGCAAAGTCATAAATTTTTTCATTTGTTAAATTATTTATACCTATCTTATAGACGTAGGGCCCTTTATTTGAACTAAGCGATGTATTGATTAAATAATAATCTGGTATTTTAGGTTCGATATTCTCTTGATCATTAGAAACATACTTTTCATCATTATATTTAATTCCTAAATTAAAAGTCATATCGCTACGAAGTTTATTCACATAATTGATACTATAGGTTATTGGTGATACAAGAGGAACTGATTTACCCGCAAGACTATATGAAGTTCCACCACCCATTAAATTTTGCCATGTAGATGAGTTACTGCAATAAGTAGTGTTGTCATAATTACAAGTACCTGAGCCACCTGAGCCAGGTGTAAGGGTTCCAGATGTGAACTCAGCCTCCGTATAATTAAATGAACTCATTATTTTTTGCTTTTCATCAATCATGTAATCTAAATCAATGTTTATTCCTTGACGTTCAATAGGATCAAGATTTGTATTGACCGATTGATTATATTGAATTTCGTTTTTTGTATCCATATTATAATAACTCGCATTAATATCTATTTGATCATTTTGATACAACAAGCCAATTTCTATTCCATCAGATTCTTGATCTTCTAAATGAAAATTTCCTGATGTTGTCGCCTTGATATGCTCATCAATATTTGGAATTCTAAAAGACTCAGAATAACTTCCATATATAGATAAATTCTTATTTACGCCTTTTTCTATTCCAATATTAAAAGCAGTGTTATTTCTATCATTATTATAAGTGTCGTGATCAGTTGCATCCCAAGAATTAACAAAACCCGCAACAGTTCGATACACTTCATCCCTCGCGCCTGTTTCAGATCTTTCATGTCTTGCCCCTAGCGACATAGCTAAATCTAATTCATTATAATATGTTGTGTTTTGGACATAAAAAGCTCTTGCTTTTAAATCAGCGTGATAATTCTGACCTAGCTGCTCGTCTTCTTTTCGATGTCTATTGGAATTATAAAAAGCGTGACCAATTTCAAAACCAAGATTTAAAATATTTGAATAATCTTCCTCAACTTGTTTTGTTTCATATCTGAGATTAAACAAATTATTATCAGTTTCTGTTTTTAAGTATCTATCTCCATTGCTTGGCGTTTCATTGGTATTAGCGTTTGCAGCTAAAAACGCTTTATCAAGTCTGTCTTTATAACCCAAATTAACAAAAAACTTATTTAATTCATCTAGGGTGTACTCAACGTTTGCATTAATACGCATATTTTCTGCTTCGGCGTAATCATCTCTTTGATTTGTGTTGCAGGTGTCGCCATTTGTAGCAAAAGACCCACCAATGTGTTTTGCTGTTCTACTATCCTCATAACGGTTACAAAAGTGGTAATTATATACCTCACCTCCTTTAACACGAGGCCCGGGTAAATCTTGCTCTTTGAACGATAAAAAAAGATCCAGATTTATAATCATATCTGTTATTTTATTTTTATAATTTACAATAAAGTTTTGGTTTTCATAGTCAGCTGCATCTCTGAAAGTATCGCTAGTAGCTGCAGATGCAGAAAAAGATATAGCGCTATTTTCATCTATTTTAGATCCTGTATTAAAATCTATTTTTCTTGCATTGTAACTTCCTATGGATAAGTTAACAGTATCTTCAATAATATCATTTTTAGTTATAACGTTTATTGATCCCCCTACTGCACCCGAGCCGTATATCGTTGCAGCAGATCCACCTCTTACTATTTCAATTCTTTCGATTGATGTGATTGGTATATGCGAAAAACTTATATTTGCCATATCAATTTCGTTTAATCTATTGCCATTTACTAAAATAAGTACGTTTGACTTTGACGCTTCACCAAAGCCCCTCATGTCAATTGAAGAATTTGTTCCTTCAACACCGTCATAAAGCCTTCTAATCTCTACACCAGAATACATTTCTAATATCTGAGGCAAATTTTTATTATAGTTCTCTCTAAGTATTGTCTCATCAATTATCGAAATATTTGAACCAGCTAGTCCTGATGACAACCTAGTATATTGTTCATTGTTTGGCTTAATTAGTATTTCAGGAAGATCCGCAAAAGCTGAAAATACCGATAATAAGTAAGTTATTAATAACGCGGATAATTTTTTAATCATAATTTGTCTCCAGTTTGAAGTCACCGCAAACAAATTTTGTCCAAATGATTATCCCGATCATCTGTGGATGACTATATCTTGTTGGTAGGTCTCCTGACTTCTATTTCAACATTTAAATACACCTTCCCGAAAAATCAGTGGTATTCGTATTTAAACTCTTTAGTTACAGTTGCGGGTACAGTTGAAGCTTTAAACTTCATTCCCTGTTATTCACTTTACGTGAACCAACATAAAAACTATTCTATATTTGAAATTACAAATCAAGTTAAAAATGGATATTTTTGATAATCAGAAGCCTCTAACTTTTAATTTTCGTGAAGAATTGGACACACACATAATATCTCCCAATGGTTTTAGGGAGTATGATTTCCGTTGGCTTTATCCAGATGAAATCAATAAAAAAGGCCTAGAAATATTTGGTTTTAGTCTTGGAAAATATATTTCCCAAAAAAAAGGAGGAGGATCTTCAATTGTTGTAGGTCATGATTATAGATCGTACAGCAGTGAGGTTAAATATCACGTAGCAAAAGGACTTATAACAAGTGGGTTAAATGTCATTGACATAGGCTTAGCACTATCGCCAATGGTTTATTATGCGCAGCACTACTTGAACACTGATAGTCTTGCAATGATCACGGCGAGCCATAATGAAAATGGTTGGACTGGTATAAAATGTGGGATTGAAAAGTCACTTACGTTCGGTCCTGCTGAAGTAAAAGAAATAAAAGGCATTGTTGATAATTCAAATGATTTTAAGGCAGAAGAAAATGGAAATTATGAATTTAGGTCAAGTGTGCGCGAGATATACTTGGAGTATCTTAAAAGTAAACAAACAACAAATAGAAAGATGAAAGTTGTAATTGCTTGTGGCAATGGAACTGCTGGGGCATTCGCTCCTGAATTATTAAGAAGTCTTGGTTGTGAGGTGGTTGAGCTGCATTGTGATCTGGACTTTAATTTTCCAAATTATAATCCTAATCCAGAAGACTTAATTATGCTTAATGATCTGTCAAAAAATGTAAAAGAAAACGATGCGGATGTTGGATTTGCTTTTGACGGTGATGGCGATCGGTTGGGAGTTGTTGATGATAAAGGGAATGAAATATTTTCTGATAAGATAGGTTTAATGTTAGCCGAATATTTGTCTGAGATACATGCTAACTCCAAGTTTGTTATTGATGTAAAATCGACTGGTTTATTTTTTAATAATGAAATTTTGAAAAAAAATAATTGTACTGTTGATATGTGGAAGACTGGTCATTCACATATGAAAAGGCGAGTTAATGAAATAAGTGCTTTATGTGGTTTTGAAAAAAGTGGTCATTTTTTCATTAATAAACCTCTAGGACTGGGTTTTGATGATGGTTTGAGATCAGCTTCTATGATGATTGAATATTTAGATCACCATAAAGATAAAAGTATGTCGGAACTATATTCAAAGTTGAATACTTCCTATCAATCTCCAACTATGGCGCCTTTCTGCAAGGATGAGGAAAAATATGCGGTCGTTGATGAAATAACGGAAAAAATAATTCAAGACAAAAAAAATAAAACAAAAGTTACCGATTGTGAAATTGTTGAAACAAATACGGTAAATGGTATCAGATTTTGTTTATCCAATGGTTCATGGGGATTAATTAGAGCATCATCAAATAAGCCGTCTTTAGTTATAGTTATTGAGAGCCTTGTTTCAAATGAAGAAGTTGAAATGATTTTTAAATACATTAACACACTTTTAAATGAAACTGGTAAAGTTGGAGAATTTGACCAAAAACTATGATGTTAGTGATGTCCATTCAATAAAGAAGCGAATAGACATAAATAAAATAAATAAACCAAAAATAAAACTTAATTTACCTTTGGAAAGATAATGGGCAAATCTTACACCTAAAGGGGCGCCAATAATTGTCATGGGCGTTATTAAAATTAAACCTACTAAACTTACGTATCCAAAAGTAAGAGGTAAGGATACATTGTTTTGAATTCCCGCTATGATGAAACCAATTGTACCAGGAACAGCAATTATTGTTCCAATACCAGCAGCAGTTCCAATGGCACGGTGTATATCGAAGTTATAAAGTTTTAAGATGGGTATACTTATTGAGCCACCACCAACTCCTATTATTACGGATAAAAAACCAATTGTTGATCCATAGCCATGACCTTTTAAATTGTTTGGAAATTTATCTGCAAATCTCCATTCATCTTTCCAAAAGAAAAATTGAAGAGCAACAAAAAATAAAATTATAGAATAAATTAGTATTAGGCTGCTACCTTCAAGAAATGATACTGCTATCGAACCAAAAATCACTCCGATCAATAATGACAAAAAAATAAATTTTAAAAAATCTAAACTGACTGAACCTCTTCTGTGATGATTTATGGCTGATATAATTGAAATTGGTACAATATTTGCAAGAGAAGTTCCAACAGCTAAATGCATCCTTATGCTCTCATCTACTTCTGCCAGTGTGTAGATATAGTATAGAGCAGGTACAACAACTACACCTCCTCCAATTCCAAAAAGTCCTGCAATAAATCCAGCAAAAATACCAGTACTTACCAATAACATTACAGAAAATAACAAGTCGCCAGAGGCAACATTGCTAAATATCGTTGTAAACACTTAGAGCTTAGTTTTTGCCAGAAGGAAGTTCGTTAAATGGAACTTTTTTATCCGCTCTTTCATCTTGTGGTAACCCAAGAACTCGCTCTGCAATGATATTTCGAAGAACTTCATCTGTACCACCAGCAATTCTCATTGCCGCAGAGAAAAAATATCCATTTTGAAACAAGTTCTTTAATACAGGATTTTGATCATGATGAACCATGCCAGCAGAATCCATTAATTCAAGTGCATAGGCTGAAACGTCTTGCATTTTTGATGCTGTAACAAGTTTGCTTATTGAAAGCTCTGGTCCAGGGGTTTGGCCTTTTGACAAAGCGGTAATACTTCTAAATTTTGTGTATTGTAAACCACGCGATTGAACATACCAGTCAGCCATTTTTTGTCTTACTTCACTGTTCTTAATTGCAAGACCATCCTCCACTTCTAATTCCTTCGTTGCTTCAAATATTTGATCGAAGTCAAGTCCAGGAGGATCGCCAACAGCAAGTCTTTCGTTCATGAGAGTGGTAAGCGCAACTTTCCAGCCCTCACCTTCTCCACCTAATCTTTGGCAGTCAGGTATTCTTACATCATTGAAGAAGACTTCATTAAAATTTGAAGTACCTGAAATCTGCTTGATTGGTCTAACTTCGATACCAGGTGTCTTCATATCTAAATAAAAATAAGTAAGACCTTTATGCTTTAAGGCAGATGGATCAGACCTTGCAACTATCATTCCATAATCTGCAAAGTGCGCCCCAGATGTCCATACTTTTTGACCATTTAAAACCCACTCATCGCCATTCTTTTCAGCTTTCATTTTAATTCCAGCTAAATCTGATCCCGCTGAAGGTTCTGAAAAAAGCTGACACCATATTTCTTCACCCGTAATCATTTTAGGTAAATATCTTTTTTTATCTTCGTCTTTGCCCCATACCATCATTGTCGGGCCAAGCATACCGATTCCAATTTCAAAATAACCAGAAGGAACTAAATAATCATGTTCCTCTTGAGAGTAGATAACTTGTTGTATAGGTGATCCACCATAACCACCAAACTCTTTTGGCCACAAGATGGCAGCAAAACCTGCTTCAGCTTTTTTCTTTTGCCATACTTTTGCTCTTTCTAATGCTTCCTGTGCAGCTTCTTTGCCTCCCTTGACTGTCTCGGGAGCGCCTGCAACAGCGATCTGTGGGCTTTTATCGTTAGGCTTATCAGAAATTATTGATCTCTTTTCGGCGTTTGCCTCAAGAAAATCTCTCGCTTCTTTTCTAAATTCAGCTTCCTGCTGTGAATCATTAAAATCCATAATTAAACTATATTCCTTTTCTCAAGATTTGAAATTAAATTTTCTTTCCATTGTCTTGTACTACCAATATTCAAAGAAAGTAGTTTTGATCTTCGATAAAACAAGTGACAATCATAATCCCAGGTAAAACCCACTCCTCCGTGGATTTGAATATTCTCCTTTGCAGCATAATTAAAGGCGTCAGATGCACTCACTCTTGCACCTGCTGCAGCAACTGGTAATTCATTGGAATCGGTACTCAAGGCCCATGCGCCATAGTATGCATTAGATCTAGCTAATTCGATCTTAACATACATATCTGCCATTTTATGCTTTAAAGCCTGAAATGAACCAATTTGCCTTCCGAAAGCAAACCTTTCCATTGAATATTTTTTTGCTTCATCTAGAGAAACTTGCGCTCCTCCAACTTGCTCAAATGAATATAAAACTGCCGCTCTGTTAAGTATGTTTTCTGTCATATCCCATGCCATTCCTTGCTCACCAATTAGTTCGGCTTCAACATTTTCAAAATTAATACTGCATGCAGGTCGGGTAGGATCAATAGTTTCAAGGCTTGTCTTCTTCACTCCATTTTCATGTAAATCGACGATATATAATGAAAGTGAATTTCTATTTCCCTTATCATCGCTATTTGCAGCGATTATTAGAAAATCAGCTGACTCTCCATCACTTACAGGTGATTTGTAGCCATTAATTTTTCCAGATGAAAACTTCGTCTTTATATTTGATGGTTTTGGAGTTCCATTTGTTTCTGATAATGCAAAAGTACCTATTTTTTCACCTGATGCTATCGAAGGTAAGAATTTTTTCTTTTGATCTTCAGAACCATAGTTTTTGATAAATTCTGCAAATAAATATATTGATGATGAAAATGGTGTGGGTGCTAGAGATCTTCCCAATTCCTCTGCTATGACGCATAATTCCAACATACCGAGACCAAGTCCACCATATTCCTCTGGAATTGCAGTCCCAGTCCAACCCATTTCGGATATTTGTGACCATAGTTCTTTATGATAATGCAGTTGATCGTCATCAAGAACTGTTCTTACTGATTTACGATCACACTTATCGAATAAAAATTTTCTTGCTTGATCACGAAGAAGTTTTTGATCATCTGAGAAATCAAAATTCATGACGGCTACTATTCTTTTGTATCGTTTTCTTCTTGAATTGCTGTTTCAGTTTCAGGGATTGTGTCGATAGTTTCTGAAACCTCATCTGCTTCAATGGTGTTTATTTCAGTTTCCTCAACTTCAGATACGTTCATTGGCTCACTTAATGATGTTGTATCCTCCGTTACCTCTAAATTTTCTACATCATTCGTCATATCAATTTCTGAATTTTCTTGTTCTATCTTTTCAAGTTCATCATCACTTGGAACTATTTCATCAGAGGATGGTTGAGATTGGATAACTTCTTCAATTGGCTTTGCTCTGGACTCTACTCTTGGTGAACGAGCAGTAAATTTTCTCGTAGCTGATTTTTCCATTTCTGACTTTGATAAACCACCTTGATACATCTGTCTGAAAGTATCATTATCAACTTCTTCTAGCTCTTCCTCTTCTTCATAATCGGGTATTTGTCTTAGCTTCGAAACAATACTTTCCTTTAACTCTTCAGCAGTTATTTTTGACTCTCCAATTTCTCGAAGAGCAATAACTGGTTTTTTATCATTCTCAGGATCAACCGCTGGGGTAGCCCCTCTACCTAATTGAACAGCTCTTTCTTTAGCTAATATGACTAAATCGTATTGGTTATTCACCAACTTTATACAATCTTCAACAGTAATTCGTGCCATAAGAATATTTGGAATTGATGTTGCTTTTTATTGAAATATATAAATAAATCAAGCTGAAAGTTTAATTTATTAAGTAAATGGCCCAATTTAGAGAAAACCAAGAATATATCGGTAGTCCATGTGTAAAAATTTGTAAGTATAAGAAAGACTTCATGGATGGGAATGTTTGCATTGGTTGTTTTAGGGAACAGTTTGAAATAACTAATTGGATGAAAATGAGTAATTCTGAAAAACAGTTAGTAATAGAAGATACTAAAGAAAGAAAAAAAGAATTTTTAAAAAATCATGTTTGATATTAGCTGGACGTGTAAACATACTTGGCAGAAAGCAAGCTATAATACAATGTGGTGTTTAATTGGCTGCAGTATTGGTGACTTTGGAACGATTTATTACTTTCAAATCATTGATCACTCTTTATCTATATATGTGGTGATGTTGCTCGCAATACTAAATGGTTTGATTACAAGTATTATATTAGAAACTATAATTCTAATGAGAACATTTATTTTTGCTGAAGCAATTAGTATTGCATTTAAAATGAGTTTCATCAGCATGATTAGTATGGAAGTGGCTATGAATGCTACAGATTTAATATTTGCTGGCGGAGTTCTTACTATTACAATAATTCCTTTTATGCTCCTTGCGGGTTTTATTACCCCGCTTCCATATAATTATTACAGACTCAAAAAATATAACGAGTCATGTCATTAAAATAATGATTAAAGAAAATGTCAAAATTGGCACTGGTAATATCGCAACATACAGAAGATCAAACAAAACAAATGATGTACTATATTTTTCTCATGCTAATGGTTTCTGTGGACAGGCATATACTGATCTCTTAAATAAAATTGATAATTCATACGAGGTTATTACATATGATATGCGTGGTCATGGCGAAACCGATTTAATTGCAGACTCTAATAAACTAAAATCATGGTATACTTTTAGGGATGATTTGGAGCAATTAGTTAAAAAACATAATGAGCCAGTAACTTTGTCAGGTCATTCAATGGGAGGCACTGCGAGCTTGCTACTAGCTCTCTCAAAACCTAAATTAGTAAAAAAACTTATTCTCATAGATCCTGTCATATTGCCATTGAGGTATATCATTTCATACCAGCTTTTACAGATTGTTAATCTTGCTCATTTAGCAAGTCCTCTTTCAAAGAATGCTTTGATCAGACGTAATTTGTGGAATAGCGAAGATGAAGCTCATAAATATTTTTCTAGTAAGACTCTTTTTAAAAATATAAGTGAAAAGATAATTAAAGACTATGTACAATATGGACTTAAAAAAAATGACCAAAATAAATATGTTTTAAAATGTGATCCACGCTGGGAGTCGGCTTGCTTTAGGCTTACCTCGCATGAGGTTTGGTTTGATTTAAAGAAAATTAATATTCCAATTAAGATTATACTCACACCTAACAGTGTTGTCTGTAATGTGACAAGTCAAAATAGAATTAAAAAATTAAATCCTCAAACTGAGATTTGTTTTATTGATGAGACATCGCATATGCTTCCACTTGAAAAAACTGAGGATGTTGCAAGTGAAATTAATAATTTTCTCGCCTAACTTAATCTGTTCTAAACAAAACAAATAAGGTATGTTTAGCAAATGGAAAATTTTGCAAATTTAGTGCTATCTGTATGGAACCAAGGGGTTTTTGGTATCGATCTGAACAATATTTTAGTTGCAATAGCAATACTCTTAATTTTTATAATTTTAAGATCAGTTTTTTCAAAAATTGTGATTGGTAGATTAAAAGTTCTTGTAAAAAAATCTAAGACTAAGATTGATGATGCGATGCTTGAGGCTTTTGATGGACCTCTCAGATTTTTTCCTGTAGTAATCGGTGTGTACATAAGCACTCAGTATTTAAATTTAAATACAACTCTTGAACTGTTTGCTGCAAATTTAAATCGTTCACTCATAACAATTCAAATATTTTGGTTTTTATACAAAATTATTGATCCGATTTCATCGTTTATTCATAAATTAGGAGAATTGTTAACAAATGATCTTATAGATTGGGGAGTAAGAATTTTAAAATTCTTCATATTTGTTATTGGTGCAGCTGCTGTTTTAGAAATATGGGGAATCAAGGTTGGACCAATTCTAGCTGGACTGGGACTTCTCAGTGTGGCAGTAGCTTTAGGTGCTCAAGATTTGTTTAAAAATCTGATATCAGGAATTTTAATTTTATTAGAGAAACGATTTCAAAATGGAGATTGGATTAAAGTTGAAAACATTGTTGAGGGCGTAGTAGAAAAAATAGGTTTTCGATCAACATTGGTTAGAAGATTTGATTCTTCACCTGTTATGGTTCCAAATTTTAATTTTGCAGAAAATGCCGTCACAAATTTTAGCAATATGAAAAGTAGGCGCATATATTGGAATATTGGCTTAGAATATAGAACAACACGTGACCAGTTGCGGAAAATTAGAGATGAAATAGATAACTACATCACAAACGATGGGAATTTTGTTAAATCTTCTGAACAGCCATTGTTTGTAAGAATTGAAAAGTTTTCAGATAGCTCAATTGATTTGTTAATTTATTGTTTTGCAACAACTACAAATTGGGGGGAATGGTTAGAGATCAAGGAAAAATTAGCTTTAGAAATAAAAGAAATTGTTGAAAATAATGGCGCTGGTTTTGCCTTCCCTTCTCAATCAATTTATATCGAAAAAAATTAAAAAGACTCGCCTTCAAAAAGCTTCTGGATGTTCAATTTATCATTTTGAAAATATTGTTTTTTAGCTTTTTCTGATGCGGTTTCTTTTTTATCGATTACTTCAAATAAATAATCTAAGTGAACGGTTTCATCATCTCCGTATAAATTTTTCTTACCCCGCCTCTTAAGTCCCTCAAATGAGATATTTAAAAGTTTCTCCGCTAATGCCCAGCCAGTTTTGTTCTTATATAAGGAATTGAGACCGTTTGATAAGACATCACTCCTAAATTTAATTAAGTCTTCATATTCAAATTCACTAATCATTTTGAAAGTTTCTTCTAATGCGTCTTCTTGATATAAGATGCCTGACCAAAAAGCTGGTAAAGCACAGAGTGTATTATAACTTCCTGCATCAGCGCCTCTCATCTCAATAAATGTTTTTAACCTTACTTCAGTAAAGATAGTAGAGATATGATTTATCCAATCTTCAATTAAAATATCATCAGGCGCAAATTGATTATTTTTTCCATCCAAAAGATCTTGGAATGTATATTTAGTACAATTATGATAATTATTATTTCTAATGATTGCATATACAGGAACTTGTAAGGCATAATCGACATATTCCTCAAAGCTCAAAGTTTTTTCAGTCAAAAACTTTGGAATACCTGTTCTGTCTGGATCAGTTTTTGTCCATACATATCCTCTATAAGTTTCAAAACCAGAAAGTTTTGAATTTTTAAATGGTGAGTTTGAGAACAAACCTGTCACAATCGGCTGAATGAATGCAGAGACATTAATTTTTCTTTGCATATCACTTTCTGAAATATAATCGAAATTCGCCTGAACCGTTGCTGATTGGTACATCATTTCTAGACCTAATCCGGAAAGTGATTTCATATAAGGAGTCATAATTTCTGAATATCTTTTTTTTGGAACCTTTGGCACATCTTTCAATTCACCAATTGGAAAGAAGCCCAGTCCTAAAAAGCCAATATTATATTTTTCTTCTAGTTTTTTTGTGAAAGCGAGGTGATTATTTATTTCCTTGCAAGTTTCGTGAATCGTTTTAAGAGGCGCTCCAGATAATTCAAATTGACCACCAGGTTCCAGTGTTATACTTGCCCTATCTTTAGTTAGTGCAATAATATTTTTACTCTCTTTTATAGGTGTCCAACCATCCTTTATAAAGTCTTCAAAAATTGAGTTAATACTGACATCGCCGCTATAGGGAACTAAACTAAGATCAATTTTGTGATAAATAAATTTTTCATGTTCAGTACCTATTTTAATTTCGGAGGTACTCTTAATACCATTTTCAAAATATTTTATTAGATCACTCTTGCTAAGCATTATAAATTTTGTCCATAATAATTGAGGCAGCGGTAATTGCAGCAGTTTCTGATTTTAAAGTATTTGGCCCAAGTGTAACGCCAATAGATTTTTCCTTTGATTTCAAACTTTCATACTCTTTAGCTGAAAAATCTCCTTCAGGCCCTATGATTATACCAATAGCCTCGTTTTTGATTAGTTTTATATTTTTTATTTTTTCTTTATTGTTATCGAGCGAGCAATATAAATAATTCGCTAAAGAGTTATCATTAATCATTGAAGCAAATGATATAGGTTTATTAATTTCTGGTATCTTATTTCGATTTGACTGCTCACACGCTTCAATAGCAATAAGACTTAGTCTTTCAAAATTGATATTCTTCATATTGGTTCTATCCATGATTACTGGTTGAAAAATTGAAATTCCGATTTCTGAGCACTTTTGTATCATGATTTCTAGAGGTGTCCGTTTTATCGGGGAAAAAAATAGAGTTATTTTATGATTTTCACTTTTGATTTTTTCACAATCAATAATTTCTAATTCACATGTTTTTTTTGTAATATCAATGACTCTAGTCAAAAAAAGTAGCTCACGGTTGAAAACAGAAACATAATTATTTTTTTTTGTTCTCAAGACACTCTTCAAATAGTGTATCTGGTCAGCATCAAGAATAATTTGATCATTCGAATTTATTTTTTTATCTACAAAAATTCTGTTTTTAATTTTTTTCATATATATATTGGTTATATCATTATTTATTTTATAAAGATAAGTTGAAAAAATATTCACAATTATTGCGTCTAGAGCAGCCTGTTGGTTTTTTTTTGCTAATGCTGCCATGTTTTTGGGGCATGCTTGCCGCCTCAAATTCCTACCAGCACTTATGGAGCAATATTTACCTATTTCTAATCTTTGCAATCGGATCAATTGTTATGAGATCAGCTGGATGTATCATAAATGATTTTTTTGATAAAGATCTAGACAAACATGTAACAAGAACGTCTCAAAGACCACTCGCTAGTGGTGCAATTTCTTCTTTTGAAGCTTTCATAATTTTTTCAATACTTAATTTAATTGGTCTCACCATATTACTATCTCTAAATATGCTCGCCATTATTATTGGTTTAATTTCTTTTGTGTTGTTTATTCTTTATCCTTTAATGAAAAGAATAACTTACTGGCCGCAGCTTTTCTTAGGAGTCACATTTAACATCGGTTGTTTGATTGGATATGCCACTGTTGCAAATCAACTAAATACTCAAATTATATTATTGTATCTTGCTGGTATTTTTTGGACCTTAGGCTATGACACAATATATGCACACCAGGATCGAGAGGATGACTTAAATATCGGAATAAAATCTACTGCAATTTTGTTTGGTGATAATACGAAAAAGTGGATCATCATTTTCTATAGTTTGATGGCATTGTGTTTGATTTTATTCGGACTATTGCATGATCAAAATATTTACTTTTTTATTTCACTTATCTTTGTTGTTGCTCATTTGTATTACCAAATAAAAAGACTAGATATATATGATAAAAGCAAATGTTTGAGAATTTTTAAAAGTAATCAATACTTAGGATTGATAGTTGCTCTAACCCTATTTATAGGTATTTTATAATTATGAATTTTGAAGAAACAGCTCAAAATATAATAGATTTAACTCTCAAAGCAGGTGCATCTGATTGTGATGTTGTGCTTGCTAAGTCTCATGGCAAGTCAATTAGTTGTAGATTTCAGAAAATAGAGGATCTAGATGAATCTAACGAAAAAACTATCGGTATTAGAGCATTAGTTGGTCAACGCCAGGCTTTTGTTTCATCTTCGGACATTGAGACTGACAATGTTGATAAACTTGTTACAAAATGTGTTGAAATGGCAAAATTAGCTCCAATTGACGATACTGCTGTACTTGGAGATAGTTCCATGTTTGAACATAATGCACCAGATCTAGATTTATTCGAGAAAGAAGAAGTAAATACTGAAACATTAATTGAAGCTGTTAAAGAGTGTGAAGATGCTGCTTTGTCAGTCAAAGGAATTACAAACTCTGAAGGTGCTGGTGCTTCATCTTCTAAAGGAGAGTTCTTTCTTGCAACAAGTAATGGCTTCCAAGGGGGATATCAATCATCAAGCAGTTCTGTATCTTGTTCAGTTCTTGCAGGGCAGGGCCAAGACATGGAAAGGGATTACGAATATGCTGTGAAAAGACATATAAGTGATTTACCAAGTGCAAAGGAGATTGGTTTAACAGCAGCAGAAAAGACTCTCAAAAGACTTAATGCAAAAAAAATCAGTTCAACAAAATTGCCAGTTATTTTTGACAAAAGAATTAGTAATGATCTACTTGGTTATCTAGCAAGTTCAATATCGGGAACGTCAATTGCTAGAGGTACAAGTTTTTTAAAAGACAGTTTGGGAAAACAAATATTTAATAAAGATGTAACAATTATTGATGATCCTGCAATTAACAGAGGGCTTGGATCTAAGCCATTTGATGGTGAAGGTGTTAAAGTTGAGAAAAGAGAATTAGTTTCAAACGGTAAACTCAATACCTGGATTTTAAATACATCAACTGCAAAAAAATTAGGGCTTAAGACTACTGGGAATGCATCAAGATCAGTTGGTTCTCCACCTGGTGTATCTACATCTAATTTATATATGACAAATGGTTTAAAAAGTTATGATGATATTTTGTCATCAATTAATTATGGATTTTATGCGACTGAATTAATCGGTATGGGAGTAAATTTAGTTACTGGTGATTATAGCATGGGAGCTAGTGGGATGCTCATTGAAAAAGGTGAGATCACACAAGCAGTAAGTGAAGTAACTATCGCCTCAAATTTAAGAGAAATTTTCATGAATTTATCAGCCGCAAACGATCTAGAGTTTAGATACCGTACCAATGCTCCAACAGTACTTATTGAGAGTATGACCCTAGCAGGAAAGTAAGAATTTAAGCCATTTATCAATATTTAGATTTAAATTTTTGATAATAGTATTATGAATACCTCTTCATGACTGGAACGCAAATACTTAAGAGGTTATTTAGGGATAGCATCAAACCGTATTCATTAAGGTTGTTTAGTTCGCTTTTTTTTATGATTATCATCGCACTTTGTACAGGTGCGACAGCTTGGTTACTTGATCCTGCAATTGATAAAATCTTTTTAGATAAAGACGAGTCCATGCTGCTGTTAATCCCAATTGCGATTATTTTAACTTTATTAATCAAAAGTATTGCCACATTTATTCAAATTGTTCTGCTAAATGGAGTTGCACAAAATGTAATTGCAGATACGCAAATCAAATTATTTAAAAAAATAATTAATGCTGATCTTGCTTGGTTACACAAAGTTCATTCAGCTAAGATTATTTCTAATTTCTTGTATGATGTTACTTTACTTCAAGACTCTGTAAGCAGTAGTTTAGCTAATGGCGTAAAAGATGTTTTAACTTTAATTTGTTTGCTTGGCGTCATGTATTATCAAGATTGGCAACTCGCAACTATTTCAATTATTGCATTTCCACTGGTTGGCATTCTTACAAGACGCTTAGGTAAAAGAATTAAAAAGGCATCAACTGAGAGTCAAGAAGAGACTGGCACATTAGCATCAATATTATCTGAAAATTTAGATGGCACTCGAATTGTTAAAGCTTACCAACAAGAAGATGAGGAAATTGAAAAGCTCAGTAAATCAGTATTTAGAAGAATGACAAAAATATTAAAAGGCGCTAATGCTCGAGGTGCAGCTTCTCCTTTTGCTGAGTTTTTGGCAGGTTTTGGAATTGCTGGAGCATTGTATTATGCTGGTTTGAGAGGTCTGCAAGGTGAACTGGCGCTAAATGAATTTGTATCTTTCCTCGGTGCAATGATGCTGGCGTTCCAACCTCTAAGACGTATCGCTCAAATAAATGCAACCTTACAAGAGGGTTTTGCGGCAGCAATAAGAGTATTTGGTCTACTTGATCAGAAAAGTCTTATTAATGAAGCACAAAATGCTCCTAATTTATCAATTGATAAATCAGATATAACTTTTGAGGACGTTACATTATCTTATGAAGGACAAATAAATTCAGCCTTGACGGGTATAAACCTACGAATACCTCATGGTAAAACTACTGCTTTAGTTGGTCCAAGCGGTTCGGGTAAATCCTCTATATTAAACTTGATACCAAGATTTTATGATCCGGATAAAGGTAATGTTAAAATAGATAATCAAGATATAAAGGAATTAACAATCTCATCAGTAAGATCCTCATTAGCTTTGGTAAGCCAGGAGCCAGTTCTTTTTGACATGTCAATATATGACAATATCTTATACGGAAAACCCGAGGCCTCTAGAGAAGAAGTTATTAATGCAGCGAAAGCTGCGGCGGCACATGAATTTATATCAGAACTTCCAAAGCAATATGAAACTATAGTCGGCGAAAAAGGCTATAGTCTCTCGGGTGGTCAAAAACAAAGAATATCAATTGCCAGAGCCTTTCTTAAAAATGCACCAATTCTTTTACTTGATGAAGCAACATCAAGTCTGGACACCGAGTCTGAACATCTTGTTCAAAATGCTATAAGTGTTCTAATGAAAGATAGAACAACTCTTGTAATCGCCCATAGACTCAGCACCATTATAAATTCAGATCAAATTATTGTTTTGGACTCAGGTAGTGTTGTAGAAATAGGCACCCATGAAGAATTATTAAAAAAGAATGGAGTTTATAAGAAACTCTATGAACGTGAATTTTAAAAACTAATGATTAAATACATTGCTGGATTTAAACTGACTCAAAAACTAATATCCCTACTTGGATCAATGTATGTATTATTTGTATATAAAACATCCATAATAAATTTAAAGAATCGAAAAAATATTGAGTCATTATTTAAAAAAAATGAGTCATTTATTTATGCATTTTGGCATGATCAACTTTTAATGTGCCCTCTTACATGGCAAAGTGAATTTGAAATAAAAGTATTAATCTCTAAACATAGAGACGGCGATATAATTGCTAAACTCATATCAAACCTTGGATTTAAAGCTATTAGAGGTTCAACTCATAAAGCTGGAAAAACTAAGAATAAAGGAGGGCTTTTATCGGCACGCCAAATGATAAAATCATTAAAAAAAGGCATCTCAATTGGTATTTCACCTGACGGGCCAAAAGGACCACGTCACAAGGTCAGTGACGGCATCTTGAGTATCTCTCGACTAAGCAATGCGTCAATTCTTCCTGTAGGAATAGGTTTTAAAAAAAAATGGGTACTAAATACTTGGGATAAATTTATTATACCAAAGCCATTTAACCAAATAACAATTATTTGGGGTGAACCCCTTCCAGCTTTAAAAAATGAAAAAAGTATTAATCAGATTAAGAGTAAATTAGAGAGTACAATGTATAATTTAACAAAAAGAGCAAATAGTAATAATAAATAATGATACCTTATTACATTTATAAGTTAATTACCAAATTCATAAGACCATTTATAGCTTTTTATATTCTTATTAGAATTTCAAAAGGCAAAGAAGATAAAACACGAATAGCAGAAAGATATGGAACAAGTAATGTTGAGAGAAAAAAAGGTAAAGTTATATGGTTCCATGCTGCTAGTATTGGTGAGAGCTTATCAATATTACCTTTATTAAGTAAATTAAACTCTGATAAATCTATTGATCAAATAATTCTTACGACAGGCACTGTTACTTCAGCAAATATTCTCAAAAGTAAATTATCGAAAAAAATTATTCATCAATATATTCCATTTGATATTCCATCTTATGTAAATAAATTTCTTAATCATTGGAACCCATCTCTAGCTGTATTTGTCGAGTCAGAGATATGGCCTAACTTTTTAACTGAGTTAAAACAAAGAAATATTAATTCTTTAATTGTTAACGGAAGAATGACTATTAAAAGTTTTAAGAGATGGTCAATGCTAAGTGGATTGTCAAAAAGACTTTTTTCAAATTTTTCTGCATGCTGTACACAAAATAGTGATAGTGCTTTTTTTTATGAAAAATTAGGCATTAAAAATACCATCAATACAGGAAATCTTAAATTTGCTTATAAACCTGACGAAATAATATCAGATGAATTAAAAAAACTAAGATCCCTCACAAAAAAACGTAAAATATTTCTTGCGGCTAGTACACATCCTGGAGAGGAAGAAATAATTAAAAATATTACACTAAATTTAAAAAAAACGGTTAAAGATCTTCTGACAATTATTGTGCCTAGACACGTAACTAGAAAATCGTTTTTTTCTTCATCTAAAGGACTTGGCTTATCAATCAGATCAAAAAAACAAAAGATCAATGATCGAACGTATTTATATCTCGCTGACACTATTGGAGAACTAAACATATTTTACAGTTTAGCAAACATCGTTTTTATTGGTGGTAGTTTAGTGCCACATGGAGGACAAAATCCCATAGAAGCTGCTTATTTAGGTAAAAAAATTTACCATGGCAAAAATATTGATAATTTCATAGATGTTTACGACGTTCTTAATCAATTAAAATTTACTCAACAGGTAGAAAATGAACGCCAGCTAGAACATTACGTTAAAGAAGCATTAGCTAAACCAAAATCTATTAATAAGGATATTAATATAAATAGACTAAAAAAAGAGGGTGATGATACAGTAAATAAAGTACTGAAAGTTATTTACCAATATTTATAATTGAACATGGAAAAAATAATATTGAATATATGGTATTCCAACAAAATTTTTTATAGATTGGTCTCCTATATACTTTTCCCAATATCTTTACTATACATTTTAATTTTTTATTTATTCAGAATATTCAAAACTGAGCTCAAAATTGGTATTCCAATTTTATGTGTTGGTAATATAAACGTAGGCGGCACTGGAAAAACCTCAACTCTTTTAGAAATCATAAAGTATTTCAAAAATAAAGAAAAAAATATTTGTGTATTATTAAAAGGATATGGTGGTAAAAATTATACATTTAAAAAAGTATCACCAAATGACTCTGCAACTTTGGTGGGCGATGAGGCAATGCTTTTTTCAAATCATGTACCCACTTATATTTCTACAAATCGAATGTTAGCTGTACATAAAATTTTAAATGATATAAGTCCTGATTTTATTTTACTTGATGATGGTTTCCAAGATAAGTCTCTCTTTAAAGATAAAAATATTTTGATGGTTAATGGGGAGCGTGGTTTTGGAAACAGGTTATGTTTGCCGGCCGGACCATTAAGAGAATTGATCAAGCCCGCATTAAAAAGAGCTCAATTTTTAATCATTGTTGGTGATGATAAAACAAAAATAAAAAGTATGTATAATGATATAAAAATTAATACTCTCACCGCTTCTATTGAACCATTATATATCGACAAAAATAAAAAATATTTGGCTTTTAGTGGTATTGGTAACAATCAAAGCTTCTTTGATACCCTCATCAATAATAATTGTACTGTACCTAAAACAGTTGAATTTCCTGATCATCATTTTTTTACAGAAGATGAACTAAACCATCTAAAAAAAATGGCTTCAGATAATAACCTTTACCTCATTACTACTGAAAAAGATTTTGTAAGAATTCCTGAAGAAAAAAGAAAAGGAATTGAATGTTTAAAAGTGAAGATAAAATTATCCAACATGGACGAATTCATGCACAAACTGGTTAATTGAAACGTATGAAGATTTTTATAAAAAAGTATATTAGATATCCATCTGAATTTATTCTATTTGCAATATTCTATTCTATATTCAAATTACTACCTCTTTCTGTAGCAAGAAAACTAGGTGTAAGCATAACAACAAGCTTAGGCCCCTTATTTTCTATTAACAAATTAGTTAAAAAAAATTTAAGAATTGCTTTTAAGGATCAAGATGAAAAATGGATTAAATCAACCGCAGAAAAAGTATGGGAAAATTTGGGGTATACGGTTGCTGAATATTCACATCTCAAAAAAATATTAAAAGATAAAATTAATGTAATTGAAAATAATTATTATAGAGAAGCCTTCTCAGGTAGTGAGAGATCAATCATCATATCAGCTCATAATTCAAATTGGGAAATACCAGGAATGTCGATAAGAAAGACAATGCATCGAACATCTGCGATTGTTAGAGAACCTAACAATCCTTTAATAAATTATGTTTTAAAGAATCTTAGAGATAAATATAGCCTTAGATGTTTGAGTAAAAATAGGATAGGTACAAAACAATTACTTAATAATTTTAAAAATGGTGAGTCAATTGCTCTGTTAGCTGACCTTCAATTATCGTCAGGTATAAATCTTAATTTCTTTGGAAAGAAAATGAAGTTTTCTTCTCTACCCGCTCAACTGGCTCTAAAATCTAGGTGTAAAATATTTTTAGGATGGCCAATAAGAAAGAATGATGGAAAATATGAATTTGAAATTCATCAATCAATACATGCCAGCGATTATGAAGATACTTCAGAAAACGTTGAGAAAATATCGGAGATAATTATCGCTTATTATGAAAGTATGATTAAGAAATACCCCGAACAATATTTTTGGTTTCATAATAGGTGGAAACTAGACTGATTTTTGTTTAATTTTCCAATAATAATTGAGGATCAACGTAAGTATTAAAAACCATCACGCCCCAATGCAGATGTGGTCCAGTTGACCTGCCTGTTGATCCTACTTTGCCTATTATATCTTTTTTGCTAACTTTTTGGTTCACTGCAACATTTACTGAAGACAAATGGGCATAAATAGATTTTACTCCATGACCATGATCAATGATTATTGTGCCTCCAGTATAATATAAATCACTCTCAGCATGTATTACTATTCCTTCATTACAAGACATTACTGGTGTTCCATCATCAGCGGCAATATCAATACCCCTATGAGGGCTTTTTGCTTTACCGTTAAGAATTCTCTGGCTGCCAAAAACTCCACTAATAATTCCAGTTGTTGGTTGAATAAATTCTTCCTTAAAATAAGTCAAATCCAAGTCTAATTTCTTTACTTCTTTTATTACTTCATTTTCAGAAATAATTCGTTTTATAATATCATCATCAAGAGGTGTAACCATTTGTTCGGGTAGGCCATCAATTCTTTGAATATCATAATCTTGTTTTTCGATAGATATTTGATGGATTAAGAAAATGCCATCACTGTTGCTGTACGTAACATTTATTGGTTCTATCTGCTCTCGAGATATTGGGAAAACATAGAAACCATCGTGACTGATTTTAATAGGCTTTCCGTCAACAAAGATTTCATTTGCTTCATTGTTTTGACCTATAACAAGACTTCCTTGTGGAAATCTTTTAGGAAGTTCAGATGAAAACGCGCATACGTTTAAATAAAATAAAAGTAAAAAAACTCTATTTATTAAGACCATTAAGTTCTTTATATCTGTTTAGTGCCACTTCAGGTGATGCATAGACTTCTTGAAGCTCTACGTTCCAATATTTAAGATTTTCAAGTGTAATCTTTTCTCCAGTTATTGAACATTCCACAAAATCACCAGGTGTCTTAACTTGGAAATGACCATGATTAAGAACAATTTCAGCTTTTGTACCAACATTATTCATCTTTAATTTCCTTCACTTCAGCAGAAATTTTTGCAAAGCTTGTTTCAATAATTATATCTGTATCGTGTTCCATATCTTTTTTTGACTTTATAACTTTATTTTTTAAGTTTTTTGTAACAGAATAACCTCGATTTAAGACTGACTTATAGCTCATACTTTCTAATAACTTTTCATTATAGTTAATTTGATTGCGCACACTTTCTACAAATAAGTTTGTAGAGCTGTTTAATTTATCAAATTTTGAAATTAGTTTTTGTTGAAAATTATTTACTTGTTCCTCTAAAATACGATAGTTAAGCGACTGAGTAATTTCTTTAAATTCTGACATCAGGCTTTTAATAAATAATTTTAGAGAGACTGGCAACTTATCACTGAGATTTTTAAATGAACTTAATTTATTTTCTAAATTACTATTAATTGAATCACGAAGGTCTTTTTGAAAGTCTTTTAAATTCATTAAAAGCTCAACTTTATTAGGTGTACACAACTCTGCTGCTGCGGTTGGAGTTGGCGCTCTAAGATCAGACACAAAATCTATAAGTGTCGTATCTGTTTCATGTCCAACAGCTGACAAAACAGGTATTTCACTAGCGAATACTGCTCTTACAACAATTTCCTCATTAAATGCCCAGAGATCTTCGATGCTCCCCCCACCTCGGGCTACAATAATTAAGTCTGGAACTTTTAATTCGCTATCTTTTAGAGAATTGTTAAATCCATTTAAAGCATCTGCTATTAAATGCGCAGCATCGTCACCTTGTACAGGAACTGGCCAAAGAATAACATCGCACGGAAACCTATCTTCAAGTCTATGAATAATATCTTTTATAACTGCTCCTGTAGGTGAAGTAATAATACCAATTGTTTCGGGATATAATGGAAGAGGCTTTTTGTGGTCTTGATCAAAAATACCCTCTGACATTAATTTTTTCTTTCTTTGTTCAAGCAATGCCATTAGCGCACCCTCTCCCGCTGGTACAATTGAATCTATAATAATGGAATAGTCCGATCTTCCAGGGTATCTATCAGAATACCCAGTTGTAAGTCTCCCAGAGCAAATTACTTCAAGGCCTTCATCTGGCATAAAGCTTAGTTTTGCAACAGTGCTTCTCCATGCAATCGCTTTTATAATTGCATTTTCATCTTTAAGGTTAAGATACACATGGCCTGATGCTGGCGTGCTTAAACCAGATACTTCTCCACGAACTTTCACATAGCCAAAGTTATCCTCAAGGGTCTCTTTAATTGAGGCTGAAATTTCAGTAACTGTATATTCTTTGATGTTCTCTCTTACCATTTAATTTAAATATTAATGTGCTAATATAACAAGAAAATCAAAAATATACTTTATGAAAATTTTAGTAATTGGCAGTGGGGCTCGTGAGCATGCATTATGTTATTTAATATCTAAGAGCTCTCTAGTTTCATCTATTTATGCAATACCTGGAAACTATGGAATAAGTCAACTTGCAGAATGCGAACAAATTGATCAAACTGATTTTGAGAAAATATACGACTTCTGTAAAAGTAAAATGATAGAATTAATCATTGTGGGCCCTGAAGTGCCATTGGTTGCAGGGATCGTTGATTTTTTTAAAGAGACAGAAATAAAAATTTTTGGACCTGATAAGTATGCATCGCAGTTAGAAGGGTCTAAAGGCTTTATGAAAGATCTTTGTAAACAAAATGGGATACCAACAGCTGATTATGCTCGATTTGATAATAAAGAAGAAGCTATAAACTATTTAAATACTCAGCCTTTTCCTATTGTAATTAAAGCTGATGGTCTTGCGGCTGGGAAAGGAGTTACTGTTGCGGACACAAAGAAAATGGCAGAACAAGCAATAAATGACATTTTTGATGAAAAATTTGGTGCAAATATGGATGTTGTTATTGAAGAATTTATGGATGGTGAAGAAGCGAGTTATTTTGTTTGTTGTGATGGTGAAGATTTTGTTTCATTAGAAAGTGCCCAAGATCATAAAAGAATAGGTGAAAATGATACAGGGCCTAATACTGGAGGAATGGGGGCATATTCACCTGCGCCTATTTTTACACTTAAAATAAAAGAACAAGTAGACAGGGAAATTATTACACCCACTCTAAATGCCCTAAAAAAAAATGGACATCCTTATAAAGGTATTCTCTATGCTGGATTAATGATTAAAGATGGTTATGCCCGATTGGTTGAATATAATATTAGATTTGGCGATCCAGAGTGTCAGGTATTAACGCTTAGAATGAAAAATGATTTAATTGAATTAATTCTTAATTGCTTGGAAGGCAGTCTAAGTAAAACTAAATTGGAATGGGAAGATGATAATAGTGCTACAGTGGTTGTGGCGGCAAAAGGTTATCCAGGCGACTATAAAAAAAATACAAAAATTATTGGCTATGAAAATTTTGAGAGCAATGATCTATTTCAAGTATTCCACGCAGGAACAAAACATGATGGAAATAACCTTCTAGCTAACGGAGGTAGAGTTCTTTCCGTAACAGCAAAAAATAAAAATCTAAGAGATGCTCTTAATATGATTTATGCCTACATCGGTCAGCTGGATTGGCCGGATGGTTATTACAGAAGAGATATAGGAAAAAAGGCAATTAAATGACTACTCGTGACGAAATATTTTCTGGCACTAAGGAGGTTGATGAAAAGTTAGTTTTTAATAGTGACAGTCTCAATGATTACTTAAAAAAAATAATTGGAAGTGAGTTTGATATTGTAAGTATAAAGCAATTTAAAGGCGGGCAATCCAATCCTACTTATTTGATTGAGGATAAAACAAAAAACTATGTGTTAAGGCGTAAACCTCCTGGTAAATTACTTAAATCTGCACATGCGGTAGACAGAGAATATAAAGTCATTACTGCACTTGGCAAGACTGATGTACCAGTTCCTGAAACTTATTGTTTTTGTGAAGATGAAAACGTCATTGGAACACAATTTTTTTTAATGGATCATGTTGATGGAAACATATATTGGGAACTTTTATTGCCAGATTCAGATAACAACCAACGTCGTGAAATTTACCTATCTATGAATGATACGATTGCAAAACTTCATAACGTTGATTTTCAAAAAATTGGGCTAGGTGATTATGGAAAACACGAAAATTACATGGCAAGACAAATTCATCGTTGGACCAAACAGTATAAAGACTCTGAAACACAAAAAATTAATGAAATGGATAATTTAATAGAATGGTTGCCAATAAATATTCCTGAAGATAATGAAACTACAATTGTACATGGAGACTTTCGTCTTGATAATATGATATTTGATAAACAAAATAATAAAGTTATGGCTATACTTGATTGGGAACTATCTACACTCGGCAATCCTATAGCGGATTTTACTTATCACATGATGTCATGGCGACTGCCTGCTGCAGCAAAGGGTCTTGGAATGATGGGATCAAACTTAGAAGAGCTTAATATTCCCTCTGAACATGAGTACGCTGAAATGTATTACAAAAAAACAGGTAGAAGTAAAATTGAAAACTGGGATTTTTATATGGCATATAACATTTTCCGCTTGGCTGGAATTGCGCAAGGAATTGTTGGTAGAGTAAGAGATGGAACAGCCTCAAGTTCAGAGGCTAAAAACTATGAGAGCTTTGTTCCAATATTAGGAAAATTAGGCTGGAATATTGTGGAAGAGGCAGCAAAATAATTAATATGACAAAGCTGGATATAGATTTTGTAAGAGAACAATTCCCTGTTTTTCAAAACCCTAAAACTTCAAACTTTGCATTTTTTGAGAATGCTGGTGGTACGTATGTGCCAAAACAGGTTATTGAAAAGTTAAATGATTTTATGACGACTAAAAAAGTACAGCCTTATGGCGACTTTGGTCCGTCGATTGAAGCAGGTAACGAAATGGATAATAGTATAAGCAAAATTGCTGAACTCCTAAATATCAATAATGATGAATTTATGATTGGACCATCTACAACGATGAATATGTTTTTACTATCTAATGCTGTGAGATCGTGGCTTAACCATGGGGACGAAATCATAGTCACAAATCAAGATCATGAAGCAAATATTGGTGCATGGAGAAAATTATCAGAACACGGCATCAAAATAAATGAATGGAAGTTTAACCCTGACTCTGCTGAACTAGAATTAGATGAATTAAAAAATCTCATAACAGAAAAAACAAAATTTGTCTGTGTCTGTCACACATCTAATGTTGTTGCATCAATTAATAATCTAAAAGATATCATTACATTGGCGCATCAGAATAATATCAAAGTTGTTGGAGACGGTGTAGCTTACATGGCACATGATATTGCGGATTTAAAAGATCTCGATATAGATTTCTATGGTTTTAGCCTATACAAAACTTATGGACCACATTTAGCACTATTATATGGTAAGAGAGATTTATTACTTGAAACAAAAAATCTTAATCATGAATTCTTGGAAGGAAGTGTTCCATATACTCTTAATCCAGGTGGTCCTAATCATGAGGAACTTGGATGTTTGTCAGGTATAACTGACTACTACGAAACTTTATATGATCATCATTTTGGCGAAAATAATTTAGATCTTCATCGAAAAGGTAAAAAAGTTTTTGAATTAGTATCCAAACATGAAGAGGTATTAATGAAAGAACTGATTGATTTCCTCAAAACAAAAAAAAATATAAGAATGATTGGCAAACAAACACATGCTAGATGTGATCGTATGCCAACTATATCATTCACTGTTAAAGATAAAAGCTCATTGCATGTAGCCCAGGAGGCTGGAAGAAATAATATTGGCATTAGAAATGGTGAATTTTATGCCTGGAGATGTTTGCAGGGTTTGGGCATTGAGCCAAATGATGGGGTAGTTAGAGTCTCTATGGTTCATTACAATAGCATAGAAGAGGTAAGAAAATTAATAGGGTTTTTGGATAAAACTATTTAGAATTTTTTATATTTTTTTCTCGCTCTTTCTTCTGTCTTATTGACTCTTTCATCGAAATATCTTCCAGATTGTGGTACTCATCCCAATAGCGATCAAATTCGTGTGACTTAACGTATCTTCCGTAATTATCTTTCTGGTAAGTTTTCTTCTTTTTTATCAAGGTTATAAGTATTTTTTTAATTCATTTCTTGCAATAGAAAGTCTATGTACTTCGTCTGGCCCGTCCGCTAGTCGCAGAGTTCTCATTCCTGCGTAAGCTTGTGCTAGGTGTGGGTCTGTTGTTACTCCAGCTCCTCCAAACGCTTGAATTGCATCATCAATAATTTTTAATGCCATATTTGGCGCAGCTACTTTAATCATAGCTATTTCATTTTTTGCAACTTTGTTTCCTACATCATCCATCATGGTTGCCGCTTTCAAAGTGAGTAGCCTAGTCATCTCAATATTAATTCTAGCATCAGCAATTCTCTCTTGCCAAACAGAGTGCCTTACCACTTCTTTACCAAAAGCCTTTCTGCTCATTAGTCTTTTGCACATTGCTTCAAGTGCAACTTCAGCAAGGCCAATAGTTCTCATACAATGGTGAATTCGTCCAGGTCCTAACCTGCCCTGTGCAATTTCAAATCCTCTGCCTTCGCCTAAAATCATATTTTCTGGAGGAACTTTGACGTCTTTAAATTCAACCTCAGCATGTCCATGAGGGGCGTCGTCAAAACCAAATACAGGCAAATGTCTCTTTATTTTGATACCCGGTGTATCCTTATCAACCAGTATCATGGATTGTTGCTTATGTCTGTCAGGATTATCTGGGTCTGTTTTTCCCATGAAGATAAAAAATTGGCACCTTGGATCCATTGCACCAGAAGTCCACCATTTTGTTCCATTTAGAACATATTGATTTCCTTCTTTTTTTATTTCACTTTCAATATTTGTTGCATCTGATGAAGCGACTGCAGGCTCTGTCATTGCAAAAGCAGAGCGTATTTCACCTTCTAATAATGGCTTTAAGTACTTTTCTTTTTGTTCATCTGTTCCATATCGAACTAAAACTTCCATATTGCCGGTATCAGGAGCAGAACAATTGAAAACTTCCGCAGACCACATTGCTCTTCCCATGATTTCACACATTGGTGCATACTCCGCGTTTGTAAGGCCATGCCCATAGTCACTTTCAGGTAAAAATAAATTCCAGAGGTCTTCTTTTTTTGCTTCCTTTTTAAGATCTTCAATCACTGGCACCACCTGCCACCTGTCAGCTCCAAAATTTTCGATCTGACTATGGTATGTCTCGTTGTTTGGATAAACGTGCTTATCCATAAAATTATTCAATCTATCCGTAGTTTCCTTTGCTTTTGGCGATATGTTCATTATCTTTTACCTTTAAAAAAATTATTTATTAAGTTTTCACAGTCAGTTTTTGAAATATTATCATAAATTTCTGGCAAATGATTACAATTTTTTGATATAAAAAAATTTAAGTTACCATTTATCGAACCATATTTTAAATCATCTGCACCATAATACAACCTCTTAAGCTTAGCTTTTGATATAGCGCTGGCACACATAATACAAGGCTCTAAAGTCACGTAAATATTACAATCAACCAATCTATCAGAGTTAATCATTTCACACGCCTCTCTTATAGCGTTTAGTTCAGCATGGCCTACTGGGTCTTTTCTGCTAACCACTGAATTATGGGACCGGGCTAAAACTTTATCTTCCTTGTTAGTGATAACGCACCCAATTGGTATTTCTCCAATTTTTAAGCCTTTTTTTGCCTCCTCAATTGCCATTGCCATGAATTTATTTTGTGTCATAAATATTTAATTAATATAAGCAATCCTAATTCATGCCTACTTTGAGACAACAAAAATTAGTAAGAATTAATAAATTATTAGCGCAGTCAACTAACTTTTCGAGAAGAGAAATAGATAAACTCATCGATGAGCAAAGAATTGTTGTTGATAACGAATTGGTGACAAAACAAGGAGTTCAAATAAGTATCAACAGTATCGTAAAAATAGACGATAAACCTATTAACCTAAAATCTGATCAGCAATTAAATGATATATATATTTTCAACAAACCGAGAGGATGCTTAGTAACAAAATCAGATCCAAAAAATCGCAAAACTATTTATGAATACATACCTAAAAAAAATCATAATTTAATTTCAATTGGACGACTTGATTACAATTCAGAGGGGCTATTAGTATTGACTAACAGCGGCAGCTTCAAAAGAAAGATGGAATTACCCAAAAATAATTTTGAAAGGGTTTATAAGGTAAAAATACAAGGCTTTATTGATAATAAATTTATTAATACCTTATTAAGAGGTTATACGTATAAAAAAGTTAAATATAAACCTATAAAAGCATCATTCATTAGCAAAACAAATACTTACTCATGGATAAAAATGACACTTACTGAAGGTAAAAATAAAGAAATTAGAAATATTTTTGATTCTTTGAATATTACAGTCACAAGATTAATTAGAATAACTTATGGGGAATTTAAGCTTGGTAGTTTGAAAAAAGGGGAAATAAAAAAAGTTACTTAAAATGAGAATTATTAGCGGAGAAAGAAAAGGTCATTCAATATTTAGCTTTAAAAGTAAAGATGTAAGACCACTTTCAGACAAAAATAGGGAAACCATTTTTAATCTTTTAACGCATGGAAAAGAATTGGTAAAAATTAACTTTAGTCTTGAAGAAGCAAAAGTAATTGATCTTTTCGCTGGCACTGGTTCATTTAGCTTTGAAGCTTTGTCACGTGGTGCTAAACACGCAACCATGGTAGAGAACAATCAACAAATGATAGATATAATTTATAAAAGCGCAAACAAGCTGGGGTATTTAGAAAATATAGCTGTTATATCTGAAAATGCTTGTTCATTTGAAGAGTATTCTGAAGCTACAAAGTTCAATCTTGCTTATATAGATCCACCGTATGGAAAAAATCTTGGACTCAGAGCAATTAAAAATATTATTAAAAAAAACTTATTAGAAAAAGACAGTATAATCATCTTAGAGGAAGAAAAAAAATCTAAACACATCGAACTCTCAGAAATAATACTTTTACGTGAAAAAGAATTAGGTAATTCTAAATTTAGTTTTTTTAAATTAATTTAAATAACCCTTTTGAATATCAACTGAATCTTGAGTAAAGGGGTCAACTTCTAATAATTCAGCAAGATAGATAACCCTTAACATTTCTGTTCCAAAAAAATGGCCGATCTTACTCATATCTTTATCTTTAAAAATATGTTTATTAGTATTCTCATTTATCTTTGATAACGATTTACTCATGGCATCAAGATGATTTGAAAGTGTGATATTAATCATATTCATTTTTGAATATTCCATACCCATAATTTCAAAAAAAATATTTTTGGGTCCATCTAGATATAATTGCAAAAGACTGTGCTGGTCTTTTGGCATTTCAGATACTACAGGTAAAACACCTTTGGCCTTTTTACCCAATGACTCCGCATATAATTGTTTTCGCCAATTACCAACTTCAATAAGCTCGTCACCATAAATCAAATAAGCAAATATATTCTTTCCATTTTTTATTCTTTTAAAATCTTCCTCAGCCATATTCTTTATTTGGTCTTTATCTTCTAATGCTTTTCTTCCTCCATTTAAAAACTCAGTGCACAGATCTTTATTAAAGTAAAAACTGGGGATAAGGCTATTATTACTAAAAATTGAAAATCTGCCTCCAATTTCGTTGCTTAGTTCAATAGTTTTTATTGATTTTTGTATAGACAAGTCTCTTAGTGGAGAAGACACATTTTCTGTAAACGAATAGAAATTTTTTGAAAAATCAATATTCCCATCTAGTTTTTTGATCATATATTCAAATATGGTTAACGTTTCAGATGTTTGTCCTGATTTTGATACGAAAATGAATCCGGTCTCATCTAGTTGAGTATTGTCTAACAATTCATTAATCTTAATAGAATTTAAATGATCAACATATTGAACACGTTTTTCATTTAAAAAATGATTAATTGCTTTTGATCCCTGAGAAGAGCCACCTATACCGACTACTAAAATTTTATTAAAGCTTTGATCCAGTATCCCTAATGATTTGGAATATGAGTTTTCAAGTTTATCAAAATCAAGAAATGGATAATTCATCATCGCACTTCCTGACCAGCTGTTACGGTTGCTTGATCTATTTGCCTTTCAAACTCTCTCAATCTTTTATAAACACTTGCGAGTTCAATAATTGTTGGCCAGGCTTTAAGAAGATATTGCATTGACCCCTCAACTCTACCAAATGCCCTGATTATTTGCTGCATTACACCAAGAGTAACTACCCCGGCAACAATTGCAGGAGCTAAAAATACATAAGCTGATAAAACATTTGCCTGTAAAAATGCAATACGACCAATATCGAAATATAGATATCTTATATAACTTAAAAAATGAATTTGCCTTACATCATCAAATAATTCCTCAAGGGTTTTTGGTCTTACTGTTTCATCGTCTTCAGCAATTACTAACATTTTCCTGTATGCCGCTTCTTGTTTTTGTAAATCGTATTCAATGCCAACAAGCCTTAAAATTAAACCAAGTCCAATTAAAAATAATGTTCCTCCTATAGACCATAATAATGCACCGACGACTAAACCATACTCCCATTCACCAAAGAAAAATATTGGAATTCCAATACTCAAGCCAAACAGTATTGGCATAAATTCTACCAGGATCATTAAAGCTTCGATCAAACTTGTACCAAGAGACTCCATGATTCTTGAAAACTTTATGGTATCCTCTTGAACTCTTTGTGACGCACCCTCAATCTTACGCGCCTTATCATAGACAGAGTGATACCACTCAACCATGGCAGTTCTCCATCTAAATAAAAAGTGATTAGTAAAATAACTTACAAGGACAGCAACTGCTACATACATTCCTGCTAGTGTTATAAAGGATAATAAACTTGCCCAATACTCTTCAATTGTAATGGCGTTAGGAGCAGACAATGCTTCCTGTATCATGTCGTAAAACTCACCGAACCATTCATTAATTTTTACATCAATTTGAACCTGAACCCACAGAGATGATAAGATAATAGCTGAACCAATGTATGCCCATAAAAACCATTTTGGATCTCTAAAAAACTTAAACATTTATAGAATAATTAATTTGAATATGAATTAAGTAAGTCATCCACCCTGTTAAGAAGATCATTCAGATCTTCGTTTTCATCAAAACTAGGAGCATCATCATACATTGTTTCATCAATTATTTCTGGTTTAAGCTGATCTTCTTCGGGAAGTGTTGTAATTTCATCTGTGTTTGATATTCCTTCCAAAAACTCTTCCTCGCTCAAACCAATATTATCAGTTGTATCTAAAGTGCTATCGTCATCTGTTACAATGTCTAATTCATTACTTTCAACAATTGAATCTTCAATTAACTCATCAAGAGGATCCTCAGTTAAAGTTGAATTATTTATATTTTGATCCTCGTTTCCAAAATTATTATCAATAAATTCGTCTAACGATGATGTATCAGCATTACTAGGCACACTGGTAGATGAGCTTTGTGTAATGATATCTTGAATATCTTCGGCTGACTGACCTGTAGGCGCGGCCTCCTCTACTTCCTCTTCACCAACAACTGGTGGGGTTAATTCAAAATCAGGGGGTATCTCTAGTGCTTTTTGCTTTAATGATGTGTAATCTCTGACTGTATTGTTAGTACAAGCAGCAAAAATTAATAAAAAAAATATAATTAAATAGTTACGTATCATTTTTAACGGTTTTATCATTTTCTTTTTTTGAGAACAACTCAAGTAAAATAATCAAAATACAGCCGAGCGTGATACTTATATCAGCTATATTGAATACATACCAATGATAATTGTTATAATGTAAATCTATAAAGTCTAATACAGCAGAATATTGATATCTGTCTAGCAAGTTACCTAGCGCTCCTCCAATAATTAAACTAAATCCATAATAATAAATTTTTTTATTAATACTTATTGCATAAAAAAATACTGCTATAGCAATTATCGCCATAACAAACATATAAATATAATTAACCATCGAAATTTCATTTTGTAATATCCCAAATGCAAAGCCCTTATTCCATATCAAATGAAAATTAAGATATTTATTTATTGATGTTAAATGTTGTGAACTTAGATTTGATACATCAATGTTATAAACATTGATTACATAAAACTTTGAGAGTTGATCGGCTGCAAAAATAACCAGTATTAAAAATATAAATCTTCCAATGGTTTGTATCATTTACAAAGCACTTCTTGACATCTAACGCAAACATTATCTTTTAAATTAGAAAAATATTTCCAACACCGCTCACATTTTTCACCATCAGTTTTACTTACATGCACTCCAATATTTTTATCTACTTCAGATATAAAGCTGTCATCTGAAGGCTTGTCATTTACAATTTCTAATTCACTAATAATTGAAATATTTTCTAATACTTTTTGATCAATCTTTTCGATTTCATCTTTAGATATGTACAGTTTAACAGAAGCTTCAAGGCTGGATCCAAGAACTTTTTCTTTTCTCTTCACTTCGATTGCTCCGTTAATGACCTTTCTTAATTTTTTATACACTGCCCATTTAGTTGATAAATTTTTATTTATTAAAGTATCATTTAATTTTGGAAAATCTTTTTCATGTATGCTGTTTTCAATTCCAAATCGACTTTGCCATGCTTCTTCAGTGGTAAAACAGAGTATTGGTGCAAGCAAACTTAATAAATCGTGAAATAAAATATCTAAAACAGTGCGAGTTGATTTTCTTACTTTGTTATTTTTTGAATCACAATAAAGAGTATCTTTTCTTACATCAAAATAGAAAGATGATAAGTCGTTTGTACAAAAATTAAATATCGCAGAAAAAACTTTTTGATACTCAAATATTTTATAGTTTGAGATAACTTCTTTTTTTAAACTCTCTAATTCTGATAAAATATATAAATCTAATTCATCAAGTTCATCCGTAGATACTTTCTCGTCTTGATCAAAATCTGATAAATTACCTAAAATAAAACGAAGTGTATTGCGGAGTCTTCTATAGCTATCAATGTTGCTTTTTATGATTTCAGGCCCGATCTTTAAATCCTCAGAGTAATCACTGCTTGCTACCCAGAGCCTTAGTATGTCAGCGCCTGATTTTTCAATGACCTCTGCTGGCGAGACAGTATTGGATGATGATTTACTCATCTTTAGGCCATCTTCATGAAGTATGAATCCATGAGTTAAAACGGTCTCATAAGGCGCAACTCCTCTTGTGCCACATGATTCTAAAAGTGATGAATGAAACCAACCCCTGTGTTGATCTGTTCCTTCAAGATAAATAGATGCTGGCCAGATTTGATCATTTTTTCCATCTAAAACAAATGCATGTGTACAGCCTGAGTCAAACCATACATCTAAAATATCATTAACTTTTTTATATTCTTCCGGATTATAATTTGAACCTAATAATTCTTCTTTTGAATATTTAAACCACGCATCTGAGCCTTCTTTTTCATAAAGTTTAATAATTTTTTCATTTATTTCTTTATCAACTAGCGGCTTTCCTGTTTTAATATTGTAAAAGATAGATAAAGGTACGCCCCATGCTCGTTGTCTTGACACTACCCAATCAGGTCTTTCTTCAATCATTGAATAAATTCTATTTTTTCCCTGTTTTGGAAACCATTTAACCTTTTCAATTTCGTTCAACGCTTTTTCTCTCAATTGATTTTTTTCCATACTGATGAACCATTGTGGAGTATTTCTAAAGATGACAGGAGCTTTTGATCTCCATGAATGAGGGTAGCTATGACGCAATGAACCCTTGCCTGCTAAATTTTCATGCTTTTTTAGCTCAATGATAACTGCCACATTTGCATCAGCATCTGATCCATCTTCATTAAATATCTTTTTACCATTAAATAATGGTACGTGGGGAAAGTATTCACCATTTTCGTCTACTGTATCAGGTACTTCGATACCATTTGTAATACCCAAATTATAGTCATCAGCTCCATGGCCAGGTGCTATATGAACAAAACCCGTGCCTTGCTCCAAAGTAACAAAATCAGCATCAAAAATTCTTACCTCAAAATCATAACCAGATTTTTTAAAAGGGTGATTACAAGTAATTTTGTCTAAGTTTTTTACTTCTGATATTTTTTTTAATTCTCTAATTTTGCATTGAACTTTTACATTATCTAAAAGTTCATCTGCAATTATAATTTTATCACCATCTTGTAAAGTACTGTGTTCTTCTAAACTTACTACTTCAAACATTGAATACGTTATTGATTTACTATAAGCAATTGCTCTGTTTCCTGGAATTGTCCATGGAGTTGTAGTCCATATAATTACGGATGCATCTTGACAATTTGCATCAGAACTCTCTTTTACTGGGAACTTTACGCAGATAGTTGTTGATTTATGTTCTTTATATTCAATCTCAGCTTCAGCTAATGCAGTCTTTTCAACAGTTGACCACATAACAGGCTTTGACCCACGATATAAACTTTCGTTCTCAAGAAACTTAAAAAATTCTCTTACAATAATAGACTCTGCCTCATATGACATTGTAGTATAGGGAGAGTACCAATCTCCATTTATTCCTAAGCGAATAAATTCTTCTCTTTGTATATCAATCCATTTTTCAGCAAATTCTCTGCATTCTTTTCTGAATTTTATAATATCGACATCATCTTTATTCTTTCCCTGTTCTCTATATTGCTCTTCTATTTTCCACTCAATTGGCAAGCCATGACAATCCCAGCCAGGAATGTAAGAACTATCATTTCCAAGCATTTGTTGTGATCTTACAACAAAGTCTTTTAATATTTTATTCAGGGCGTGCCCCATGTGTAAATGGCCGTTGGCGTAAGGGGGGCCATCATGTAATACGAATTTTTTTCTACTTTTTGATTTTTCCCTTAATTTTTCATAAATATTATCCTTTGACCAGCCATCTAGAATTTTTGGCTCTTGCTCGGGCAGGCCAGCACGCATCGCAAAGGACGTCTTTGGTAAAAATAGAGTTTCACTAAAGTCTATTTTATCATTTTTAGTGTTCATTTTGCTTAATTTAGAATTTTTTGTGCTTTAGCTATATCTGATTTTAATTGTTTTTTTAAGGCCTCTACTCCTGAAAATTTCTTTTCATGCCTTATAAATTCAATAAAGTCGACTTTTAGCAAAGAATTATAAATATTCAATTTAAATCTAAATAGATGAACTTCCAAAATTTCAGAGTTCTTATGAAATGTTGGTCTGATACCAAAATTCGCAATTCCTTTAAGAGTTCTTTTCTTTGAATTTTTAATGAATGAGGCTTCAATAGCATATACTCCATATTTTGGTGCCACGTATTCATTTATATTTAAATTAGCAGTTGGAACGCCAATTTTTCGGCCTCGTTGATCTCCTTTTATAACTTTTGACGTTATACTGAAATTGTTTCCCAAAAAATTTTTTGCCAATTTTACATTACCGTTTGAAATAAGTTTTCTGATATTTGTAGACGAATATATTTTCATCTTCGTTTTATTAAAAAGATGATTTGAAGTTTTTAATAATTTCACTGGGTTTACGTAAAATAGATTTTCTTTACCAAAATTCAGAAGAAACTTATAGTCGCCTGATCGTTTATTACCAAATTTAAAATTTTTACCAACTAAAATGTATTTCATTGATATTCCTCTAAGTAATATTTTTTTACAAAAGTCATAAGGTGTCATAGAGGATATTCTTTTATTAAATTTTATTATTATTGCATAATCGATACCGTAAGATTTTAAGATTTCGAGACGTTCGTTTAACTCTGTTAATAAGAAACTTTTAATATTTTTGTTAAAATATTTCCGTGGATGCGGATCAAAAAGTAACACACCTATTTTTGTTTTTTGTTTATTTGCAATTTTTTTTGCTGAATTAATTATTGATTGGTGCCCTTTATGAACTCCATCAAGATTTCCAATAATTAATACAGAATTCTTTGTATAATTTAATGATCTTCTATTTAAACTTTTAAAAACTTTCATTTTTTAATTAATTTAAAATTTCAGTATACATTAGAGTTTTGTAAGTTTCAGGTAAATTAGTTTTTGATATTCTCACTAAATCATCATCATTTGCAATTTCAGTTTTATGAATACCATTTTTTATAAATAAAAAATCTAAATCCGAGTTGTGTGCCCCTAAGCAATCTGTTTTTAGGCTATCGCCTATAGCTAATATTTCGTTTTTATTTGTTGTATCTTTAGACAATAAATCAGTCATTACAAAATCATATATTTCTGGATAAGGTTTTCCGTAGTAAGTTACTTTACCTCCTAGTTTTTCGTAATATTTTCCAAGAGCACCTGCACAATATATGCGTGCCTGACCCCGGTAGACTATTTCATCTGGATTAACACATACTATTTCTAAATTTTGTTTAAGAAAATCCTCAAAAATATTTTTATAGTCCTCTGGGCGTTCATCGTTGTCATTATATAAGCCTGTGCAGACAACAAATTCTGAGGACTCTATGTCATTAGTTTTTTGAATATTTATATTTTCTAACAAGTCATAATCTTTTTCTGGTCCTAAATGATAATATGATTGTCCATGAACTTTAGAATTTATGTACTTTGTACCTGTATCGCCTGAAGTATAAATTTTTTTAAATAATTCAGGATTGAGATTAAGTTTATTTATTAATCCATTTCTTACTACTGCCTCAGGTCTCGGAGCATTAGAAATCAAATAAACATCAATATTATTTTCTTTCATTGCCTCAAGATAGGATTTTGCATCAGAGAATACTTCAACACCATTATGAATAACGCCCCAAAGATCACAAAGTATGATTCTATAAGAAAGTGAAAATTCAGTAGCGCTTATGATTTTTTTAATTTCCATAATTATATTGAAATTATCCTATAAATTTATAATCTTCTTATAAATTATTATGATATTTTATTAAATGACACTTTTTAACTTAAAAGATAAAAATGCAATAATCACAGGATCTTCGAGAGGAATAGGCAAAGCTATAGCCTACAGAATGGCAGAGCATGGTGCAAAAGTCATTATCACAAGTCGAAAGCTTGATGCATGTGAAGCTGTCGCTAAAGAGATAAATGATACATTTGGAGAGGGACATGCAACGGCAATTTCATGTAATATTTCCGACAAAGAGCAATTAAAAAATCTTTACAAAAAATCGTTAGACTTCTGTGGCAACATTTCCACTCTTGTATGTAATGCTGCAATCAATCCATATTTTGGACCATCAAATAATATACCTGACGAGGCGTTTGAAAAAATAATGAAGTCAAACGTGCAAAGTAATTTTTGGCTCTGTAATGAGGTGCTCCCAGATATGATCAAAATGAAAAATGGATCAATTATAATTATTTCCTCGATCGCAGGTTTGCGCGGCAACAGCATGTTGGGTGCTTATGCTATATCAAAAGCTGCGGATTCCCAGTTGGCAAGAAATATATCAGTGGAATATGGAAGAGATAATATTCGTGCAAATTGTATCTCACCTGGTTTAATAAAAACTGATTTTGCCAGAGCATTATGGGAGAATGAGAGTATCTTAAAATCTATGACGGCCAAAGCAGCTTTAAAAAGGATAGGAATGCCTGACGAAATTGCAGGTGCTGCAGTATATTTGGCTTCTGAAGCAGGATCTTTTATGACTGGTCAAAACATCGTAATTGATGGCGGTGAATCAGAACAATAGCAAATTATTGAAAATACTTGTTTTTTTGCTAATTCCAATAAAATCGAAATTTTTTCCACCCCTTGACACACTTGCCCTTGATCACTATATGCCTAGGTAATTAAGCTTTGTGCAAACATATTTAGGAGATTAAGACATGAATTTTAGACCTTTACACGATCGTGTACTTGTTAGAAGACTGGATACTGAAGAAAAAACAGCAGGGGGTATTATCATACCAGACACTGCTCAGGAAAAACCTCAAGAAGGCCAAATTGTAGCCGTCGGAAACGGAACTAAAAGTGAAGATGGTAAAGTAACCCCACTTGATCTAAAAGTTGGCGATATCGTTCTTTTTGGAAAGTGGTCTGGAACAGAAGTAAAGGTTGATGGTGAAGAACTCTGTATTATGAAAGAGTCAGACATCATGGGCGTTATAGATACAAAATCTAAATCAAAAAAGAAAAAATAAATATTAACTAAGGAGAAAAAAAATGGCGGGTAAAGATATTCATTTTGGCACAGAGGCTAGAAATAAAATGCTCAAAGGTGTCAATGTATTAGCAGATGCAGTGGCTGTTACTTTAGGCCCAAAAGGTAGAAATGTAGTTATGGACAAATCTTTTGGCGCACCAAAAAGTACAAAGGACGGTGTTTCTGTTGCTAAAGAAGTTGAACTCAAAGACAAGTTTGAAAATATGGGTGCTCAAATGGTACGAGAAGCTGCAAGTAAAACCAATGATGTTGCAGGTGATGGTACGACAACAGCAACCGTACTTACAAGAGCAATTGTCACTGAAGGTTTAAAATTTGTTGCTGCTGGTATGAATCCTATGGATTTAAGAAGAGGTGTTGATTCTGCAATTGAAGCTGCAAGCGATGCAATTAAAGACTCTTCTAAAAAAGTTAAAACAAGCGCGGAAGTTGCTCAGGTCGGCTCTATTTCAGCAAATGGCGAAGCAGAGGTTGGAGATATGATTGCTAAAGCAATGGACAAAGTTGGTAACGAAGGCGTCATTACTGTTGAAGAAGCAAAAGGTTTAGAAACTGAATTAGATGTCGTTGAGGGTATGCAGTTTGATAGAGGTTATCTATCTCCATACTTTGTAACTAATGCGGAAAAAATGACTGCTGATTTAGAAAATGCATATATTCTTTTGCATGAGAAAAAACTAACAAATTTACAGCCAATGCTGCCTCTTCTAGAAGCGGTAGTGCAAGCAGGAAGACCACTTTTAATTATTGCAGAGGATGTAGAAGGCGAAGCTCTAGCTACATTAGTTGTTAATAAATTAAGAGGTGGCTTGAAAATTGCTGCTGTTAAAGCGCCTGGTTTCGGTGATAGAAGAAAAGCAATGATGGAAGACATTTCAATTTTAACTGGCGGTCAAGTCATCTCTGAAGACCTTGGAATTAAATTAGAAAATGTAACTGTTAATGACCTTGGCACTGCAAAAAGAATTAGCATTGACAAGGAAAATACTACAATTGTTAACGGTGCTGGCACGAAAGCTGACATTCAAGGCAGATGTTCTCAGATCAGAAAACAAATTGAAGAGACTACCTCTGATTATGACAGAGAAAAACTTCAAGAGCGTCTAGCTAAACTTGCTGGTGGTGTAGCTGTCATCAAAGTTGGCGGTGCGACTGAGGTTGAAGTTAAAGAGAGAAAAGATAGAGTTGACGATGCATTAAATGCAACCAGAGCTGCTGTTGAAGAAGGTATCGTAGCCGGTGGTGGACTTGCATTGATAAAAGCTGCAAGTGCTCTTGATAAAGTTAAAACAGCAAATGCCGACCAAAAAGCAGGCGTTGATATTGTGCGTCGTGCTTTAGAAACACCAATTAGAACTATTGCAAATAACGCTGGTGTTGATGGTTCGGTAATTGTTGGAAAAATTAAGGAAGGTAAATCTGCTTCAGAAGGGTATGATGCGCAAACCGATAAGTTTGTGGACATGTTTAAAGCAGGAATTATCGACCCTACTAAAGTTGTAAGAACTAGCTTACAAAATGCAGCATCGATAGCTGGTGTTTTAATCACTACCGAAGCAATGGTAGCTGATGCACCTGAAGACAAAGCTGCAGCGGCTCCTGCAATGCCTGACATGGGTGGAATGGGTGGCATGGGCGGCATGATGTAAGTTGAGCTCATTTAAGCTAATCTAAAAAAACCCGGCCTAGCCGGGTTTTTTTATGAAATTTTATCTATAAAATAATTGAGTGTATTTTCTAAATTTTTATTCCACTCAGCTACATTTGAAGTAAAAATGTTTGCAGACGACTCTAGTATAAGTCCATCATCAAGTACTCTTAGATTATTAGCTTTTAATGTTTCTCCTGATGATGTGATGTCAGTAATTATTTCTGCGAAGCCATTGAATGGAGCGCTCTCGGTTGATCCATCACTTTCTACAGTCCTATAATCAACAACCCCACAATTTGAAAAATATTCATTTGTTAAATTCTTATACTTTGTTGCAACTCTAAGTCTTTTAGAGAATTTGGTTCTGTGCAAATGGCAGATTTCTTCTAGGTCGGCCATTGTCATTACGTCAATCCATATTTCTGGTATAGCAACAACTAAATTTGCTTTACCAAAATTTAACTTAAGTTTTTTTGAAACCTTCTGGTTATAATTAGTTATTTTTTCTTGTACTAAATCGTCACCAGTTAAACCAACATGAATGGATCCTTCATCAAGTCGATTTGTAATTTCTTTAGCACTTAAGAAATAAACAATTACATTATCAAGACCCTCTATTGCTGCAATATACTCTCTATCATTTTCAAGATTACTAAAAATTATTTTTTTTTCTTCAAACAAAGACTCCATGTCTGTTCTCAATCTACCTTTACTTGGCAATGCAATCCGAAGTTTATTTTGTATATTCATTCCTAAATCAGCTCAATTATATTGTTATTATTAGTTGCAAATCCTACTGCTGATAAGTTCGATTTAGAGCCTAAATCTATAAGCAATTTATCATACCGCCCTCCACTAATTAATTCACTTTGATTATCAGGATTATAAATTTCAAACATCATGCCGTCATAAAATTCAATTGAATGACCAAAGTCATTATCAAAATAATAATTTTCTATATTACTTTTTTCTGATACAGCATTCACAAAATTCTCCATTTCCTCTACTTCACTCTCAAATGAAGAAACATTATTTGATTTAGTAAATTCGCGAAGTAGTGATGGAAATTCCGAAAGGTTACAACTTAATTTTAAAAAATTATTAATTAAATCAACAATTTTTTTTCCATCTTTCTGACTTATTACATTTAGGCTTTTTAATTGAAATCGATCAACAATTTCCTCAACAGTTCGAGCACCTAAACCTCGAACATTTTGTTTATTAATTAAATCTGTCAAGCCTTTGTCAGATACGTCATCTATATTAAATTTCTCTTGAAGCATGCTATGCTTTTTTTCATTATCATACCCTACACCTTCACCTAATCTATCAAGTAAACTCCCGAAATATTTTCTTCTAAAAAAATGTCTTACTAATCTCTGTTTCCATCTAATTGGCAGCTCTAATTTGTTGATAAACTGATTAAATAATTTAATGCTACCAATTTTAATTTTATAGTTATCAATATTTAATTGACATATTGTATCTTCAGCTGTCTTTAAAATGTACGCGTCCATCTCATGTATATTATTTAAATTTTTTTCAGAAAAAATGATCTCAATACCTGACTGATTTAATTCAATGGAATTATTTGATAACTCATTGGATGATCTGAATACAGGACCGCTGTAACATAACTTTGACTCACTGGATTTACTATTACTTGCAATAAAATTTTGACATGTTGGTACAGTCATGTCTGGTCTCAAACATTTTTCTTTTCCTGAAGTATCAGTAAACGAATACATCTTTCTTCTAATTTCTTCACCTGAAGTTTCAAAAAATATATCCGCATCAAACAGCAATGGAAGTTCAATATAATTAAAACCAGAATTAATAAAATAATTCTTTAGATTGATATTTAATTCTTGAAGTGACATTTTATTTTAATTCAAAATTTCATTTAATGCTGTCATCAGGTCAGAGCGATTAATTGTTTGTTGTCCAGCTTTTGCCTCTTTCCATTTGTCTCTATCGACAATATCTTTTGAAACCTCTTTACCTTTATTTAAATCCTTAATTGATATTTCACCCTTTTTTAACTCTTCATCACCAGCAATGATCACAATATCTGCACCTTTGCGATCGCAATACTTTAATTGCTTTCCAAGGTTTTTAGATCCAAACGATATTTCACATGCAATACCTTCATTTCTAATTTCTTTAGCCATTGAAATATAATCCGGCATATTTTGATTATCTAAATTTGCAATTACCACTAATGGATTTTTCTTATTATCTAAAAGGTCTAATTGATTTAATGCTACAATTAATCTATCAACACCTATAGATATACCAGTAGCTGGAACATCCTCTTTCCCAAATCTTGAAATAAGTCTGTCATATCTTCCACCGCCAGCAACCGATCCAAATACAATTTTTTCACCTTTCTCATTTTTAATATCAACAAGAAGATCTGCTTCAAAAATCATTCCAGTGTAATAGTCGAGACCGCGAACAACTGATGAGTCAAAACGAATTGGATAATCTGGGAAATTTTTTATATAGGAGTTGAATTCTTCCATCTGGGCGTTTGATTGGTTTGAATTGGTTATAAAAGAAATAATTTTATCAGCATCTGTCTCGCTTAAGCCCACGCCCTCCATAAAGTCACCAGATACATCTTTTCTTCCTTTTTGAAGCAAGTCATTAACGCCCTCTATACCTAATCGATCTTTTTTATCTACTGCTCTAAGAATTTTTGGTAAATCATCCTCTTTAACATCTAAGTTCGAAAAAAGTTCTGTCCAAATTTCCCTATTTGAAAATTTTATTTCAAATTGTGAAGTATTTAGGCCAAGCTCAATTAAAATATCACATACCATTACACAAAGCTCTGCATCAATTAGTGTTGAGTCAACTCCCACCACGTCAGCATCAAACTGAAAAAATTCTCTGTATCTACCTGGTCCTGGTTTTTCATTTCTCCAAACTAGTCCTGATTGATAACGTTTAAATGGCTTAACGAGGTCTTGATAATTTTGAGCTACGTATCTTGCTAAGGGGGCCGTTAAGTCATATCTCAGTGATAGCCATTTCTCATCATCGTCTTGAAATGAAAATACACCTCCACTAGGCCTGTCTACATCAGGAAGAAACTTGCCAATACTCTCAGTATATTCAATTGTGGATGTATCTAATTCAATAAATCCATACTTTAGACATTCCTTCTCTATTATCTTAGATACTTTTTTTCTAAGATTTAAAATTTCAATGTCACTATCTTTAAAACCCTTCGGCAAAATTGCCTTTGGATTATTTTTAATTTTACTCATTTTACTCCCACTGTAAGTAAGATACTACAAAGTGTGTTTATTTAATATAAAAAGGGGTTATTGCCCGCTGATTGTTTTTTTCAGCGAACTTAGATATGATAGTGATGATGTTTAAATTTAAACATGAAGCTGAAATGCCTTATTTATTAATAAAAGTCAAATAATTTTAAATTTTTCTTAAAGTTTATAATAATTGCACTATTTTTATCGAAAGTAGTTATGGAAAATGATAGCAAATTAACAGTCACGTATGCCGCCTTAGGTCACTTACTAATGCATATGTTTGCAGCATTCTATTTTGTTATAGTTCTAGCAATTGAAGACGACTGGAAACTTAGCTACGATGAATTACTAAATCTTTGGTTTTTAGGATCTTTACTTGTGGGTTTGGGAGCCCTTCCTGCTGGATGGATCAGTGACAGATGGAGTCGTTCTGGAATGATTGCAATTATGTTCATTGGCTTGGGAATTAGTTCATTATTATGTGGCTTGAGCGGAAATAAAGTTTCTTTATTTATCAGTTTATCATTGCTTGGATTGTTTTGCGCTATCTATCACCCCGCTGGAATTTCATGGGTTGTTAACACTTCAAAGGAAACTGGTAAAGCGCTTGGCTTTAATAATATTTTTGGGGGAGTAGGTATTGGATTAGGTGCCTTTTTTGCGGGTGTATTGATTGAACAATTTAATTGGCAGGCTGCCTTTATGCTGCCCGGATTGATCTCATTAGTAGTTGGACTAAGTCTAACCTATCATCTTAAATCAGGAAAAATATCATTAAAGAATATATCTTCAGAGCAGTTTAAAGATAATCCTGAAAAAAATCAGATGCTAAAAATTGCAATTATTATGCTGTTAAGTATTACATGTTTGAGCTTTGTTTATCAAATTCTTCAGACAAGTCTTCCAAAGGCAATTGATATCAGACTTACTGATAGTCTTAATTTATCTACTTCAGATATTGGCTACATAGTTGCTGCTATATATATTGTAAGTGGTTTAATGAATTATGTTGGAGGTATTTTAACAGATAAATATTCTGAAAAGCTGATTTATTCAATTGGAATAGTTGGCCAAGGACTCCTCTTGCTCTTAATTGTTAGTCTTTCAAATTACTGGTTAATTGCAATAAGTCTTGCAATCGTTGCTTTTAATTCAAGTATACTGCCTGCAGAAAATTTGTTACTTGCAAAATTTTCACCTGAAAAATATCAAAGCCTAGTCTACGGTATTAAATTTATTGTATCATTTACAGTTGGTCCTATTGCACTTATCATGATTTCGAGAAGCTATGATTTAACAGGTGAATTTGGTGTACTCTACTTAGCTTTTGGGTTTGTGATGATAATTATGTTTCTGATTGTATTAACTCTACCTGTAAAAAAAGTAATTACTGGTACAGCTGGGTAGATTCGAACTACCGACCTCCTGAACCACAACCAGGCGCTCTAACCAACTGAGCTACAGCTGCATAAGTGGTGGCTCGAGGTGGAATTGAACCACCGACACAAGGATTTTCAGTCCTTTGCTCTACCAACTGAGCTATCGAGCCATTTAATTAGTGATCCTAGTCTTTTATTCTATAACATTAATTCGTGCAAAGAAAATATTCTGAATACAGTTAATCCAGAAAAACCTTTAATCTACTGATTAATTGGTCAACATTATCAAATGAATTCATCTCATGGGAATTAATGATTAATTTAAATTCATCCTTCTCATTAATAAAAACACATGGTAGCTCTGTTTTCTCATCAACAAAATCAAGTTCTTTTAGATGATCAATATAGTAAAATCGGCTAAGTGCATTTATATTATTAAGAAATTCTTTCCACTTTATTTCTTTACCTAAATTATTGTATGTAATTGAGCATAAGTTGCAGTCATAAGTTTTTGGCGATATAATTTTATGCGCCCAATCTATAAAGGCATTTCCGATACCACTTTTTGCATTATAAATAAAAATTAATTCAATCATTTATATCCAGCTGAAATAAGGAGATTTTTGACTTCAAATAAGGGTAAACCAACTACATTTGAGTAAGATCCATTTAGGGATTTGATAAAAGACTCTGCCATCCCTTGAATTTTATATGACCCTGCAACACCTTGCCAGTCATTAGTTTTCATATAATCTTCTATATCTTGACCGTTTAATACTTTAAAACTAACTACTGTCGTAACGGTTTTTTTAAATATTCTATTTTCTAGATTTCTTATACAAATGGAAGTGCTGACTCTATGTCTTTTTCCCGATAGTCGAAGTAAGTTTTTATAAGCAATATTTTCGTCATCTGTTTTATCTATAAGTTTTCTACCAGTATAGGCAATCGTATCAGCAGTTAAAATTACTGAGTCTTTATACTTATTTTGAAAATGTTTTAGTTTCTCATGTGCTATACGTTTACAATATTGAAGAGGTAGCTCATTACTTTTAATGGACTCATCTATATTTGGGGAAACTATCTCACTTGGATTAATGTTAAGTTTTGCCAGTAACTCAAGTCTTCGTGGAGATGCGCTGCCTAGAATTAGCTTCAAAATAATCTCAAACTACTTATATCGAAATATTATTCTGCCTTTGGTTAGATCGTAAGGTGTAACCTGAACAAGAACCTCATCCCCGGCAAGTACTCTGATTCTATTTTTTCTCATTCTTCCTGCTGTATGTGCTAATACTTCATGGCCATTTTCTAACTCTACTTTAAACATTGCGTTAGGAAGTAAATCTGTAACCTTACCCTTGAACTCTAGTATTTCTTCTTTTGACATAAATTATTTTTTTGTAAGCCTATATTCTATTGATCTTGAATGCCCGTCAAGACCTTCATTATCTGCGATTTTAATAGCACTATCTCCAACTTGTTCAATACCTTCTTTTGAAAATTCAACAAGTGATATTTTTTTGAGAAAATCAAAAACAGATAGTCCAGAAGAAAATTTAGCACTTCTAGAAGTGGGAAGTACATGGCTTGGACCTGCTAAATAGTCTCCAAGTGCCTCAGGTGTGTTACGGCCCATAAAAACTGCTCCAGCATTTTTTATTCTTTTAAGAATATCTTCCGGATTATCAACTAATAATTCCAAGTGTTCTGGTGCTAATTTATTAGATAATAAAACAGCTTCTTCCAGATTTTGAGTGATAATTATCTTTCCATTATTTTCCCAGCTTGAAGCCGCTATATCCTTTCGAGGAAGGGAATCTATCTGGTACTCGACTTCTTTATTTACAGCATCTCCTAATTTCTGATCGGTTGTTAAAAGTATGCTTTGTGCGCTTTGGTCATGTTCAGCTTGAGCAATCAGGTCGGCTGCAACAATTTTTGGATCATTCTTTTCATCAGCAATAATGACTACCTCTGATGGGCCGGCAAACATATCGATGCCTATGAAACCTGAAACTTGTCTTTTTGCTTCAGCAACATAAATATTGCCTGGTCCAACAATTTTATTAACAGATTTTATGGTCTTGGTTCCATATGCCAGAGCTGCAACAGCCTGGGCGCCTCCTATACAGTATATTTTTTTTATTCCACAAATTTTTGCGGCATATAACACTGAAGGACTTATAGTGGTATTATTCATTGGTGTAACCATGGTGATATCTTCAACGCCGGCTACAACCGCCGGTATTGTGTTCATAATTACCGTACTTGGATAACTTGCAGTACCACCTGGGACATAAATACCCACTGACTCAACTGGACGCCAAACATACCCTAACTTTGAGTTAAGATTATCTTCATAAACTAAATCATTCGGTAATTGCTTTTCATGATAAGTGCGAACACGATCCATTGATACTTTAAGCGCATCACAAAGATCACTCGGCACGTCACGTGATTGCCTTTCAATTTCATCTTCTCCAAGCAGTATGTTGTTAATATCAAGGCTGTTTTTATCAAATTGATGAGTATATTTCAAAAGCGCTTCATCTCCGTTTTTTCTAATATCGTCAATGATCGCTGCCACAGTCTGAGTAACGTCCGAGTCACTTGATCTGTTCATTGTGAGAAGATTATTAAAATCACTCTCAAAATTTTGATCTACAGAATTAATTATTTTTGTCATTCTCTATTTTTTCAATATTCCAGGGTTCACCCTGATCTTCTAACTTACATCTTATTATTTCAGTTTCGAGCTTTATAATTGCATCATTTTTGAAAAGCAATTCAATTTCTATATTTTTAGAATTGTTAGGATAATAATTAAAAGTTACGAGCTCTAGTGTCTTATTTTTGTTCAATTGATCTATATTTTTTGAGTAAACCGATAAAACATCCTCAAAGCTTAGTACTGCTTTTATTCTTTGATCTACTTTATTTACTATTTTTTCCTCCCACATAAATCTAGTAATCATAAGAAAAAATGACCTAATTGATGGCAAATATTTAATATCGTTTACTTCAATAAGTCCGTCTTGAAGTATGGTTGAGATAATTTTTAGCTCATCAGTATCAATTGCATTAAGATTCATTTATCCTAATTTATTCTCCGAATATCTGCACCACAAGCTTGCAATTTTTGCTCTATTTTTTCATAACCTCGATCAAGATGATAAATTCGGTTAAGTATTGTTTCACCTTTAGCAACCAATCCAGCTAAAATTAAACTTACCGAAGCCCGTAAATCAGTTGCCATGACTTGAGCTGAAATAAACTCTTTACATGGATTAATAATTGCTGTTTTACCATTGATTTCAATATTAGCGCCCATGCGGTTTAATTCTGGAACATGCATGAATCTGTTTTCAAAAATATTTTCAGTTATTTGTGATTTGGATTTTCCAAGGGATAATAAGACCATCATTTGTGCCTGTACATCAGTTGGGAACCCTGGATATTCCATTGTATTAATATCAATACCATCAGAGATCTCAGATTGATTAACAACAATGCTATTTTCACCCATTGAGTAATTAATAGACAGCTCATTTAATAATTCCAATACATTGCTGATATGCTCAAGGTTCAGATTTGTAATCTTGAGATCGTTACCAATTATAGTTCCTCCAATTATATATGTGATTGCCTCTATGCGATCAGGGATAATCGAGTGGACAGTGCCTTGGAGTTGGTCAACACCTTGAATATGAACATTTCTATTTTCTCCTAATTCGATTTTAGCACCCATTTTATTAAGACAGTCTATAAGGTCCATAACCTCAGGCTCAACTGCGATATTTCTAATTTCACTTTCTCCTCTAGCAAGCGATGCAGCCATAATTATGTTTTCAGTAGCTCCTACTGATACTTTTGAAAAATTAATTTTATTTCCTTTTAAGCCATTAGGAGCGCTACATTTAATATATCCACCATCTAATTCAAATGCTGCGCCAAGTTTCGTCAATGCATCTATGTGCAAATCTACTGGTCGAGCACCTATTGCGCACCCCCCTGGAAGAGATACGCTAGCGTGTCTTTTGCGTGCAAGTAATGGTCCAAGAACTAATATACTAGCCCTCATCTTTCTAACTAAATCGTACTCCGCTATTGTACTTTCAGAGTCTGAATAACAAAGTGTAAGACAATTTGTTTTAGCATCTTTTTTTGTAACATTAACACCAAGCGATGATAAAACTGCTGACATTGTATTTACATCAACTAAATCTGGTACGTTTTCGAGTTCTAAATTTTCATTAGTAAGAATACTTGCGGCCATTATTGGGAGAGATGCATTTTTTGATCCACTCACAGGAACAGAACCCTGGAGAAGGTTTCCTCCATTTATCAATATTTTTTGCATGAACGATTTAAAGCTTAGGTAAAGTAACCCCTTTTTGCATCATATATTTACCTTTACGATCTTTATATGAAACTTCTGGTGGCGCTTCTCCCTTATAGAATAAAAACTGGCAGGCTCCCTCATTAGCATAAATTTTTGCAGGTAATGGAGTTGTGTTAGAAAATTCTAAAGTTACATGACCCTCCCACTCTGGCTCGAGAGGAGTAACATTTACGATAATACCACATCTTGCATAAGTTGATTTTCCCAAACATATTACAAGAACATCGCGAGGAATTCTAAAATACTCAACGGTTCTTGCTAATGCAAATGAGTTAGGTGGAATTATGCACTCTTTACCTGGCCGATCTACAAACCCTTTATCATCAAAGTTTTTTGGATCGACTAAAGCAGAATCTACATTGGTAAAAATTTTAAATTCTTCTGAAACTCTTGCATCGTATCCATATGATGAAAGACCAAATGAAATTGTGCCTTCTTTTTTTTGTCCATCAACGAACGGTTCAATCATTCCTTCTTCTAAGGCTTTTTTCTTTATCCAGTTATCCGACATGATTGTCATATTAATCTTCTTTCTTTTGCCTTCTTTGAAACTCTTTTCTTTTTCTTAAATTTTGCCTTAGTGCCTCAGCAAGCCTTTCTGTGCTGTCGAGCTTTTTATCCTTTTGCTCTTCCTTCGAGGAATTGTTTGATTTCATCTTTATTTAACCCTGCTTTTTTTAATTCTTTGATGAGCTTTTCTTCTTCTTTTTTATCCGTGTTATCAGAAAACTTAGCCTCACGTTTCTGTTGCTTGGCCATCGCTCTCTCCCCACGTTTTGATTTATAATCGTGATGAATACCCATAATTAACTCCATGAATTGCGCTACTTTATACAATATTTAATGGATTCTCTAGTAAAAACAAGGGACGCTCATTCCCAGTTATCTGCTACTCTTTTATGAATAAATCACTTGAGAAATCTGAAAACTTTTCTGAGCCACTTTCTGTAACACGTAATGAGTGACTTGCCTCTACTCCCCAATCACCAAATTGCATAACAGCTATCATATGAAAGGTTACATTTGGTTGTAAAATAGTTGGATCACCTTTTGATATGTTTATTGTGTGCTCACCCCAATCAGGTGGATAACCAATTCCAATGGAGTATCCAGTCCGAGACTCCTTTTTGATATCGTATTTATCTAATACTGCCCAAAATTTTTGCGCAACATTATCTGCTGTATTGCCTGGCTTTATGGCTGATATACCCTCATTTAGCGCCTCATTAGTTGCATTTATGGCGTCAATTTTTTTTTGTTCTGCTTTTCCAAGCAGAACTGTTCTTGCAAGTGGTGCATGATACCTTTTATAAACACCGGCAATTTCAATTATTGTTGCTTCGCCCTTAACAAATCTTTCCTGCGTAGCCGTTAGATGTGAGGCAGAAGTCCCAGCTCCAGTTGGAAGTAAAGTTGCTATACTCGAATATTCTCCTCCATACTCTGGAGTTCCATAAAACATTGCTTTTTGTATCTCTCCAACTGCATCACATTGTCTAACACCTGGATTGATAACATCAATTGCAGTTTGCATTGATTTATCAGTAATTAAAGCGGCGTTTTTCATTAGATCAATTTCTGCATCTGATTTCACAAATCGTACCCAATTCACAAGGCGCTCACAATCTTTCAGCGTAGCATCAGGAAGCCCATCTAATAATTTTTTATAACAAAATGCCGTGAAATAATGACTGTCCATTTCAAGTCCAATTGAAAGTTTGTCCCAATTTTTATTTTTAATTATTTCAATCAAATAATCATAAGGATGATTTGGCCATGTATGTATATATTTTTCAGCGTAAACAATGATATTTTCTTGTGACCAGCAGTTTTGAAGGAATGCCCCTCCAGCATCTTGATCACGAACGAAAAGTAAAGGTTCTTCTGTGTCTATATGTATAATTACACATTGAGCATAATAAAAAGACCATGCATCATAACCGGTAAGGTAATTTATGTTTGCTGTATCTTGAGAGACTAATAAATCAATACCTTTTTCTTGCATTGATTTTTTTACTTTATTTAGTCTTTCAATATACTCACTTTTAGAAAATATCATTAATCATTAAGTCTTTCTTCAACAAGTTTAGACCAAAATGATGAACCAATAACAAGAAGCTTGTCGTTAAAATCATAATTTGAAGAATGTAAAGATTGTCCATGCGTTCCTTCTGTTCCATTTCCAATTAAAATATAGCATCCAGGCTTAACCATTAGCATCTGGGCAAAATCCTCAGAAAATAATTTTGGATCACAATTTCCATCTACTTTATCCTCTCCAAATAGGTCAGCGGCAACCTTACTTGCAAAAGCCGCTTGATCTTTAGAATTAATTGTCATGTTTGTTCTTGTGAGGTAGTTAAAATCATAATCAACACCATGTGCTTTCGCCGTTCCATCTACAATATCTTTCATGCTACGTTCAATAATTTGATTGGCTTCTGGTGACAACGCACGTGCATCACCTGAAATGATAGAATGACCGGGTAGTATATTTTCATTGCCATCAGACTCAAATTTTGTGACTGAAACAACACCATTCATAGCTGGATTAATTTTTCTCGAAACAATTGATTGAAGAGCTGTTATTATTTGAGTGCCTACTGTAATAGTATCAACACCCATGTGTGGCAAGGCTGAATGACCTCCCTGACCTCTTAATTCAATTTTAAATAAACTTTCGCTTGCAGTGATAGTTCCTGCTCTTGTTGAAAAGGTTCCAAGTTCCATACCAGGCAAATTATGAAAAGCATATACCTCATCCATTGGGAACTTTTCAAACAGCCCATCATCTATCATTGCTTGAGCTCCCTGAGTTTTTTCTTCATCAGGTTGAAAAATAAAATAAACAGTTCCGTTAAAATTTTTTGTATTACATAAATATTTAGCCGCACCTAGAGCCATTGCTGTATGACCATCGTGACCACACGCATGCATTTTACCTTCGTGATTGGACTTATACGTGCAGTCATTTTCCTCTGTTACCGGTAATGCATCCATATCTGCTCGAATACCAATACTTTTATTACTGTTTCCATTTTTGAGAACAGCAACAATTCCGGTCTTACCTATGCCTTCATGTACTTCCAGTCCAAAACTCTTTAAAATATTTGCAACTTTTGATGAGGTTATATCTAAGTCAAAATTTAGCTCAGGATGCGCATGAAAATCATGACGCCACTCAAGCATTTCCTTCTCATAATTTTGTGTAACTGAATTCATATGGAATAATTTATAATTTTTTTCTTAGCCAGCTGTGAAATCTTTTAATTTCATACTCTTCAGGCATTAATGTTCCGTTTTTTCTTGTTGGATTATGTATGCCTTTTTGATTCAGTTCGCAAGCTTCTGCATCTTGTTTCATGACTAATACAGCAAAATCAACAACATTTTTCATTGAATATTTTTTATCCTTAAGAGTTTCTTTTCTAAATACCCACTCTGCTGTAACTTCTGTAAGTTCCTCTGATAAAGGAAGAATACGAACCATTCTTATATGGTCAGTAAATATTGCTAAAAACATAGAAGGCCAAGTAGTCATGTAAATGTAACCAGGAAAATCGGTTTGATTTTCCAAGTACTCTACTCGATGACCTTGTGCGCTTCCATTCATTGACCAAGTTTCAGTACCTTTTTTCATTCCACCTTTATACTTTGGATCATCATAATGAGTGAAACGTTTCCAGTTTGGATCATCTTTAATATCTACTAACCTTCTTCCATAAATAGGGACTAGGTCAGATAGTTCAGGATGAAGATTGGGACAATGTAAACATTCACTATAATTTTCCCAAAATATTTTCCAATTACACTTAATTTGCTTCTTCCAGGTATGACCTATTTTATAGTCACTGACATTGAGTTGAGAAAAAGCATCGCTGTAATCTGGAAAAACTTTTTTTGCATTCCATTTAGCGTTTTTATTCATGTTAATAAAAACTAACCCATTCCAAACTTTAATTTTTACTTTTATTAGACAATTTTCATCTTTTCTAAAATTTTTAGGATCAATAATAGATGTAGTTCTAACTAAATTTCCATTGCTGGCGTTATATGACCATTGATGGTATGGGCAAACTAGTAAATTTGATTTTAGTTTGCCACTTTTTTCTTTTTTTAAAATTGAACCTCGATGACTACATGAATTATAAAAAGCATTTATTTCTCCTTCTTTATCACGAACAATAAGTATATTAAATTTGCTAATTTCAACTGTGTGAAAAGATAAAGGTTTTGAAATAGTATCCACGTGGCAAACATATAGCCACTCTTTAGACAAAACTTTTGAAATCTCTTTATCAAATTGCTTTTGATTGAAATACCAATTTAAAGGTAGAGATTTTTCAGTTTTTTTTAAAATATATCCTTCTGACATGCTTGTAAAAATTTTATACCCTTATATTGTCTATGACTAGATATTATGAGAAAAATTCATTGGATTATTCTACTCAGTACATTAGGTTTTTTGATTTTAATTGGTTCTCTTTATTTATACAACTTATACAATGTACCTGTCTTATCAAAGGAAGATATTCAAAAACTATCCGAAGAGGCAAAAGAGCAAAGAGAGAATATTACTAAGCAAACCGTTCTTGAACCATTTGAGTTTAAAAAGCCAAGTAAAAATAAAAATGTGTACTTTGGTGATCTTCATGTTCACTCCAGTTTATCATTCGACTCATATATTTTTGGAAATCGTTACGGCCTAGAAGAGACTTATAATTTTGCAAAAGGTGAACCAATGCAGAATATGTTTGGTGAAACAATGCAAATTTCAAGACCACTTGACTTTGCAGCTGTTACTGATCACGCAGAAACATTTGGCCTTCAAGAAAGTTGTGCTGACCCAGAAATTACTGATGAGTCACGACTTACATGTGAAAGACTGGAGTCCCCTAGCTATCGTTTTTTTTATAGTCTGCGTGAAACTTCCGTTGCGCGACCGCCGGTCAGTATCATGTCCGAAGCAATAGGAGATGAGGAAAAAGAAGAGCGGTTTGTAAGATCAACATGGGATAAAATTATAAAAGCTGCAGATCTTCATTATGAACCTGGGAAATTTACAACTTTCGTTGCATACGAATATTCACCTACGTTACCTGATGGTGGATACAATCACAGGAACGTCATATTTAAAAATAATACAGTTCCAGAAAAAGCTTATTCGCTGTTTGATGCACATACTGCCATTGATTTGTGGAAAAAATTGATAGAAAACTGCAATCATCCATGTGAATTTATGACAATACCGCACAACGGTAATAGATCATGGGGATATGCGTTTGCAAATCACACCATAGACAATGATAAATATACAATTGATGATTGGAAACTAAGAAATGATAACGAACCGTTAGTTGAAATTTTTCAAGATAAAGGAAGTTCTGAGTGCAGTACATTTTTTGGAAGCACAGATGAAGAATGTGATATTGAGCAGTTTTATCCAAAGTGTAAAAAGGAAAATGATACTCTTTGTATTCAGGAAACTTCTATGGCACGTGATGGTCTAAAAATTGGACTGACTCTCGAAGATGAAATAGGCTTTAATCCACTTGATTTTGGTATGATTGGTAGTTCTGACTCACATAATTCAAATCCTGGGGATACTGAGGAATGGGATTACAGAGGTCGCACAAGTTTTGTTGGACCATCTAAAGTGAGAGTGAAGGATGGTTTACTTTTAACTCAACTAGTAAATAACCCAGGCGGACTAGCTGCAATTTGGGCTGAGGAAAATAATAGAGTTACATTGTTTGAGGCAATGCAAAAAAAAGAAGTGTATGCGACCAGTGGTACGCGAATTAAATTAAGATTTTTTTTAAATTTCAATGGCACTGAAGAATTACTAAACTCATTAGACCCAATAGCTGAGTCTTATAAAAATGGTCATCCAATGGGTAGTACGGTAATGAATGGTTCGATGCAACAACCTAAATTTTATATCACTGCTGAGAGAGATACGTTGAGTGCTCCTTTAGACAAAATTCAAATTATCAAAGGGTGGACTGAGAATGGAAAAATAAATGAAGTTGTTTACGATGTGATTTGTAGCGATGATAGAGAAATAAATAATAGAAACAACAAATGTAAGGAAACTAAAGCAAGTGTAAATTTTGAAAATTGTTCTTTCGATGAAAACTATGGATCTGATCGATTAGAAGTAATTTGGACTGATACTGAGTATACACCTGATCAAAATACATTTTATTATGCAAGAGCTATCGAAAATCCTACTTGTCGTTGGTCAACTTATGATAGTATTAGAATTGATGAAAAACCTGCTAAAAATTATCCAAAAATTACGCGTGAGATGGCATGGTCTTCACCTATTTGGATAAAAAATTAAATAAGTGAATGTTACCAAAAGATCTCATCAATAAATACAGAGACTGGAAAGAAAGCTCTTTCGCGCAAGAAAAAGATAACTTTGAAAGACTTGCAAAAGAAGGTCAGTCACCTAAATACATGATCATATCGTGCGTAGATTCAAGGGTTGATCCAAATGCTATATTCAAATCAAAAGCTGGTGAAATGCTAGTTCATAGAAATATTGCTAATATAGTACCACCCTATAGTCAATTAACGGAACATAGCGGAACAATTGCAGCTATCGAATTTGGTGTAACGGCATTAAATATTAAAAATATTATTATAATTGGGCACTCAGGATGTGGAGGCATAAAGAATGGGTATCATATGTGTCATGAAAATAATTTTGATGATAACTCATCAATTTCTAATTGGCTTAAGTTACTAAAACCAGTGTACGATAACATTTCAGGTGAAGGAAACGATGAGAAAGTTAAGTACATGGAGAAAGAAAGCATTATCGTATCATTAGAGAATTTATGTAAATATCCCTTTATAAATACTGAACTAAAGTCAGGTGAAATTATGCTTTATGGGGTTTGGAATGATATTGGATCTGGATCTATAGAGACGTATGATTTTGAGAAAAAAAAGTTTGATTTAATTTAATCTAAGAACTTCTGAAGAATATACAGAATTTAAATACTCCGGATGATCAAGTTTCATTAATATTGAAGGACCATTTAGAGCAGAATCAGGTGTGCGATGAAGTATACCATTGCTACCACCGGTAAATATTGCAATATTCCATTTATCAATGAAATTTAATTTACTTTTATCTCTAACGATCTTTTCATTTGGTTCACCTGCCTCATAGGCTAGACGATCAGCATCCTGATTTTGTATCCATTCTGTACCTTGTCCAGCATAAGTGACCAAAAGACGTCTAGGTACGTTATCAACATGATAACGTCTGCACTCTCGTTTTGTCCCAAGCCAAAAGCAAAGTGTATCAGTTTTTTCAATCAATAAGAATGTCCTACAAACAGTTTCCATATCTGAAAGCCAATTATTATAAAACTCAGTTGATCTTAACTGATTAGGAATTATTTCCTGGACCAAATTTTTTAAATCTTCTTTCAAATTAATTGAACTAATAGTGCCCTCAATTCCAAAGTCATTTTTCATTAATTTTTGAAAGAAAGAACCTGCACCCTCAGGCTGTTCACGCTCCAGTATACCTAGTTTATAGTCAGTATCCTTGAATTCTTTTAAAGATTCTAGATTGTCAGCTTTAAATAAGCTCATGAAAAATATTTTGTAGAGTTAGCAATTTTCAAATGAAGATGCCATGTCACCTATTAGATCAAAATAAAGATCTTTTCCTGGCTCCAATTCAGCTCCTAATGGATCTAAAACGGCAGACTTTATACCAGTATCACTTGCAATTGTTTCTGCAATACTTGGGTTAAATTGAGGCTCTGAAAATAAACAATTAACACTCTCATGCTCAATTACTTCTCTTATTTCTGCAAGTTGCTTCGCACCAGGCAACACCTCAGGATTTACAGTAAGAGCACCAATTACTTCAATACCAAATCTCTGCTCAAAATATTGATAGGCATCATGAAACACAATGTATGTTGCATCACTATTTATTTTTGATCTTGTATTGTCTATTAACTGGTCAAGGTCATTAATAGCATTCGCAGCATTGGATGAATAAATTGATTTATTGGCAGGATCAATTTCAGATAATTCTTCTGAAGCAATACTTACAATTGTTTTTGCTATTTCTGGATCTAGCCAAAAATGTATATCGTGCTCACCGTGATGGTGACCGTGATCATCATGTCCTTCGTGTTCATCATGATCGTCATGTCCGTCAGCGTGTTCTTCATGATCGTCATGTCCGTCAGCGTGTTCTTCATGATCGTCGTGACCATCGTGTTCGTCATGTTCATCATGTTCATCATGTTCGTCATGTTCGTCATGTTCGTCGTGTCCATCAGCATGATCTTCGTGTTCATCATGATCATCGTGGTGATCTTCAAATACGTTTTTTTCTCTAAATTTTAGTAAATCTATCTGATCTGACTCCATTAAGGTTACTTTTCTGGCATCATTAGCAATTGAGTCTAGAGGGTCTTCTAGAAAAGACTCTAAATCTTCCCCAATCCAAAAAACTACATCAGCTTCTTGTAACATTGTTGCATGAGAAGGCTTTAATTGGAATGTATGAGGTGAGGCACTACCATCGACTAATAAACTAGGCTTGCCCACTCCGTCCATCACATAGCTAACTAACGAATGAACTGGTTTGATTGAAACAACAACTTTTGTTTCTGCATTAGCAAAAGATGAATATAACAGAATTGAAATAATTGATAATAAAAGTCCAAATTTGAGTTGTAATTTCATAGATTTATTGCTTTCATGGTTAGATAAATATAGTGTTATAATATAACAAAAAAATTTATCAAGCATTATTTATGAACGATAGTGAAACTCTAATTAGATTGACTAATGCAGGAATTTTTAAAAATAAAAAATGGCTTGTTCGAGATGTTGATTTAGAAATAAAACGAGGGCAAATTGTAACGTTAATTGGTCCCAATGGATCTGGTAAAACGACAACCGCTAAAATAGCTCTAGGTTTATATAAGAGTATTACTGGGAGAGTGGAGAGAAATACAACAAAAATATCCTATGTACCCCAAAAAGTGTCGATTGATTGGACATTGCCTTTAAGGGTTGCTGACTTCATGGTTTTAACTCAAAACTTAAAAGTAGATGATATTGATAGTGCTCTCAATTTAACTGGTGTGCAGCATTTAAAAGATAACAATCTTAGAGATTTGTCTGGAGGTGAGTTTCAAAGAGTTTTGTTAGCGCGCGCAATAGCAAAAAAACCTGAGCTCTTAGTTCTTGATGAGCCAGTACAGGGTGTAGATTTTACTGGAGAAGTTGCCTTGTACTCCCTAATAAAAACTATCTCTGAAAATCTAAACTGTGGGATACTCCTTATCTCTCATGATTTGCATGTGGTAATGTCTGCAACTGACTACGTTGTTTGTTTGAATGGTCATGTATGTTGCTGTGGAACACCAAGAGACGTTGCAGAAAGTAATCCTTATAAACAATTATTTGGAGAGAAATCTGCAAAACTGTTATCGATATATGAACACAACCATGATCATATTCATTCATCAGATGGTAATATCATTAAGGAAGTTGAGTAGCTATGTTGGATGATTTTATCGTAAGAGCTATAATAGCAGGTATTGGGATTGCCCTTGTTACTGGACCGTTAGGTTGTTTTGTGGTTTGGAGGAGATTATCTTTTTTTGGTGACACGTTAGCTCATTCAGCATTACTAGGTGTTTTAATTTCAATAACATTAGATATAAATGTTTCCTTAACTATCTTTGTTGTTGCATCTCTGGTTGCAATACTTTTATTAAGGCTTGAAAGAACAACCAATCTTGCAGGGGACTCACTCCTAGGCCTGATATCACACTCATCACTAGCGATTGGGTTGGTAATACTTGGTTTTTTATCCTTTATAAGATTTGATGTTATGGGTGTTTTGTTTGGAGATATTCTCTCAGTTAATTCGAATGACTTGCTAGTAATATGGATTGGAGGGGCTTTGATACTTGCAGTTTTAAGCTATATTTGGAAACCTCTTTTTGCATCAACAGTAAATTATGAGTTAGCTGAAGCTGAAGGTATGAAGCCAGAAAGAGTAAATGCCATATTCACAATTTTACTTGCAGCCCTGATTGCAATATCTATTAAGATGATCGGCGTACTTCTTATAACTGGTTTACTAATTATACCAACTGCAATGGCTCGTAATCTATCTGATAATCCAAGACAAATGGTAATACTATCTATTATTGGCGGTCTATTATCGGTTTTGATCGGACTGTATGCTTCTTTTGAAATAAACACTTCATCAGGACCATCAATTGTTGTAGTTGCTTTAATTTTATTTATCCTATCATTAATGAGAATCAGAAAAAAAAATTATGAATGAAAATAGTAAAAAGTTAACAAAAAACCAAAAAATTGTACTCGAGTTCATACAAAAATCTAACAGACCCGTTAAAGCTTACTCTATTCTAAACAATGTCAATAAACGAGGAATCAAAGCCCCACCTCAAGTCTATAGAGCCCTAGAAAAGTTAATAAAAATTGGGAAAATACATAAAATTGAAAGTCAAAATGCATTTGTTGCTTGCAATTCAAAATGTGTGGAACCGCATGGAACAATTTTTTCAATTTGTAAAAGCTGTGATCAAATAGATGAGATAAGTGATAAAAAACTTTATAAATATTTGTCTGAAGTAAGAGATATGAATGGTCTTAAATTAAGTGGATATAATTTAGAGTTATTCGGCACTTGTAAGACATGTGATCAAAAACATCTTCAAAATATGAATCAATAGATTATACAATGTTATAAAATAACATTTTTCTAGACACACAAAATTTTTTTCAATAAAATTTTTTAAATTAAAAAGGGAGCATGGATGAAAAAAAATATTTATTATTCGCTACTAATATCTGCAATGGTATCAGTTTCGGTGGCTGAAGAAACAAGACAAGTTGATAAACATGAGCATGGTGTTGGTGAATTAAATATTGCTATTGAAGGAAATGCCATAGATTTTGAATTTTTTATTCCTGGAGCTGATATTGTAGGTTTTGAATATGAAGCTAAAACTGAGTCTGATATTGCTCTTGTAAATGCAGCTTTAGAAAAATTTGGAAATTTTGATAATATTTTTAGTCTTCCCGAGTCCTCAAATTGTAATTTAGTAAATTCTGAAATTGGGGTCAATCAAGATGATGATCACGATGACCATGATGATCACGATGACCATGATGAGCACGATGACCACGATGACCATGATGAGCATGATGACCACGATGACCACGATGATCACGATGAAGAGGCTCACAATGAATTTGTAGCTCACTACTCATTTAACTGCGAAAACATAAAAGAAATTGACAGAATAAGCTTTCCATATTTTACTAATTTTCCAAACTCTGGAGAACTTGAGGTACAGTTTGTATCTGAAAAAGGTTCTACGGGTTTTGAAGTGGAAGGAGATGAGCCTTTCATAGACTTAAAAGGAAAAATCTAGTTGGATGAAAGTATAATTAAGATCGAGTCTCTAAATTTCTACTGGTCAAAAAAAAGTAATTTTAAAATATTTGTCCCAAGCCTTGAAATTAAAAAAGGTGAAAAAGTTCTCTTATTGGGGGAAAGTGGTTCTGGTAAAACTACTCTTTTGTCTCTGATATGTGGATTCTTAAATCCATTATCTGGCAGTATATCCATCAATGGCAATACTATTAATAAACT